>JADBLO010000023.1 GCA_014894395.1 Thermoplasmata archaeon
ATCTGCATCATCTTTTACAAAAAGCGTATCGCCGCTTACTTTCGAGACATACTGCGGATCATAATCAGCAAACGCCAATGATCCTAGAAGCAACATACTGAAAAGTAATATCATGCTTTTCATTTGGAACCTCCATAAATCAGTTGTTACCTAAAGCTATCTGCAAAATATATCCGTTGTTTATCTATTAATTTGTTATTTCATCTCTTTGTGTCATAGCATGAAAAATATTTACTCCATCTAAACTTAAGCTCAAACCAATAATAGGTAAATTTTGTTTAAGCTTAAAATCCCTTTTATATATTAAATTTACTCGCTTTTTGACTTTGTAGGTTCGATGCCTGGCACTACCATCTCCTAACTTATACTATTTTCATTTACTGTTAAGGTCAATGGTTAAATTGAAGTTACTAAATGATTAAAATTCTATCTTCCATCTCTAACAGTTGGGCACTATTGATGATGAATTCATTTTAAAGCACTTAATATTTGTTGCTTTAAACCATTTGCTTCAGGATAATTTGGTTTTGCAAATAAGCATTCATTAATCATGGTTAGAGCTGTTTTAAAATCTTTCTTTTTGGAATAGGCCAAGGAGAGATTATATAACACTAATGGATCCTTGGGATAAAGTCCGTAACATTGTGTAAAAAATAGGAGGTGCCGTTCCCGTTGATTAAATTTGTAGTTGCGAACAAACAAAAACAATCAACGAAGGAGCCAGCACCATGAAGAAGATACCAGCATCAAAGGAAAAACACAACCAGGTGGAAGAAATACTCTCGAGAGAAGGAGCCTTGGCTATAGAAGAATTCCACCGAGCCGGTCAGGAGAAACTCATCCAAGAGGTTTTAGAGACAGAAGTAGATGCCTTTTTAGGCCGAAAGTGGTATGAACACAATGAAAAATCAAAGGGTTACCGCAATGGCTATTATCAGCGGAAGGGGTTGTTGCCCGGTGGAGCAGTCACCATTCGACATCCGCGAGTACGTAATACCAAAGAGCCATTTGTGAGCCGGATCCTCAAAGGATTAGCACAGTATGCAGACAGGGTCCGTGTCATGGCGTTAGAGATGTATGTGCGAGGACTTTCGACCAGAGATATTGAGAAAACCTTTATTGATTCAAACAACAAACCAATCTTTAGCAGAAGCGTTGTCAGCAAACTTGCAGAGCGGTTGTATGTTCAGTATCAGGAATATTCACAGAGAGACTTATCGACGTATGATATTGTTTATCTGTTTGTTGACGGTGTGTATGAATCAGTGCGTCGCTATACGAATAATCAAACGCTCTTATGCGCATGGGCCATTTGTAGCGATGGAACGAAGCTGTTATTGCATCTTGCTGCGACCGACAGTGAAAGCAAGGAGTCGTGGGAACTGTTTTTCGCCGATCTTCACGTGCGAGGATTGCGTCAGCCATTGCTTGTCATCAGCGATGGTGCGCCGGGATTGATTGCGGCAGTAGAAAAGTATTTTCCCAAAGCCCATCGCCAGCGGTGTATTGCTCATAAACTGCGCAACATTGCATCGAAGTTGCCGCGCGACGTGCAGCAGATTATTCTGAATGAAGTCAAGGCGGTATATTACGCGCCAGATACGCAAACAGCAGAGCTTTTAGCTGCCAGGATTATTGATCGATATGCAAGTGCATATCCTTCGGCCATGCAGTGCTTTAATGATGATCTTGAGAGTTGCATTGCACACTTAAAATATCCATCGGGACATCGGCGATACATACGTACCACCAATTTATTAGAGCGCGCATTTGAAGAACAGAAGCGAAGAACCAAAGTCTTTCCACAGCATCAGCATGAGCGTTCTGCACTTGGGTTGGTGTTTGCAGTTCTCAAACGTGCATCGGATTCTTGGAGCAGAGTTTCGATGAACGAGTTGGAGTTCGTTCAACTAAGGAATATTCGTTCACTGATGTGTCCGAATGAGCAGTCAGCATATATCTCGTATCAACGGGCGGCCTAAGGACCTCCTGGTTTTTACACACAAAAAAGGACTTGACCCATAAATTGTGAAAAATTCATTCTCTCAAGGTTGTGATAGTAAAATGTTACAAATATCCAGGGCTTTTTAATTAATTACTTAAATAAACATATAATGGAGGTACACATGATAAAATCATACAAGAAGCTATCATCCTATGCAGGATATTGCATTATGTTAATGCTTATCATCATAGCGGGCACTGCTAATGCCCAACTTGTTACAAACGGAGGCTTCGAAAGTTCCAACACTGGCGTTGTTGACACTACAGAAGTTAAAGGCTGGCTTATTCAAGTAGCTACAGGCGTAACTACAAAGCCTGTGTTCGAGATTGTGAGCGACACGGTTGAAGAGGGAAACCGTGCATTAAAAGTTACAGTTCACGGC
>JADBLO010000100.1 GCA_014894395.1 Thermoplasmata archaeon
TCCCTACAAAATCTGATATGCATAAGAGTTCAAAAATAATTTGGTCATCTACTGGCATAGTAGTTCACCTAAGTAAAAAAGTGGAGCTTTAAATAGATTCGTCTGGGAAATTCCATGAGTCACAAGGATATGCCACAAGAAAATAAAAATTAACGGCCATAAATATTTATACATCGATGCGAATGTATTGTACGTGTGAGGTGAATGCAATGAAAAATATTTTAATGGATCAACCTGTTCGTACTCCAATGCCAACTGATAAAAAAGTACAATTGGAATCACCGGTGACAAACGAACCATGCTCTGAACAAACAATTAAAGGCTTGAAAATCGACAACATGCTCTATTGTCTAGACACCGGGAAAGAAAAATATCTTTTCGCAACAGAAGATGAAGCCATTGAGCAACTCAGAAAACTCGATAAAAAGAACATCAACCCGGATAGCTCTCAAATCGCTCAGATCACCACAACAGGAAACACCTGGAAACTGACACAAGTGCCCTGGTCACATATTGCGGTAAAACTTCTCTAAGATAAACAGCATCTTGTCCTGATTCTTCTTTTACCTGGTAACTTCGATGCTGTTGTAGTAGTAGACTCGTTAGAAAAAGAACACAACACCCATGATGATGAAGACGACTGCTGCGACTCTTGTCAGCACCTTTTTATTGATTCGCTCTGCAATGAATTTCCCAAAATACACAGCCATAATCGATACCAAGGTGAGGGCAATTATGGTTCCACAGAACACCATCACCGCGTTATATTTGGTCGCAAACAGCGCAGAAGCAATCTGTGTTTTATCCCCCCACTCAGCTAACAGGATGAGGAGGAACCCTGAGACAAATGGATTGTTATAGAACTTTTTCTGTTCAGACTCTTTCTCCTTTCGTATCAGCATCACCAACCCAAAAACGATGAACATGATACCAGAGATGATTTTCACGATTCGTATTGGAATAATACTGGTTATCCATGAACCGGCTGCGATCGCGATGCCATCTACGATTACAAACGCGAGGATAACCCCGAGTAGAAGATACGCATGTTTCTTTGTTTTTGAGGATAACAAGAGAATCGATAACTGTGTTTTGTCACCAAGCTCGGCGACAGCAACAGCTGCAAGTGGGACGAGTACGTCTTCTAAGATGCGTTTCCCTCTCCGTTACTCCTTATAGATGCCTGAATATGTGATAGGTGATAATTACTTTTTGTTTTATCAACTAAGAATATGGTACTTCACTTTTTTCCGGTCCAGTTCCTGTTTGATCATATCAATCTGTTCCTTTCCTAATGTTTGGAACGTGATAACGATCTTGACGTAGCCGACTGGTACTGCGGTAGTACATCGATCATGAGCAATGGATTGCACGTTTGCCCCGAAATCCGCAAGAATCGTAAGAATGTCTTTCAGTACTTTTGGTTTATCAAGGGCGGTTACAGAAACCTTCACAAGGAGTTTATGTCGCATCATGCCTCGTTCGATGATCTGCGTGAGAAGCGAAAGATTTACGTTTCCTCCACTTAGAACAGCGACAATGTTCTTCTTTGGGAAAGAGACTTTTTTACTTAATAAAACCGCAAGCGCGACTGCCCCTGCAGGTTCCACAACCAGTTTTGTCCTCTGCAACAACAGGTAAAGGGCGTTGGCGATCTCCTCATCGTTCACGGTCACTACCTCATCAACGTATTGTTGTGCCAGTGCGAACGTCAGTTCTTTCGGTGTCTTTACGGCTATTCCATCAGCGATGGTCATAATACTTTTCAGCGGTACGATCTTGTTCTGTTCCAGAGAGAGTTTCATCGACTGTGCACCTTCTGCTTCAACTCCTATAATTTTTACGTTTGGTTTGAGTGTCTTTAGTGCGAGAGCGATCCCACTAATGAGCCCCCCGCCTCCAATTGGGACAAGTACCACATCAACTTGGGGTAACACCTCGAAAATCTCGATCCCAATCGTCCCTTGTCCAGCAATGACAAAATCATCATTAAACGCGTGCACAAACGTCATCTTTTTTTCTTCTGCGTACTTTTTTGCAGCCAATGCCGCATCATCATAGGTGATTCCTTCAAGAACAACCGTTGCTCCATAGGATTTTGTCGCGATGATCTTCGTCGGCGGCGTATAAATCGGCATAAAAACGGTGCTTTTCACACCCATCAGTGTTGAGGCGTACGCGACACCTTGTGCGTGATTCCCCGCAGAGGCGCAGACGACGCCAAATTTTCGCTCTTCTTTTGTGAGATGGTAGATTTTGTTGTACGCTCCGCGGATCTTAAACGAACCGGTCGTCTGAAGGTTCTCCTCTTTTAGGTAGACGTTTGCTTTTATCATGTGTGAAAACGTCTTCGATCTCTCCAATGGCGTCCGCCTTACAGCCGGCTTGAGAATTTCATATGCCTCTTGTATGTCTTTAAAGGTCAGCATTGATTGCTCCTCACAGAAGGGCATTGAGAAAATCTTTTGCGTTCATTCCTTCCTTTAACCCTGCGAGTTTTGCGTTCTCCGATACTTCAACCACATCCGCATTGAGCATGTCATCGAACGTCTTCACACCAGTGACTTTCCCTGCTATGTCCCCTAATTTATTAGCTGCATTCATGTTGAGATACCCACACATAACGTATCCTTTCTTTGCTAGGATGATGAGAAGTGGGGCTTTTCCAAGATCAATACAATATCCGGTTGTCTTACCTTTTTCAAGTGTAATGGTTTGCGTTTTCATTGTTCCCTCACCTACACGTAGGTTTTACTACGCTACTTCCATCTCCTCTATCAGTAGTTTTTTTATTAATAAAAGTATCGTTCCTCTTTGGTAGAATGTCCCATCCCTCTCGTGTGACCCGATATGAATAACGGGAAAGATTTTTCAATTATTTTTTTGTTTTCCGAATTTTAAATTCTCCCATCCCTGATGGTATAATCTCCAACTCATCCCCGTCATTGATATCATGTGCCTTGGCAAGCTGGCTTGGTATTGTTATTACAAGGCTGCTTCCCACCACCCGTGCTTTCCTTGTTAGAGGCATGGATCCCCTCCTGCAAATACATGTAATGTATACCTAGATATATATATGTTTTGATTTTTTCAAATATATCTATACACATATCTTTATCATCGGGAGATTCCCCACGTTCTCTCTCCAAAAAAGAAACCAAAGCATTATCAATAATTATCTCTTATAGGGGTTGGAGTGAGGCACTATGAAGCTCTTTATTGACACCGCAGATTTAAACGAAATCAAAGAACTTGCATCCTGGGGAATCCTTGATGGGGTCACCACGAACCCAACGCTACTTGCGAAAAGCGGACGATCTTTCCAAGAAGTCATCGATGAAATCTTCGACCTTGTTGATGGACCTATCAGCCTTGAAGTGCTCAGTGAAAAAGCAGATGACATGATCAAAGAAGCAAAACAGATTATTTCAAAAATCCCGCAGAAATACAGGAAAAACGTCGCCATTAAAATACCGATGACACCTGAAGGACTCAAAGCAGTCAAAGCACTCAGCAAAGAAGGAATAAAGACAAACGTGACGCTCATTTTCTCAGCAAATCAAGCACTCCTTGCAGCAAAAGCAGGTGCTACCTTCGTCAGCCCGTTCATCGGACGACTCGATGACAATGGACAAGAAGGAATGCAGCTCATCGAAGAAATCATGGATATCTTCTGCAACTACGATATTGAAACCGAAGTCATTGTCGCAAGCATCAGACACCCGATCCATGTGATAGAGGCAGCACGACTCGGCGCAGACATCGCCACCGTCCCACCTGACGTTATCAGAAAAATGGCGAAACACCCCTTGACTGACGCAGGCATCCAAAGCTTCTTGAAAGATTGGGCAAAAGTAAAAAAATAACGTAGTTTACTTTTTATGCTCCGATAAATGCTGAAGTCCCTTCTCTGTCAGTTTTACCTCGTTGTCTGAAATATATTGCAGCATCTCAAGCTGGAGCAGTTTTTGGATCATCGTATCAAACTTCTGTCGGGAGATATGAAGAAGCGTCACTGCAGACTCTACATCAGTATCCCGTCGTCGCATCATCTCTAGTAACTCATTTTCTTTTTCAGTAACCTTCAGCATCGTTGTTTTCGGCAAGGATACAAGCTGATGTTTCTTTTCCTCAGTGACTCGCTCAATATATTCTTCGATGATGAGATCGAGCTTTAACGTGTCTAATAATTTTCCCTGTCCATCGTACAGAAGGCAAACGTTATTGTCATACTTCCACGTAGAAACCGTATCCCATGTGTACTCAGATTCTTCCTGTTCTTCTTCCTCTGGAAACGAGGGAGGAACCGGTTGTAGTCCTTTCATCTGATAGTGCATATGTTGTTCCATTTGGATCAAATCAAGATGTACTCCGCAACCCCTCAGTTCATCCACATACAAGTCGCCAAGATTGTCTTTTAATTCGGTGATAAAATACAGTCCTACATCATCACCAATGGTCTTAGTAAGCTCCATATAGATCACGCGAACAAGAGTATCGATTGCTTCACCAAGTCGAGTTGGTTCAACGGTATCAAATTTTGAATCAATGGTTGCCTTAATTCCCTCTTCTAAAAAGAAATCATCATGTACCTTTACAAAGCGAAGAAAATCAAATTTGGTTTCCAGTTTTTCTGTGGTGGTTTTCAGAATCTGAATCGCAAAACTATCAAGAGTTCGTCGTCCTACCACCGTGAAGAGTGCTTCGATAACACGGGTAACAAGAATGGAGTTGTTTACTTTAGACATATGTCCCAAAATAGGGAATAGGTTCATTGCTTATAAAATCTTTTCCAGTGTTATGTTACCAGATATGTCCCCATTCGTGGCTCTTGCATTCCGGGCATACGAACTCTATCTGATCGGATCTTCCAGACAATTTCATTGGAACCAGAAAATTGATGTCACAACTCTTACAATGATACATATTTATTATGGAATTTCGTCTCCCCTTCATAGAGGATATACAACGATTTCAGGTTAAAAACTTTTCTATGATGAAAATAGTACCATTTTTTTGTGATAATAATTTGATTAAATCCAGATTAACATGCATAATATATTCTACTGAAATTTTCTTCTCAATGTCATTTAACGAGATAGACACCGAAGGTTTATACACCGGTGATGTATAATAAAAAAGATCTTACTTTATCTTCCGTTAGTGCCAAAAAATTTTATACCTCTTTCAACGCGAGAAATAGTGAGAGTGATATAAAAATAAAAGGGGGGGCGAGAAAATGTCCATAGCAAGTCAGGCAGGTATCATGCTGTATCACATTGGGGAACAAACAAATAGGTACACATTTGGACCAAGCGGAAGAGTCGGAAAAGAAAATTTGTTAATAATCAAATGGATTCCTCATTATAGAAACAATTCAAATCGATATATTATATAAATAAATGCAATAAAAAATCATGGTTTGGGAAAGAATTATCCTGAACGATACTATTAATAATGGGTCTGAGGATTATATTAACAATCGATAGGGGGATAATAGATTTGAATAACAAAAACAAAAGAAAGATAATCATAAGCACATGTGTGTTAGCTGGTGTTCTCCTTGCTGCATCCTGTTCGACCTTGACCACTGCAACTTCGCCAAGGGCAGACGGCGAAGAAATTGCACGCTATATCCTTAACCAACTATCCTATGACGACGACGAAAACCTTCTTTGTTACCTCTGGGGTCCGGTCTCTGAGGGCGATAAAATTCTGGCAACAAAACAACCTATTTTCGATGTCTCATGCCCAGGGTACGTGCTCTATATTGATCTGTATCCCACGGCAAATATGTTCCACCCGGTTCAATATGTGTTTCTATCAGAGTCAACAAACGAACTTCAAGTGTTCGATGCCTCTAGCCCGCCCAGTAATTTTAATGAGTATCGTATGGTGGACACGGCGTTTGCAAAATTATTCATGTCAGCAGAAAATAGAAGGGCTCCAATCCCTGATAGAACAGCACTTGATACCAGCAAAAGCTCAAGAGACAACCGCTGGGCGGTACTGATGAATGGAGGATACGACAGTGGGAACAACCATGTTCGGTACTGGAATGATCTGTCCAACATCTATATCACCTTAAATCATGTGTATGAGATCCCTGATGAGAATATCATCGTCCTCTGTTCTGATGGGCTGAACCCGGCTGTTGATCAAGCCAATGGTCAAAATTCAAATCCTGATTTAGACGGTGACGGTGATGATGACATCATGTATTCGTGTGTTCTCTCAAATGTTGACATGGTGTTTACCAGTCTTGCCAATAATTTCACCGTGTATGACAAATTGTTTGTTTTTACGACAGATCACGGGGGCAGTGTGAGTGGATGGGATGTTATTGAGAACCTCTGGAATTACGAGGAGCTCACTGATGCTCATTTCGCGTCGCTTTTAGCAGCGTTCCCTGAGTGTGAAAAAATCTGTACGTTTGAACCATGTTTTTCCGGAGGGTTTTTAGACAATATAATCGTTCCCCCGGGACCGATTGTTGGATCATCAGCGTGTCGTCATGATGAATATTCATGGGCGATGCCTCCCGATTATGTGTACGATACATATGTGTTTCATTGGACAGCCGCGGTGAAAGGGCAAGATGCATATGGAGTCCCGGTTGACGCTGATGCGAATCAAGATGGTATCGTTACAATGGATGAAGCATACATCTATGCGGTATCTCAAGATACCGATGATGAGAGCCCACAGTATGGAGAGTATCCCGAAGGCATCGGGTCTTCATTATCGCTCTGGGTGTCGAGTGATCCACCAGCACAACCGACAAAACCACTTGGGCCAACTCTTGGAATTTGGAACGTAGAGTACACCTACACCAGTTCTACAACAGAGCCAGATGGTGAACAAATCTTTTACCTGTTCGACTGGGGCGACGGCAACAATAGCGGATGGCTTGGTCCTTACAGTTCAGGACAAACCGGAACTGCATCCCACATCTGGACTGAACTAGGAACCTACAATGTTACAGTAAAAGCACACGATATCTGGGGCTCGCAGAGTATCTGGTCAGAGCCGTTAATGGTCACCATCACCGACAACACCCCACCGGAAGTTCCTGGCATAACTGGTCCAGCGGAAGGAAAACCAGGGAACCAGTACCTCTACAACCTTCAGACAACGGATGGACAAGAACAGAACATCTACTACTTTGTTGACTGGGGAGACAATACAACCACCGGGTGGCTTGGACCCTACGTTTCTGGAACCATGATACACGTCACACATTCCTGGACTGAAGCGGGAAACTACACCATAAAAGCCAAGGCAAAGGACACGTTCGATGCCGAAAGCGACTGGGGCACCCTTCAAGTGGTGATGCCGACGGAATACAAGTTCTCCTTCAACGCGTTCCTTGAGCACCTCTTGGAAAAGTTCCCCTATGTGTTCCCTGTGCTTCGACATCTGCTGGGGTATTAGAAAAAACCCCTTTTTTCTTTTTATATCTATCATCGATTAGCACAAAACACGGTTTTAAGACTCAAATTGTAATAAAATTCGATCTTGGTCGGTAGGGACAAATTTTCCTATGTCTATCACATTCGTTTTCAGTACGAAAAGATTCGTTACAACCTGGATTCCCACAGGCAAAGGGGCGCTCATTGAGCCATCGCGCCTGAATGAGAGGACATTTTTTCATATCCTTTTCCTCGTCTTAAGGAGCTTGTCTGAGAATTATTTCCAGAAATTTTAGGTAAATTATTTGAAGAAAACC
>JADBLO010000116.1 GCA_014894395.1 Thermoplasmata archaeon
CCCTTGTTGTTTAAGGGTATCACCAGAAGGGACATATGTCCTGTCCTAACACAAACGGGTAATTATAGAACACTACAAATGTTTATAAAGAGAAATATATTTTAGAATACGAGCAAAAATTAGGAGTAGTGTGTCAGTATGGGAATAACAAGTAAAATTTTTGGTGAGAAAAAAACGGGAACAACAGAGGGATATATCGATCTTGAGAAATATGCAGACGCACAAGTCGGAGGTATGTCCGGTGCACGGATGCATATTGCCATTGCTGAGATTCAACGGTACGAGGAGTTAAAGGAGTTAACAGATTATGTCTATGGTGGAAATGTGCTGATCCTTGATTTCACCGCCATTTCTGACCAAGAAGTACTCCTCAAGAGAGTCACCAATGAGTTAAAACGAATTACGGATGATGTCGGCGGCGATGTCGCAGGCATCGGCAACAACCTTATGGTCGTCTCTCCAAATGGCGTGAAAGTCGAACGCCGGAAGTTACGAGGAAAATACTAAAACTTGTTTACTTTCCCTTTTTTTATTTTATTTTTCTGTTTTTTCGCTGCGAAGAAAGCAGAACCACAAGCGAGTCTGCTTTTTCCATGACTTGTTCGTAACCGAGTTGTTCTGCGAGTTTCTGCCCAAAGTTTCTGATCTGGTCATGGGTTGGCATATTGGAGAAATGAAGCCGGTTTCGTGATGAACCAACAAAAACATATCCTTTTGGTTCGATAAACGTGGGTGACGCCTGAGCATCGAGTTTCGCGTACGCTTCGATGTATTTCTCGTCCATGTTCCAGTCATGGACTAGGGTATGGCGAATCACGGTTCGTGTGCCAAGGGAAGGGAGGAGTGCGAGTGTTTGCTGGATCTTTTCCCACCCATTTGAAATAAGGGGAGCACAGATTTTCTTGTAGAGTTCCTCGGTTGGTGCGACAACCGAGACATAGAGTTGTTTTGGCAAAGGATCTAACTGTTCTAAAGCCGCGGGTGTTGTCCCGTTGGTGACCAGAAACGTCGTAATGCCTTTCCGGTGACATGCTTCAAAAAATTCTCCAAGTTTCGGGTACAGTGTTGGTTCCCCGGAAAGCGAGCATGCGAGCATGTTTGGTTCGTTTGCCTCCTTCCATTTTTTCTGGTCGCACCGAGGATCTCCTTTGAATCCGGTGATGAGTTTTTTTTGCGCCTCAATCGCGTGCTCCAGGATGTATCCTGGATCGTCGACGTCATGTAACTCTTTTTCCGTAAAATTTTGGAACCGCCAGCAGAACAGACACATCTGTGTACAATGCGTAATTGCTGGGGTCATCTGCAGGCATCGATGTGAATTGATGCCGTAAAAGGTTTGTTTATAGCATTCTCTGCCAAAGAGGAGACTTTGTTTCATCCAATGACAGAGTTTTACCCCAGAATGTTTCCCGATAATCGCGTAATGCTGTCGTTTCAGGATTTTCTCTAACTCAGGATTCATAGGTAATGGAAAAAGCGATAGCATCTTGTCTTATATCAATTATGCCACAAAATGGTTTTTCTCCTTAAAAAGGGTTCTATGATGCGCAGTCATCAACATCGGGGAACGTATCCTCATTGAAAATAATTGACATCTTGCACAGATGACAGATACCTTCCTCGTCAACAGGCAGAAGATTGGTGCCGCAGAGTGAACAATGCTGGTTCATGGAAAAAACTCCTTTTTTTATCCCTTGCCAGAGTAATGGAGACCGTGAGATATAAAGTATTTCTTTTTTAGTAAACCTTATATGATAATTATTTCCCTGGTCTTCTGTTTATCCTCCGCCAACAACGGTAAGTTTTTGTAAGGATACCTGATTTGGAGATAGAACGCCTATGAAGATAGACCCATGGAGCTCCACAACATATCAGGATTACACACGACTGCGTGATGAATTCGGGATTCAGGAATTCTCTGATGATCTCTGGAAGGACCTGCCACATCCTCATCGATTGTTGCGACGAGGCGTGGTGTTTGGCCATCGAGGTTTCGAGATGATCCACGAGGCGATCCAGAGGAAGAAACCATGGGCGATCTTAACAGGGCTGATGCCGTCTGGGCGAATGCACCTGGGCCATAAGATGGTGATTGACGAGGTCATGTATTATCAGAGCCTGGGCGCAGATATTTTTATTGCGGTTGCTGACATTGAAGCGTACGCAACCCGGGGTTTGACCCTGGAGGAGACTAAGGAGCTGGCTGTGAACGAATACATCGCCAATTACATCGCGCTGGGGTTGAAACCAGAGCACTGTCATCTCTACTTCCAATCAAAACACCAGGATGTGAAAGATCTTGCTTTTCTTCTGGGGAAGAAGGTGAACTGGTCGCAGATGGTGGCTACGTACGGGTTTGAAGGATCAACGAATATGGCACATATCTTCTCACCCTTGGTTCAAACCGGTGATATCCTGCATGTACAGCTTGAAAAGTTTGGTGGCGTACGACCAACCCTTGTACCAGTTGGGGTAGACCAAGACCCGCATATCAGACTCAGCCGAGATATTGCTCAGGCGCATCGTCTCTATAATGTGACGGTGACAAAAGATAATAAAATCGGCGTGTTCGTCAAGATTGATACGAACATTAAAGAACTTTTAGATAACGCAGAGAAAATCCTAAAACAATTACAGTTTTTTGATTTGAAACGCATCACCGAATATAAAGCAATTTATATCAACACAGCAAAAGAAGATGATATTCCTGGTATTGACGAAGCACTTGCACATATTGAACCAACGCTTGGCGGATATGGGTTCCTACAGCCGTCATCCACCTATCATCGTTTTATTACCGGTTTGACTGGGGAGAAGATGTCGTCGTCGAAACCAGAAAGTGCGATCTTTCTTACGGACACCCCCGAGGAAGCAA
This sequence comes from Thermoplasmata archaeon, assembly GCA_014894395.1. GTDB lineage: Archaea > Thermoplasmatota > E2 > DHVEG-1 > DHVEG-1 > SM1-50. The sequence goes on from JADBLO010000116.1 coordinate 2,876, forward strand.
AAAAGAAGATCATGAACGCGAAAACCGGTGGTGCAGCAACCCTTCAAGAGCAGAAGAAATCTGGGGGAAGACCAGATGAATGCATGATTTATGAATTGTTTTTATATCATCTGGTTGAGGATGATAACGAGCTGAAAGGAATCTATGATTCTTGCAAGAAAGGGGAGTCGATGTGTGGCGCATGTAAGAAACGAGCCGCTGAACAAATGGAAAAACTCCTCATCGATCTACAGGAGAAACGAAAAACATCTGCGGGAAAAATGAAGGATTACTTGAAATAAAGTTATTCGTATGATTTGTAAATTCCATCGTCAGAAACCATTTTTTCAAAGCAGGTTCCAAGTTTTTTTTGTTGCGCGGAGAACGTGTTTTTAAGGCTATGAAACGTGTCTTTTGAGGTAGACACGTGTCCTTGGACAGGTATTGTGATTCCGAGGTCTCCACCCTTCATCGCGGTGGTAAGGATTTGTTGCGGAGGTATTCCTCTGTTGATATTTGTAAGGATTTTCTTGATATCTCCTTGGATGATGCCGAAGTCTCCCGATTTTCTGGTTATTTGTTCTTCGATGTCTTCGTCGATGTGTCGTGCGAGTTTTGACCCTATTCCTTTGACTTCAAACGGGTTTTTGTTATATTCTTTTAACAGGTAAATTCCAATGCGAGGGTGGAAGATATAGCAGTCATGAGAGAATAAATCAGAATCTTGACCGAATGCTGCGTTCCATCCTTTTGGGTGTTTTTTTGCATCCCGGATGATATCTGAGAGAATGTCGTTTCTTGGTTTGATTTTCACGGGTACCTTATATAAGATAGTAAGATAAGAATGTATTGAATTCATTTCAAGAATAATATAGAGAATTTTTCGAGATATTATAGTTTTATTTTTTAATCATTGTTAGAATAAAGAACTGTTTTCCTTCTACTGTTTTCGTTTCTTCATTCGCCATCACTGTTATCTGAATGTTTCCGATGCCAAAAAGTAATCCCGTTGAGATAGTTTTAGATTCACCTGCTATAATGTCAATCGTCCCATTCACCGTCTTATTTATTAATCCAAGGATACCACCTTCAACGTGAATCTGCCATTCAACACCACTGACGTTTGCTGTCCCATTGTTTGTAATAACCACTTTAACCCCAAGGCTACCTTTGATATCGATTTCTAAACCACTATCGCCTTTTGTGAACACGTACACCGATCCAGAAGAGTCTCCGTTGTCATCATCCCACATTGCTCCGATGAGGGCGGTGTCTCCATCAAGAGAAATAAGGTTGCCAAAAACGTCCTCTGCTGCACCGTCTGAGGCGAGCAGCTTTTGTTGCTGTGTCCAAGTGGTTCCGGTGCGGGTGAAGACATACGCTGACCCGGAATAGTTTCCATTGTCATTATCCCAGTGTGCTCCGATGAGGGCGGTAACTCCATCAAGAGAAACAATGTTGCCGAAGTAGTTCTCTGCTGCGCCGTCTGAGGCGAGAAGTTTGGCTTCCTGTGTCCAGGTGGTACCAGTGCGGGTGAACACATACACAGAACCAGAACCAGCTCCATTATCATCATCCTTCATTGCTCCGATGATGGCGGTGTCATCAGAAAGAGAAACAGAACAGCCAAAAAAATCATTTATTGTGCCGTCTGAGGCAAGGATCTTAGCCTCTTGGGTCCAGGTGGTACCGGTGCGAGTGAACACATACGCAGAACCAGAATCAACTTCGTTGCCATCACCATATATCGCTCCAATGAGAGCGGTGTTCCCATCAAGTGAAACAAATAAACCAAAACAATCATTTGCTGCGCCGTCTGAGGCAAGGAGTTTTGCCGGCTGTGTCCAGTTGGTGTCAGTTCGGGTGAACACATACGCAGAACCAGAATCGACTCCGTTGTCATCATCTAGGTATGCTCCGATGAGGGCGGAATCTCCTGAAAGGAAAACACAACAACCAAACTCGTCATTATTTGCTCCGTCTGAGGCGAGGAGTTTTGCTTGTTGGGCCCATGTTGTACCGGTGCGGATGAACACGTACGCAGAACCAAGAGTTCCATTGTTACCATCATCAGGTGCTCCGATAAGGGCAGTGTCCCCGTCAAGAGAAACAGAATAGCCAAAAGCATCTCCTGCTGAGCCGTCTGAGGCGAGGAGCTTTGCCTGTTGGGTCCAGGTGGTACCTGTACGGGTGAACACATACGCAGAACCAGACATATCTCCGTTGTCATCATCAAATGGTGCTCCGATAAGGGCGGTGTTCTCATCAAGGGAAACAAACCAGCCAAACTCGTCATTTGCTACGCCGTCTGAGGCAAGAAGCTTTTGTATTTCAGTCCAGTTCTCATCTGAACCAGTTTGAGTGCTAGTTGGAACTATTGGATATGATCTATTATTTTTTAATGACTCGACGGCGGGAACTGCAAAAAGAATCAATAACAGGCAAAGAAACATACTGATTAGCTTTGTTTTCATTAGTTCGTATTCCTCCCCTGATATATCAGGTGTTATTTTATATTCTGCCGACTTATTTAAATGTTTTTAAAAGTTTTTACCAGTCTTTAGTTAAGAATATAACGGAGCGGCTCAATACTAATCTGTTTCTAATAGGTAAAATGGTGCATACAGTATGCTGGTAAAAGAGATCATGATAAAAGATGTCGTAACCATTGATGCTGACGCGTCTGTGTTTGACGCATGCATGATGTATAAAGAGAAAAAAGTCGGATGCTTGGTAGTGATTGATAATGAAACCTGTGTTGGTATTGTCACTGAGCGGGATCTGATTGAGCGTTCGATTTGTCAACATCAGAACCCTGAGAAAACCAAGGTTCGTGAGATTATGTCTCAGAATATCAAAGTCGTGTATGCTTTGGATACGGTAGAGAAAGCGTTGGAGACAATGAAGCAATATAAAATCAAGAAGCTCCCTGTGATTTCTTCTGAAAAAGTCGTAGGGATCATCACCATAACCGATATTGCGAAGGCTAGGCCCGATCTCTCAAAACGATTTATGGAGTCGTGGATGAAAGCACAATGGAGAGACTAACAAAATTTTTTTAAAGATACGTGAAAGGTTCTTTATGCCCATCCATGCGTTTTGCACCTATGGTTAAAAACAGTACCTCAAGTCGTGTGAGTTGTTCAGAGGTGATTCCGGTGTGTTTTAGGATGATTTCGTCTCGTTCGTTATACACAATAAGGGTACAGTCCGTAGAGTTGTAAACTGCTTTATGGAGTTCGTTTTCTTGCAGCCATATCCAGATACGTGTGTTTTTATTCGTCATAGATTTCAACTCGGTTGATTAGTGTTTGAGGGTGCGTGCCAGTTCCTTAATCCGGTTGGCTACGACAAAGTTTTTCGTGATAAACTCGATCTCGTTTGCTTCTTCGGGGCTTGAGATTTGGCCAACGATCATCAACATAGGTTTTCGCTCCTCAGATTACTCTTTTGTTTGTTTTATTTAAAACGAGTTGTTGTACAAACGATACCCGGCGCCTGTACAATTGTTACCGAAACAAGAAGAAGCCCTGCTTTTCGTCTCACGAACATCTGGTTCTGCACAAAACATTTAAATTAGTCTCACCTGATTCAGATTATGGTTGAGGGTTGTGGATGAAGGGCATCAATCGAGTTGTCATTCCTGTTGATACTTCCGATGTTTCGAAGGTAGCCGCAGAACAAGGGGCTTTTTTTGCGAAACTGTTGAATGTAGAAGTCTCGATTATTTCCGTGAACGACTCACGTCAGTATATGTTGTCAAAAATACTTGAGGAAAAGATACAAAAAGAGAAACAATTCGCAATTGACGAAGTGAAAAAAATCACGGAAGAACAAGGAGTGATGACGACAACGAAACTGGCTGCTGGTGCACCTGCTATAGAGATCGTGAAGTACGTCAAGGATGATGACCTTATCGTAATGGCAAGCAAGGGAAAGAAGGGATTCAATAAATTCTTTCTCGGGAGTGTCTCTGAAGAGGTGTTGAAGACAGCGCCGTGTGCGGTAATGGTCATCAAAGAAAAAACAAAGAAATGGACTGTGGATGACTTCACAACGCTCATTAAAGAAAAATAAAGGAGTTTTTATTCAGTGTCTTCGTCTTTCTTTTTCTTTTTTTCTCCTTTGACTTTATAATCTGCGTTGATGGTAGAATCATCATCTGAAGGGTGTCCTTGCCACGCATCTCCTTGTTCTGTACCCTGTCCTGGCTGTTGTTGGTAGTGTTGCGCTGCTTGCTGATAAATCTTCGTTGATGCTTTCTGCAATTCTTGAGTTAATTTGTCTGAGTTTTCCTTAATCTTATCGGTATCATCACCCGTAAGTGCTTCTCGAAGTTCCTTTAATGCTTTTTCGAGATTCTCTTTATCTTCGCTGGAGAACTTATCTTTTAATTCATCCAGTGTTTTTTCGGTGCTGTGTACAAGTGAGTCTGCAGTGTTCCGTATTTCGATTTTTTCTTTGCGTTTCTTGTCTTCGTCTTCATGTTCTTTTGCTTCTTTTCGCATCCGTTCGATTTCAGAATCAGAGAGTTTCGTCGATCCAGTGATGCGAATAGACTGCTCTTTACCGGTCCCAAGGTCTTTTGCAGAAACGTTCATAATACCGTTCACGTCAATGTCAAAGGTGACTTCGATTTGTGGCAGTCCCCGTGGTGCCGGAAGGATGCCATCAAGGTGGAACCGTCCAAGACTTTTGTTGTCCGCTGCCATGGGTCGTTCTCCTTGTAAAACATTGATTTCGACGCTGGTTTGGTTGTCAGCGGCCGTGGAAAACACCTTGCTTTTTCGCGTAGGTACGGTGGTGTTGCGGTCAATCAATGGTGTCGCGACACCGCCAAGGGTTTCGATACTTAAGGTCAATGGGGTGACATCAAGGAGTACGATATCTTTATCGATTTCACCAGAGAGCACACCAGCTTGAATTGCGGCACCGATCGCGACACATTCCATTGGGTCGACCTCTCGTTTCGGTTTCTGTCTGAAAATCTCCTCGACTTTCTTCTGTACCATCTGCATGCGGGTGACACCGCCAACAAGCACGACGTGATCAATATCTTCTGGTTTCAGTTTCGCATCTTGTAATGCTTGGCGACAGGGTTTTTCGCTACGCTGGACAATCGGAGAGATAATTTCTTCAAGTTTGGTTCGAGTCAGTTTTATTTCAAGATGTTTTGGTTCTCCGGTGACGACGTAGATGTAGGGAAGGTTGATATCGGTTTGAAGCGTCGAAGATAATTCTATTTTTGCTGTTTCTACTGCTTCTAAAACTCGTTGTAACGTTTTCGGTTCTTTACGGAGATCAACACCATGTCGTTTCTTGAATTCTTCAGCGATGTAGTCAACCAAGGCTTGATCCATGTCTGAACCGCCGAGTTGCGTATCACCACTAGTGGATAAGACTTCGAAGACGCCACCTCCAACTTCCATGATCGTGACATCAAGGGTTCCCCCACCGAAATCATACACCGCGATTTTCTGATCGCCCTCCTTATCTAACCCGTAGGCGAGAGCGGCAGCGGTCGGCTCATTGATGATTCGTTTCACATTGAATCCCGCAATCGCACCAGCATCCTTGGTTGCCTGCCGTTGATCATCATTAAAGTAGGCAGGAACCGTAATCACTGCATCGGTAATCTTTTCACCAAGAAAATCCTCAGCATCTTTCTTGATCTTCTGAAGGATAAACGCAGATATCTGCTGCGGCGTATAGGTTTTCCCACGTAGATTGACTTTCTCATTTGTCCCCATCTTTCGTTTTATTCGTTGGACAGTTCCTTCGGTGTTGGTGACTGCTTGTCGTTTCGCTGCTTCACCAACCAGCATTTCCCCGGTTTTTGTAAACGCGACAACTGAGGGAAAATATGGTTGTCCTTCTACGCTCTTTATGACGACTGGTTTTCCTGCTTCGATATACGCTGCCTCAGAATTTGTGGTTCCGAGATCAATTCCTATAATCTTACTCATATCATACACCTCCAAGGTGGTTTTATTATGGTTTCTTTTTTGCGACAATAACATGGGCTGGTCGGAGGAGTTTTTCTCCCACCAGATACCCTTTTTTTATTTCATCAAGGATCGTTCCATCAACGCATTCAGATTGTTCTATAGTTGAGATTGCGTTATGAAGCTGATAGTTGAAAGGTTTTCCTTTACAGTCAATGTAGGTTATTCCTTCTTTTTCTAGGAATTTGTCAAGGTTTTCTAGTAAAAGTTTTAATCCTGATTTTGGGTCGGAATCCTCATATGCTTTTTTCAAGAGTTCGGTTAGGTCGAGGAGTTCGAGCAGGTATTTTTTCTTGATATCTTCTTTTTGAGCTTGTAGTTCTTTTTCCATGCGTTTCTGGTAGTTTTGAAAATCAGCGAGCGTTCGTAGATATTTGTCGTTTTTATCCATGATCTCTTGATGGAGTTGCGTGTTTTCTTCTTCTAATTTTTTTATAGTATGATGTGCTGTTTCTTGTGTATTTTTCTTGGTGCCAGTTGGTTTTTTTGTTGGCATAATCACCAAAAAAATAAAAAAAAGGAAAAAAGGGGTTGGACTAGTAGTCGTCCATCCCGCCGCCACCAGGCATTCCACCAGGCGGCATACCGCCAGGCGGCATTCCGCCGCCGCCACCACCGCCCTTTGATGAGATGATGTCGTCGATCCGGAGGATCATGGTTGCCGCTTCAGTTGAGGCTTGAATTTCTTGGACGCTGACGCGGAGTGGTTCGATGACATTGTTTTTTATCATGTCCACGACTTTCCCAGTAAAGACATCAACACCAGCGTTTTTATCGCCCTTCTTATGGACTCTGCGCATCTCAATCATCATGTCAATCGGATCGAGCCCTGCGTTTTCTGCGAGGGTCTTGGGGATGATTTCGATGGCGTTTGCAAAGGCCTCTATCGCCATTTGTTCTCGTCCGCCAACGGAGGATGCATAATCTCGGAGTGCCATTGATACTGTAGTTGCTGCTGCGCCACCGCCAGGAGTGAGTTTTCCATCTTCTAACGCGATTTTGACAACGAACAAAGCGTCATGCATACCACGGTCAAGTTCATCGACGACGTGTTCAGTACTGCCGCGGATGAGGACGGACACTGCCTTGGGGTTTTTACAATCAGTGATGAATGTCATTTTATCATCGCCGATTTTTTGTTCCTCAACATTGCCAGCGAATCCAAGATCTTTTGGAGAAATCTCGTCAAGGTTTGCGACGACGATAGCACCGGTTGCTTTTGCGAGTTTATCCATGTCGCTTTTCTTCGCTCGTCTGACCGCGTAGATGCCTTCTTTGGAGAGGAAGTGTTGTGCAAGGTCATCAATGCCTTTCTGACAGACCAGGACGTTCGCTCCGCTTTTTTTGACTTTTTCGACCATTTTCCGCAACATGGATTCCTCTTCATCAAGGAATGCTTGCAGCTGGGTAGGGTCTTGGATTTGAATGCGCGCATCAACCTCTGTTTTTTTGATTTCTAACGCTGCGTTCACGAGTGCTATTTTTGCGTTTTTCAGTTGTCGTGGCATTCCCTCATGGACACGTTCTTTATCCAGGATGATTCCTTTTATGATCCGGGTGTCCTGGATACTGCCACCGTGTTTCTTCTGGATCTGAATGTTGTCCATATCCACGATGGTTTTGTCACCGATTTGTTCGGCTATACTGGTAACTGCGTCAACGACGACGTCCGCGAGGAGTTCTTTTGATGCGCTCGCACCTTTGCTAGCCATCGATGTCATAGCGATGTTTTTTAAGGTTTTTTTATCACCGGGTTTAATAGGGGTTGCCATTTTGTTGAGCTCAGCAATTGCTTTGGTTGCTGCGAGCTTGTATCCCGTGCAGATAACGGTTGGGTGGATGTTCTGCTCGATAAGTTCTCCAGCGTATTTTAACAACTCACCGGTGAGAATCACGGCTGATGTTGTACCATCACCGCATTCGTCATCTTGTGATTTGGCGACTTCTACGATCATCTTTGCTGCAGGGTGTTCAACATCGATTTCTTTGAGAATGGTTGCTCCATCGTTCGTGATGACCACATCACCCATGGAGTCGACCAGCATCTTGTCCATTCCTTTTGGACCGAGCGTTGATTTCACTGCGTCTGAGATTGCTCGTGCTGCCATAATGTTGTTTAATTGTGCGCCTTTTCCTTTTTCTCGCTTAGTTCCTTCTCTAAGGATGATAATTGGTTGCTGTCCTCCAGCCATCATAATGTTTGCCTCCTTTTAACTCTATTAAAAGCAAAAAGAGCATGTATACACTTCTATATAAAGGTTACTGTTTCGGGGGCTTTGGTTCATAATTCACCTCTTGTAACCGCCAATCGTATTGTTCTATGGATCAATTGTCGTATATTGTACCCTATGGTTTTAAGCCATATTTCGTTGGTTTGACATTTTCGGTTTCTGCTGGAAAGATAGGAGTTGGTTTGTTGTTTGAATGAGCTGAATCCTGCTTCGCTGTTGGAACGTTTGTGGTATCGTTTGTCCCATGCTTTTTCGTCTTTTTCTCTGGATTTGTGCATCTTTCGCCAGGCAGGGTATCCTTTGCTTTTTCTGGTGCTGTTCTTTTTCATCATGAGAAATGGTGTTCCACCTCGTTTGGCGATGTATTGTGCGTTGCGTCGTGACGAGAGTCCTTTATCGCCGCAGACATCGCCTATCTCTCCGTTGATCTGTTCGAGCAAGGGAATCAATAGGGGTGAATCATGTCGTGTTGCTTTGGTGACCTCGATGGAGTAGATAGGTTTTTCAGGGCCTTTGATTTCCATTGCGACATGGATTTTTTTGAAGTCACGTTTTCTGGTTTTCTTCTTGGTTCTTAGACAATACCAAGGTGAGTAGTGGTCGGTTGTTTCTCCACTGGAATCTACGCCGATGTGTTTTCGCTTTTTTTAAACTCATTAACAATAGCTTCGTTCGCTGTTCGCAGCCATGCTTTATCCAATTTCTTCATGGTTCGTTGAAGGGTTGATCTGCTTGGTGTTTTCTTGAGTTCTAATTGTTCTCGGAGTCCGGGGAATCCCTTGGCAAATGAGGTGATCTCCCGGAATTTCAATCGGTAAAACATCTTCAATAGCAGAAGTATCACAAGTCCTTTCCAATCATATGCAGGTGGTCTTCCTGGTTTCTTTTTCTTTGTTCTCCAGTGTTGTGGTGGTTGTTGGTTCCAAATGATCTTTTTGCTGATTTCAAGGAAGAGGCGGAACTCTTCCTCTTCTGCTTTTTCGTAGACTTTCCAATTTGTTTTTCGCATACCCATCCCTTTGTACAGGTATGCAATTCTCACTTATTAATTATGAACCAAGGCCTGTTTCGGGTTCTGTATCATATAGGATTGTTATATTAGTGTTGTCACATTAGAGTTGTTATAGAAAAAATTGCATAAGATTATTAAAGAATAATATAATTTGTAGATATATGCCATTCTCACCGACTGTAAAAGAAGAAGCATTAATCAAGTCAAAAAGAAGTTGTTGCATCTGTAATGAATTTTGTGGTCTTTATTCATATGTCCATCATATTATTCAAGAAGCAGATTTGGGACCAAATACTATTGATAATGCTATTGTTCTTTGTGATCGCTGTCATGGAGAAGCAGGTCGTTATAATGTCCATCATCCAATCGGAAATAAATATAGTGTGGAAGAATTGAAAAAACAAAGAGATAAATGGTGGGACTGGTGTAAAAATAATCCTTTGGTTCCTCCACCAAAACACCCAATTTCAATTAAACCTTCAACAATTTTTTTAGGAAGCGGCAAATGGAAGGTTGATAGAGCAATTCAAATACATAATCGAACAACTGAAATTTTATATCAAGTATGGACAAAATTTATTTTTGATACAAAAGAAGTTATTCCTGAAGATATTGAGATTAAGATACTAAATATGAAGGAACAACTTGAATTGGAATCAGGTGATGCAGTAATATCGGGAGATATTTTTAATATAATAGGGGTAGATGAAAAAGGTAATAATTCTTTATATTTACAAATATCTTCAATAAATCCAAATGAAGTAATTAGCATTAGAGTCACCCCTTCCACATCATAAATGATGTGGCTTTCCCCTCCGAGGGGAAGAAAATGCCTGGCGGCATTTTACCAATAACTTTCCGGGCGATTCATCCCTGACTTAAAAGTCATGGATTTCTCGCTCGGAATCCTTAAAAAATAAATTAAATAAAGAATTATCTTCGGCAAAAAATCATATTTTATACCCTGTAATTTTAAGATTTTCTAATGAACCAGAATACACTGGAACATCAGATGATGGCGAAGTTCAACTTAATTTCACTCCACCAGAAAATTTTACTATGAAAAGCTTTGGAATTTTAATAAAAAAGAAAAGGAATTAAAAAAAATATTAGAAATTTTTTTCTAATGAAGAATATATTTTCATGTATAAATTTAACACATTTTTTCCGTTATCTCCATACCTTTCGTTTAATGCGGATATTATACTGTTTTCAAGAGACATTTTTAAGATGCATAACTCATTGTCATCAAACATGTTTTTTCTCCTTATTACTCCTTTGATATTGAATTGCTTTATGCATCAGAGTAACCCATTTGTCCTTCCCCTCGATAGTGATACCTGCTTCCTCGGAAGGTGTTCTTCCATCTAGTGCTTCATGTGGTTTAATGAGGTTCTGTGTAATATTGTGATGGTAAAATAGGGTTGTCAAATCAGAGTTGGTGCTGCCAAAGATATGTTTTTAAAGACAAAAAAAAATAGAATTGAAAAATCGAGGAAAGACATACGAGTTTAATATCTTATATTAAATCTTCTAAATGGTGGTTAATCATCGGGACCATCTTTTTTCTTATATATATTGGTGCTTTCATTTATGTTTTAACATTTAAAATATGGGAACGACAATATGCAGATGATCTACGTCTTATAATAATTCTATTTCTTGGCGGAATTATTGGAGAAATCATAAGTAAATCTAGGAAATTTTTTTATTCTTTTATAGCTTGGATATGTATTGGTCTTTACCAAGGTGTCTTATTCTTACTTATATATTTTATTGGCTTTGAGTATATTATGAAACAAACATTAGACGAATCTATTATTGGATATTTGTATATTTATGCTGTGATAACATTTGGTCTCATAATAACAGTCTTTATTCCAACAAATCTTATAGGGGGATTAATTGTATTTCTTGGTAAATTTTTCATATTTAAAAAAAAGTAGTAATGTTATTAATTTGTCAATTTAGTGTTTGCAGGGGCATAGAAATCCTCTATGATGAACTAAATCAAAGAGAGAGGGTTTCTACAGACCTGTCGATGGTTCGTTGCACAACTTTCCCCAGTGAATTGAAACTGTGTATTTATTGTTGCAGTACATCTGCTTCGAAGAAACCAATAGCAACCCGTGGTCCGATGTATCCAAATTTAGTATCCTTTGAAACAATAAAGTGTTCACCAGCTTTGTAAATCACAGGTTCGATAGTGTCTAACGTCAACGAGAAAAGAAACCGTGCTGTAAAAGTGATGGTATCACCGGTATCGTTTTTTTCTTTGATAAACCCGATGAGGAAATACTTGCCGAAACTCCCCTGATTCTTAATGTATACCCAGACCTCATGTGTCCAGCTTTGTCCTGACTGGTCAAAGACCCGGGCGCGTATCATTTTATTCACCCCGAGACTTTGAGCGCCATCTGACGGAGTTTTGCTCCCACTATTCATCTCAGAAATGTTACAGAACCATTCATAGGGCGGCTCCGTGTCGACATACGGGAGTCCCGGGTGTTGCCCAAACGGCTCAATATCGAATTCGACGCGATCAACCACCGCATTGTCTGACGCATTCGCCCGTACCCAGAAGGGCAAATTGACCTGCTGCTCATCGACCGGTTCTTTTATCTCGACATAGGGGCGTTCTGCATCGATTTTTATCTGAATGGTATTATCCGGTTGTGTGTTATCTTCAACGTTTCCCGAGCGGTCAACAGACCAGAAATTGACATCCCAGGTACCCATCCAATGTGTTTCTTGTGTCACAACAAGAGGGATGCCACTCCCGAGGATGTATTCTTGCGTAGGCCCATCATTGAGAGTGTAATAGGTATGATTCACCCCACTCCCTGTACCTTCAGGGAGATCATAGGAGGTGAGCCACACCGTGACTCCCTCGCTGGTATACCAGCCGTTCAGTCCTTGACTACCCGAGATATGATCAAGCGTAGTCACAGGTGGTACCTCATCCAACCCGATATAGCGTACCGTCCAACTATTGAGGGTTGGTGTATACGACGGGTTGCTCCTGATGAAATGCGCTCTCAGACGTATTGCCAAGGGATCGAGCGATTGCAAGGATTGCCCTGGATTTATCCCTTGAATGAGTACGGTGTCACCTGCACCATTTAATATATCAAAGGTTATCGTTCCTTCAGAAATCGCATTGAAATCATACCATGCTAAAAGATTCTCTGGGTCGATAGCTATTGAAGTAAGTTGGGCTTCAAGCAGAAGTGTTTTTTCGTCCCCCATACTGTAGGTGACCTCCGAACCACTCGGTATATTCAAATGCCATATGTTACCGTAAGCATCAGACATGTCATTCCATGGAGAAGGATAGTACACGCGTACGTCCTCCCAAGCGACGAAGATCTTTCCGTTTCCCACTGCCATATTTCCCCAATCAGCCTCAGCCGAGGTACTGGCTGACAATTGAACTTCACCAGTGTAGACCTCTCCATCTGAAGATACCAGTTTGCCCCAGATGAGTCCTGAATCGCTCTCCGGTGCTTTACTGTTAAAAGAAACGAAGAATGACGAGGAGAGATAGGGGACGATGTCGGTCCGGACGAACTCCCCGGATTTGATTTGGAAGGTATCGACAACAACATTTCCTGTATCATCACAGATCATGCCCCAGATGTTTCCCCAAAAATCACCAGAACTAATATCATCATTGTTGTAGGTAATGAGGTAGCACTGGGTTTCTGAAGAAAACTCGACGCAGGGGAAGTTATAATCAACGGAGTCACTCCCTGTAGCGACAGTGATGGTATTCCCAATTTGATTGAGGTTTTCATCAAATACTCCAGCTTTCAAACTGAATGGTCCATTGTCTGCGGTGAGTCCTTCCTCCCAGACGATCATGTACTGTCCGTGAATCGGATCGAAAGCAACCCACGGCTCGCATTGGCTATTTGCTGCGGTGCATATGTTTTTTTCACCACCAACCGGGTTCCCATTGGTATCATACAGCCGTCCGTAGATGTTGTAGTTGGTCTCACCGTTTCGCGCATCTTCCCAGACGACACAGAACCGATTGTGTACCGAATCAAATTGAACGTTCGCATCTGCTTGGCAATCCGCTGCACTACAGACATTAATGACGGTACCGAGTTGCAATTGATTGCCATTTCTCACCACCGTTCTTGCTTTAATGTCCTCTGTAGTTGCACTGGGGTGTGCGACCGTATCATAATGCTCCCAGGCAACAAAGAATTTTCCTCCACCATAGTCAATGGATGGATTCTCATTTCTATAATAGAGAGTTGAATCTTGATACACTAAATTATCAAAAACCACACGATTTCCATCGGGGTCATACATGGATGCCCTGATTTCTTGTTTAAAACCCCAGGTGTATGGTGGCCACCATGGTTGTCCTTCTTCCCAAGCAACGAGGAATTCACCGCCCCCATACGCCACATCAGCATCCCATGCTCCCTCATTGTTCGAATGGTAGGATATCTGTTCATCATTAGGCCAATGTTCTTCCCAGTCCGTGAAAACACCATAGAAATCGCTTTGACTTGTTGCCGATGGATTTCCGTAAAAGAGGTACATCATGCTATTACCGGTGGGGATATAGGGAATCTTTACCCAAAAGCTCGCAGAACTTGAGTCATAATTCTCCAGCCAATAATTGCACAAAACATCGCCGCTACCTTCGTGTTTAAACCGTATATCACCAAAGTCTGGTCTCATGTCGGAATCATAGGTAACGGTGAGATGTATCGCATAGTTGTACAGCAATTCTCCAGCATTATTCGTAATCGTAATTGGTTTCATTCGTATCCATGCAGGATCGGTCCATAATGCATATGTATTTTTCATCTTAACAGAACCACTAGCAACTTCATAATTGTACGACATCGTTGGATCAATCTTTGTTGCGTCATTGAACAGATCCTCCCATGTAAAGTAATTGTCTTCGAGGAGAGGTATGGAAAGAGGTGGTGTTGTTTTAGAGACGTTATCAATATGTTTTGTATCGAATTTCACCATTGCCTGTGTTGCAGACATCATCAAGAGTACCACAAGAAGCGAGATTACGACTAGCCTTCCAAATTTTTTATTTACCAGATTTTTTTTCATATGATATCCCCCTTTTCCAACCTCCATACTATGGCCATGGCCATACATCGTACCAATTGTAATTCAATAACACATCCATATGGAGCTGGCCGCTGACCTGGATGACCCGCCATATATGGAAACCACTTTGATAGTACCATTCCACACAAACATACAGGGCGAAATTCGTAAGGGTGACATCTGCACCCCACCGATCATTCCCAGATTCATCTTTATAGATGAAGTCAAATGCTATCTCCTTCAGGTTTGGCTGATTCGTACCTTCATTGATTTTGAAATACCCTGGATCCTCAAGACTTTCTCCTTGTTTCCATTTCCAGCTCATATCATAATGGAGGGTATTGCTTAAAATCACATAGCCGTTCAGATCAAGACGCCCACTGTAGTTATCAAGGTGGATCAAGTCAATACGTACATCCGCATTCTGTTGTAAATCGATGCTAAAACCACCGGTTTCACCGAGAGACCAATCTCCCGTGAAATCAACGCTTTCACCATCGAGAGCTATCGCGACATCGAAATCATTTAATGCATTAAGAGTACCGGTGAGCGCTAAATTCTCTACTTGTAGCTGTGGACCCGAGGTATTGAGACCCCAAGCTGCTTCAAAATTCTGGGCTGAAACAGTACTCGCACCTATGGAAAATGAGTTGCCGGTGGCTGAATTGCCAACTGAAAACGTATTGCCGAGTACATCATGAGCTGTGTCAAATTTAAAGTATCCATTCTCCGCTATCTTAAAATCAGTTTGTATATGCCCATCGCCAATGCTAAAAACATCGCTCAAGGTGAGCGTGTCAAATACGAGGTTGAAATGAACAGGATCTGGATTCTGACTCGCGGATGATCGCTCTGCCCTTCCAAATCCCTTCAGTTGATTCCACCAGAATGTCCCCGTAGCATAGGCATTGGCCGGGATATCAGTTATTTGAACAATCGGTACAGCAACGCTTGGGAGGTAGAAATCCAACTCATTGAAATTCGAATCTGCTTGACGCTGGACTTTTCCATACACATAGTTATTGACATTGCTAAAATTATCGGCATCAACATAGAGGGTGGCTTCAGCACTGACTCTTTGACTGTTGATGCTACCTGCAGGAACCCTCATAAGAGCAACATTTGGATCGTCAGGGTTTGCTTGTGGATAAAAGACGGTGATATCACCGAGCGGACCACTCTTGGTGAGATCAACATATCCATCCGCATCTATCCGTAACATACTTCCATTTTGTATGTTGAGTGTTGCCTTTGCTTCCAATCTTCGAGAGCTAGGGATATTGTTCACTTTTAGAAAAGGAACATCAGCTTCATTTGGATCTTTTAATTTTGGATAATAGACGATTATCTCATTAATCGGGCTACTCATCGTAACATCTGCATATCCTCGAACATTAACGTAGAACAACTCGCCTTGGACAAATGTCACCTCAAAATCATCAAATATCTTCCACTCGTAAGAGAGAGTCTTCGGAAGTCCATTGATTCTCACTTTCTGACTAAACCAGGGTGAATCTACGATGACTGCGACATTGAATATATTACTTGATTCATAATCAAATCCATGGGGATCCTTTCGAAGACTAAAGCTCATCCATCTGCCAGTTTGTGCCATAGTATTGTCAATTTTATCAAAAACAAGAGAGAGACTCACGCCATCCCCACCACCCACATGGATGTCTGATGAAAACGTAATTTTTGTTTCACTACTGTGTTGACTGTCCGTGTCAAAATGATAATAAATGTACCCACCCAGAGGGATAAATTGAGTAGTCAGAGTAACAAAAGGACTAAATCCAACTGAAAATGCGATATCATATTTGAGTTCATTAGTACTACCATTGTATGATCGGAAGCCGTATAATAACTCCAGAGGATCTATTCCACTGGGTTCGGTTTTCATTACTTGTTGGAATATTGTCGGGCTGAAAATGTTCTCTTTTGCAAATGCAAATCTTTTTTCGACATATTGAGGTATCCTATCACCAGGTGCAGTGCGATATCCGACACCTACGGAGAAATAATCGTCATCAGCTGGTAATACTCCTGAATTTAGCATTGGTTGACCCTGAAGTGTGGTACCCTGAGAAGTTTTTAGTGTATCGCCTAGCATTCTCTGCAAGAGGTTGAACACGATATTTGTGTTTTGTGCTGTTCTCTGTTTCAATACTTGTGTAAATAATGAACAAGATTTGATTGATTGTGAAATCATCTGTGGTGAACTAACAACTTGATAACTCTGAGAAGAGAGGTAATTATTTACACTATAATCATCCACAAGTCCCCAGTTGACATGGATTTCCGACCATACTTCTAATCCCGCGTAGATATCTGAAGGTCCTCCATTTATCTGTCTTACTCGAACCATATCTTCCAGAGATGTATGTTCCACATTCGTTTTCATATTGAGTATTGTCTCCCAATAAAATCCGAAGGAGACTTTCATATCATCCTCGGGGTCAGCATCGACGTTGAAAAAGACATCTTCGGAGTAATAGGGATGTTTGAGAAATTTTTGTTGGAAATCATTTATCGAGACGTCGAGTTGTTTTTCAAATGTTTGTCCGTTGTAGATTAATCGGACCCACCATTCGAAGATGTTGCTGGTGGGGCAAATCCAAGGTGCGGTAATATTATTCTGAACGTGTTCCTCATAGGTACCGTAGCGGTTTTCATCCATATTCAAATACGAATACACCGATTTTTTCAAATGCTCCATCGCACCAGTACTTGTTTTTTCTACGGTCTTAAAATCGGCAGAACTACTTTTTGTTTCTTTTTTCGTCGAAGTTATTGTGAAAGAAGTTGCAATCCCTGACATGCCAATACATAGCATTCCTACTAAAATTACAATTAATAGCTTTTTCATATGCAATTCACCTCTTCCTAAATGTATCAATTTCCCTTTCTCTACCTTATATAATTAGTAACAAACCATATTTATACTTTGTTATGTTTTTATTTAATATTCCACTAATTTTTTGGTATTGAACCATTTGTGAATGCTTTCGTCACTCACAATAGTGCATTCTACATAGAACCCAATGTCCAAGGATAGTGGGATGGCAGTATGGTTCTATCATTTATTACAGGGAAATACACCACAACGTTTTCATACTCTCAACTGATGTGAGGTATCAACGGGGAAAACATTGTAAAAAAAAATAATCCTGGAGAGACAAGTACTATGGGAAAAACCATTATCCAAAAAATTTTCGAAGCTCATTCAAAAAGTACCGCAAATATCGATGAGATCATTGATGTCACTATTGACGTGAGAGTTGCACGTGATTTCGGTGGAGCAAACGTCGTCAAACACCTTGAAGAAAACAACCTTTCTATTCATGATCCAAAGCATACGTTCTTCACCTTTGATTGTAACCCTGGCGGCTGTGATCAGAAATACGCGGAGAACCAACAGATATGCCGGGTGTTTGCCAGAAAATATGGCATTAAAATTTATGATATTAATAGCGGCATCGGAACCCATCTCGCTTTCGAAGAAGGGCTTGTTTATCCAGGGTATACGTTCGTATCAACAGATTCTCATGCGAACATCCTCGGCGCACTCGGAGCATTCGGCCAAGGAATGGGGGACATTGATATTGCGCATGCGTTCGCCCATGGGAAGATCTGGTTTAAAGTCCCCCCATCAATAAAAATTATTCTCAAGGGAAAGCCATCAAAAACTGCAACCCCGAAAGATGTTGTGTTGAAAATGAATAAAGAACTTGGAGCGAACGGACTGCTTGGGTATTCCGCTGAACTCTACGGCGAATACATTGATTCATTATCATTAGACGGAAGGGTCACAATAGCATCGATGGCAACGGAAATGGGCGGTATCATCATCTTGTTTTCCACCAATGAGAAAGTCATGGAGTACTACAAGAAAACGTTTGGAATCACCATCAAACCAATCAACGCTGATCCTGACGCATATTACGAACGAACTATGGAAATGAACATCTCAGAACTTCCACCACAGATATCACGTCCTGGTCATCCAGAGGATGTTGTCAATGTTGCAGACGTCAGAGGCGTACCTGTTGATTCTGGGTTTGTCGGATCGTGTACCAACGGTCGCCTCGAGGATATGCGGGCGGTTGCTGCCATTCTGAAAGACAAAACAATAGCACCAGGAAGAATCCTGAAGATCGTTCCTGCTACTGACACAATATGGAACACCTGTCTGAAGGAAGGGCTAGTGAAGATTTTCAAAGACGCGGGAGCATTGGTCGGTTCTGCGGGTTGTGCTGGGTGCGCCGCTGGACAAATCGGCCAAACCGGAATAGGAGAGGTTACGATTTCTTCTGGGAACCGGAACTTCCTTGGGAAACAAGGAAAAGGGGACATTTTCCTGGCATCACCAGAAACCGTTGCCGCATCATTACTCGCTGGGTATATCACTACCGTTGATGCGATTCCGAAGAAACCAACACCCGTGAAAGTTGAAAAGATTCTTACAAAATGTGAGACACTTCAGAAGAAAGAGCTGGTTGCTCCGCCACTCACCGTTGAAGGCAGGGTGTGGGTCATCCAAAAAGACAACATTGACACCGATATGATCTACCACAACCGCCATCTTGCGATCACAAATATTTCGGAGATGGGGCTCTATACGTTTGGGAACCTGAAAGGATATGAGCAATTTGCTAAAGAAGCAAAGAAAGGCGATATCGTCGTGGTCGGAAAGAATTTCGGTTGTGGCAGTTCTCGTCAGCAGGCAGTCGATTGTTTCAAAGCTCTGGGAATTAGTGTGATTGTCGCAGAATCATTTGGTGCAATCTATGAGAGAAATGCAATCAATAGTGGGATGCCGATTCTCACTGCAGAGGGCATTACGAAAAAGATCCATGGGCAAGACATTGTTTCCATTGATTTTACCACAGGCATGATTAAGGATAAGACACAAGGAAAAACATATCAGGCAAAACCATTTTCTGAAGCACAAAAAGAAATCTATTTCCGTGGAGGTTTGTTAGGAAGGTGAATGGATATGGGAATGACCTTTGCAGAAAAAATCCTTGCAAAATATGGTGGCGAGAAAAAAGTCGTACCCGGGCAGATCCTGACGGTAAAACCTGATCATTTGCTCATGCATGATAATGCAGCACCAATTGTCTCAAAGATACAACCAGAATTAAAAGAGTACGGTATCTTCAGCAAAGACCTTCCAGTTATTGTCCTTGATCATGTCATTCCAGCAGCAGCAGAAAAAAATGCAGTGCAACATAAACAGATCCGTGAGTTTGTCAAGAAATATAAGATAAAACATTTTTTTGACGTCGGGTACGGTGTCTGTCATCAGATTATCGTTGAGAAAGGTCTTGCGTTACCAGGAACAGTTGTACTAGGGAGCGATTCCCATACATGCTCGTATGGTGCGATTGGTGCGTTTTCCTCAGGAATTGATCGAACCGAGGCAGCCGCATTATTGCTCACGGGTGAGACATGGCTGAAGGTTCCTCAGAGCATTAAGATAACATTGAAAGGTCAGTTACAGCGTATGGTCACTGCGAAGGATGTGATACTTTCCATTATCGGGGACGTTTCAGCGTCTGGTGCTGATTATTGTTCCGTGGAGTTCCATGGGAACGTTCATCGATTCTCTGTTGAAGAACGATTTACCATCGCAAACATGGGAGTAGAGATGGGAGCAAAAAACGCGGTGTTCCCCGTTGATGATGTGACCATAAAGTACCTCCGCTCTATCGGTATTTCAAAATCAAAGTATACATCCATCAACCCCGATGACGATGCAACCTATGATCGAGAACTGACGTATAATCTTACAATGATTGGACCGGTTATCGCGGTACCGCACAGTGTTGATAAAGTCAAGCCGATAAAGGATGTTGAAGGAATCGAAATCCAGCAGTGTCTCCTGGGAACGTGTACGAACGGGAGGTTATCTGATTTTCAGATTGCCGCGAAAATTTTAAAAGGAAAGACGGTGCATCCGAATGTACGGTTGTTGATTCTTCCTGCGTCTCGAAAAATATATCTTGATGCATTGAAAGAAGGTCTTATTAAAACTTTTATTGAAGCAGGGGGCACAGTACTCCCACCAGGCTGTGGACCGTGTTTGGGCGCGCATCAGGGCGTGCTTGCGCCTGGTGAACGATGTCTCAGCACATCGAACCGAAATTTTAAGGGGCGCATGGGATGTAACGAAGCAGAAATCTATCTGGCGAGCCCGGCAACCGTTGCTATGTCTGCTGTGCATGGGAAAATCACCGATCCTCGAAAGGAGGTACGAAAATGACGGTCTGGAAGTACAGAGAAAACATCAATACCGATATGCTCTTCCCAGGAAAATACACCTACACCTGCAGCACTGCTGAAGAAATCAAACCACATCTGCTTGAGGATTTGGATCCCCTGTTTGCGAAAAATGTGAGAGAAGGTGATCTTATTTTTGCCGGGAGGAACTTTGGTTGTGGGAGCTCTCGTGAACAACCAGTGCTTGGACTAAAAGCGGTTGGTATTGCTGCAGTTGTTGCGGGAAGCTTTGCTCGGATCTTCTACCGATCATCCATCAATCAGGGTCTGTTGCTTATTGAATGTCCTGAAGTGGTGAAAGCATATAAGCAAGGAGATAGCGTCTGGCTTGATGTTGAGAGAGGCACGATTTCGATTGGTTCGAATACCTTCTCGTTCCCGAAGCTCCCAAAAGAAATCCTTGCGATCCGTGATTCAGGCGGGTTATTGCCGTACACAAGGGAGAAACTCAGACGGAAGAAAAAACGGTAAAATTATCTCTTTGTTTTAGAAAAAGGGAAGGGTAAAGCGTTGATCTCCACGCTTACTCTTCATCATAGATATCTAAAGTCTCGAAGAATTCCGGTGTAAAGTAATAGCCAAAGGGTGTTTTTTCAATGAGTCCCTTTCGTATGCATCTATCAAAAAGATCATCCTGCACGGTTACTACCTCTTGATACATAGTTTTTCCTTTGGTTTTAGGTTTTTTTGTTTTGTTTTTCATCTTCGTCATCTCTCTCATATCCTACTATTGATATGCAATAGCATGATATCTGTTATCAGTGAACCTATATAAACGCACCTCGTGAAAACGACAAAACGGAAAAATAAACTCCATCAAAAAAGAGGAAAATTAGGGAGTATCCGTTACCGTGAGTTCCTTTACCGGAGTCCCATCATTCCAGTTCCCCATAAACCGTTGCTCTGGTGTATTGCCAAGACAAAACTCATGGCTGGTACCATAGAACGCGTAATCAGTGAGCGCGTCAAAAAGCTTCCACGTCGAGTAGTAATCCACTGCATCGACCCAAGAGCTGTTAGGGATGCAGACCGGAGCAAAATGATCTGCAACAAGAGCGGGAGACCCATGCCGATCTGTTCTTTGAATAATAAAATCTTTTTGATCAAACGGTATCTGGTCTGAGGTGGAGAAAATCAATTTGCCTGAGAAATTCCCCGCGATCATGTCATTTTCTCCAACGACGACCAATAGCAAGGTTGTTGCAGGGATATCATGGAAATCCTTCATCATGGTATCATTTCGTATGAATGGTTGCACAGGCATTACAGCCTTTGGACGAGGAAGCCCCTTTTCTTCAGCAAGCACAGCCATCTCTGCGGTGATACCACCACCAAGAGAATGACCAACGATGGCGAATTTATCGAGATCAGGTTGAACATGGTCGCCGTTCTGAAGGATGGTAATTGCTTTTTTTACAGCCTGGATCGCATGTTGCGTCGCATATCGAACACCAATGATGAAACCAAGCTGGTACCGCGGATAGATCACGATGTTTCCGCGTTTGACCAGATGTTCTATCCATGCTTTATAGGCAATAGGAAAAAACGCACTCCATCCGTGGTTGAATACGATAAGGGGCGCAGATGGTGGTGTTGGGTTGGTTGGCTCGAATATCCAGAACTCACGGGCACCAAATCCATATCGTGATTGTCGTACACCGTCATGCGAATAATTTGAACCGCCCGGACCAGTTGGTGGTTGTTGCGGTGGTGTTGGTGGTTCTTGTAGAGTGTATCGATGTTGAGGTATCACCATTCCTTCACACGATGGAGCTATAAACAGGGTCGTAAGGAGGATGAACACAAGAAAATAAGCAATGCCGATTGGTGAAAGAATTTTTTTCATACATTTCCCTCGTTTTCCCATACTTTTCTATAGAAGAGATTGAGAATATAAATCTATCTAGGGTCAGACTAATTAGTCAGGATTTCCTACCTTCTTAATTTTTTAACAGATGGAAATACATCACATCGATTGATTCACTCCACTCACAGCCGCCTTTATAAAATGCGGTGACTGTTATTGTATGTCTAAGTGGGAATAATTTTCCATAGCGTTGGTTCATGTTCCATTCAAACGGTGGTATGGTAATATTATATTGGTCTGCTCCATCGATGTAGAAATGAACACTCTCGATTTCATTCCACGAATAGGCATGGACTTTTACCTTCACAGAGCCAATAATAACCGTGTTTCCCGATAGTGTGTTACCCATACCTAGGCCAAAAAGATAGAGTTTACCGGGTTCTGGTTGCTGGATCTCAATTTTCTTTGGTTCACCGGGGCCAAATGCATTCAAGTAACCATAACCATTACCATCCATTGATCCGATGTAGATCGTACCGTCCTCTCCGATGGCTGGGGCCGATTCACATTGACCAATAGGTGCTCTCCACTGCTCGGTGCCATTAGGATTCACTGCAATAAGATAACCGCTGATCGTCCCAAAATAGATCGTTCCATCCAGGGAATTACACGGTGTGCCGCCTTGGATTGCTCCGCTGGAGTTGAATATCCATTTCACCGAACCATTCACTGGATTCACTGCGTAAAGCTGGCTCCAACCCGCATAGATCGTCCCGTCCTGACCAATGGTCGGGGATGTCCCGGCCTCAACCCAGGTTCTCCATTTCATGGTCCCATTCTCGCGAATAGCGTAAAGGTACCCATCGGTGGACACACAATAGATAGTTCCGTCGTCGGCGATACAGGGGCTGACTCGTATCCAATCGCCGGTTTTAAACATCCATTTCACGGTTCCATTATTCGGATAAAGAGCATATAAATAGGTGTCATGGCAGCCGCAATAGACAGTTCCATCATCTCCGATAGCTGGGGATGAATAGACCACGTGGTTTGTTGAATGTTGCCAGCGAAGTGTTCCATTTGGAAAAAGCGCAAGTATGGATTGTCCGCAGCCACAATATATCGTTCCATCGGAGCCAATAGCTGGTGATGAGAAGATATCGTTTCCGGTATAATATCTCCATTTCATGCTTCCATTCGGATACAAAGCATAAATGTAATTATGATCACCATAAGCCGATGCTACGTAAATCGTCCCATTTGAATCAATAGCAGGACAGGAATCCCCTCGAAGATCTAGCGCAAATTGCCATTTCATCGTTCCATTGGGATAAATTGCATATAAATCATTGGCAGCGGTATAGATGATCCCATCTGAATCAATGACCGTTGATCCATACAAACTGAAATGGTGTGTTTCAAAGATCCATTTCAGAATTCCAGGGGGATTGTCAGCAGTGCTATAAGGACTTCTCCCGGTATGGTGTGTGTCATGGCAGTACATCGGCCATGATGAATTCATAGGTCCACCAGTAGACAAAGCTGATCTTTCATTGATAACTGCGGGTGGTCGTCCATTGCTTATGGATGATTCATCATACGGATATTGGAGACACCATGATGTTTGTTGTTCATCGGACTGATGGTGATAGATGTTATAATTATCTCTCGATGAAAAAGATCGCATACTCATTGAAGATACCACTGGGATAATAAAAAGAATAACAACCGCAAGAACAAACAACGATTCCAGGATTTTCCTTTTCATAGAAAAACGCCCCTTACACATTATTAATCTACATGTTCTTTATAAATCTTTTTATGAATCTATAAATAACTAATGATAAGATAACAAGGAAAAAATCATATCAATTTCTTAAAAAAAGAAGAAATCATTATAAACAAATTTCTGAAGGTTGGTATTAAGGTGAAGATGGGGGGAGCCGGGAGGAGGTGGTGAGGAGAGATGGGAAAAATAGGGATCGCCCCCCATCAACAAACCTTAAACTTATATTATTTTAATAAGTATATAAATTTTGTTATAAAATTATTATCCTGTCTTTTCCCGAAATTACTTTCTCCTAGAAAAAAGGAAAAGTAAGATAAGATATGGAGAATTGAACATGAAAAAATCTCTATATGTTTCCTTCCAGGTTATTTTTTGCCCAGCATGTTGTAATATTTCTTCGGATTTAAATAAATTCTTGCGGTCAGCGATGGATGTAGATATCCAGAAGAACAAAGCGACCTACTAAAAACACGACAAAAAAAGTAGAAGGAACCTACCTTGTTATTGTTTTATTTCTTGTAGCGTCTTGCATTCTGTGACATTCCGCGATATCCCCAGGGTCCCGATGATCTTTCCTCCAAGATCATACCGTGGTACTTTAGTCACCGAATACCAGTGCTCAGCACCATCGGTATCCGTGATTTTTTCGATACAATTAATGATCGATTTCCCGGTCTGTAGTACCTTGTTATCCTCATCAAACTCTTTCTGCGCCTGATCAGCGGGTATAAAATCAAAATCAGTCTTACCGATCATCGCCTCTGGCCGAACCATTAAATGCTCTGCTTTTACTTTGTTAACGAGTACGAACTGGTTCTGCATATCTTTAAAATACACGGAATCAGGGATGTTATCCAAAAGTATCTGCAACAACTCAATGTTTCTCGCAAGTTCCTCCTCCGCGTGTTTCCAGTCTGTCACATCCCGTGAAACACCCATCGTTCCAATAATATCTCCTTCCGCGTTGTATCGAGGGATCTTGGTTACGGACACCCACCGCTCCAAACCATCATCACTACCAAGATGCTCCAATTTATTGATGATTACATGTCCAGAACGCATAATCGCGTTCTCATCGTCCACGATTCGTTGCGCCTGTTCCCGAGGAAGGAAATCGAAATCAGTCTTTCCCATCATTTCCTCCGGGGTAACATTCGAATGTGCTGCCTTTGCTTTATTCACCAGGATAAAACGATTCTGATCATCCTTAAAATACACTGAATCAGGAACATTATCCATTAGGGTCTTTAACAATTCATGTTCCCATGTACGTTTCAGCTCTGCCTCATTGCGCGAGGTGATATCGCGAACAATTAAAACAAAATTATCAACCTCATTATCCTTTTTTACCAGGAAAAATGAGCTGATTTCCACATCCAAAACCTGCCCCTGCCGATTCTTTACTTCAGTGGTGTAACTCGCCGCGATTTTCTCTGAAAGTAGCTGCTCAAACTGTTGGATCACCACCGGCAGTGATCTCGCAGTCAACAAGTCCATGCTAAACAGGTTTTTATTCAACACAGATGACTTCATAACATCAAGGATCTCACACATCCGGGTATTAATATCAAGGATGTCACCGCGTGTATCCAGCACAAAGATACCATCGGTCGTATACTCAAACAGTCCATGGTACTTCTTCTCACTTTCCTTTAAGCGTTTCTCCTGGTTTTTCCGTTCAGTGATATCCCAAAGTAAAACAAACATAACCAGTTTACCATTCATCCGGAAAATCGAGATGTTGACGTCAACAGGGAATTGGGTACCGTCTTTACAGATAGTTTCTGATTCAAGAGTAAGACACCCGTGTGCCGCAAGCTCATCGCGACATTCCGCCCAATCAAGTTCCTTTGAGAGGATGTCTTGTAGGGTAAGCCGCAGGAGTTCATTCCAGTCGTACCCGAGGAACTCATATGATTTTTGGTTCGCCTCCTGGATTTGACCATCAAAACTAGTGAGAAACGCAGCAGCGTTGATCCTTTCAAACAACGTGTTATATCGATCATCAAAAGTAGTGATTTTTGGTTTTTCCTTTATCAAATTTCCTTTAGTTTCTTGCATTACCCATCACGTTGTTTGCATCCCAATTTTCTAAGAAGGTCGTTCAGTAAACAAATACATTGTTTGTATTTAAATTTGTGTTTCATTTGACGACAATTCGAATAACATCCTGTTGCTGTGTCACCTCGAAATCTACATTAAAAAATTGTTTTATCAACCACATGTTGGTTTTCGTATGATTACTCAACTCTCTGATCAGACAGACAGATCCTTTCGGTGCAAGCACGAGGTACGGGATGAGTTGATCAATTGCGTACCGATCAACGGTTGCACCACTGGTGATTTCCTGGATGAGCTGCTTTGCTGCGTTCTCCCCGACAGCTTCAGCAGATATATTTTTTTCTCCAAGAATCGTGGAGCCAAGAATCGTTGGTCCTGATGCAGACCACAACGTGATTCCAGTCCCAGAAGACGACGAGGGTGCAGCGTCAACATGCAGTACAGATCGAAGATTATGTTTCATCGCGATCTTTATCGCTGCATGCTTCATGCGCGTACCGATATGTTCAGGGAGATTCGCAAGATGTATAATACCATTCATATCATGGAAGCTCTGTGGCTCTTCTGCGTGAAACGAAAAAAGTTGTTCAACCGGATGAATCGTCAGAACAGCTTCTCCACCACCTGTTGGGTAATACCCACGTTTTATCAATTGTGCTTCAGTTTTAATCCCAATTCTTGAAATCAACGGTAGAAAGACATGGGCAAAATAATCCCATGACGGCGCCCATCGTACATCGGTTCCTCCTCGCAATCGTATGGTCAGAGGTGCTGTGGTGTTAAACGCGCTTAGCAAACATGCTTGAAACACCAGCGTCATACTTCCCGCAGTGCCGATATCAAAGCTATATGTTCCTGGTTTGATATCATGGGGCGTAAACGTAAGACTCGTCGAATTCACTGACAGGCCATCTACCTCTGCATCGCACATCGCTTGGATACAGGAAAGGGTTGTATAATGTTGCGGTCGTAGTCCAGGGATCGGACGGTGTGCCCTGATATTAGTAATCTGTATTGGTTGTTTGGTAAGGACTGAGAAAGCAATCGCGGTACGCGCGATCTGTCCACCGCCTTCACCGTATGAGCCATCGATCAACAACACGTTTTTCAACTCTTTTTCCGAGATATTGTTTCTAAGAGAAGTTCCAATGCAGCGGTGCAGGTACTGTCTTTATTGGTGAGTCGATCACCAGAGAAGAGAAATTCTTTGACAACAACAGTATCCTTTGTGGAAACACCGATAAAGACCAATCCAACCGGTTTATCTTTCGTGCCACCGGTCGGTCCTGCAATGCCTGTGGTCGCAATTCCAATATCAACCTGTGACCGTTGCTGTATTGCTTTCGCCATCGCTGCTGCTACCTGTTTGCTCACAGCACCATAATTTGTTAATAATTGTTCTGGAACGCCAAGCAACTCCATTTTTGCTATGTTACTATAGCAAATAACACCTCGATCAAAATACTCGGAACTTCCGGAAACGTTCGTCAACGTATGCGCAAGAAGACCACCGGTACAAGACTCTGCTGTTGCAATAGTCACTTGATGTTTTTTGAGTTCATCAGAGACTTTATTAACAAGTTTTATATCTACCAACGAACACACCTCATCAGAGGTAAACTCATTTGAGTGATATAAGGTTTCACAAACGTGAAAAAGTTATATAGGATAATTCTAATCCCGGACCCATTACACTAAAAATAATAGCTAGCCCCGTAGTGTAGTGGTCAATCATACTGGCCTCTTTGGAGCCAGCGACAGAGGTTCGAATCCTCTCGGGGCTACTTGAACCATTGATGCTCCTGTAGTGTAGCGGCCAATCATGTCGCCCTTTCGAGGCGACGACTCGGGTTCGAATCCCGACAGGAGCATAGATTTTTCTCCTGTTGCCATGCTCGCAAAAGGTCTTTTTTCGTTGTTTTTTGATTTTTTGTCTCGTCTGGTTGGTTGTTAGTTGAGAACTGTGTGCTACGACCTGTTTAGTTGTTCCAAAACATTCTCTGGAATGTTCATGGAATTTCAACACAGCCCGTAGCCAGTCGTAAGGGTCTTTTCGGTAGTAATTTTTTGCGAATTTCACGTAGGTCTCTGTCGTGTCCTCGTGCCGGTGTCCCAAGTCTTCTTTAACATCTCTAATAGCCCAGTTACCCGTCTCGACTTTGGTTCGTATTATTCTCGCAATTGCACTCCAATCCCGCATTATTTTTGGACAAAATGGGTTCCATACTGGTTTGCAGTAAGGGCTGAGAAACATCCGCAATGCATCTTCCGAGGGAAATGGTGTTCCGTCTTTTTGAATGAACAGAAAATCCCCTGATAGCTCATTTGCTTGTCGTTTTCTCCAGATATAGACCCAGTTCCTCAGACTGCTATTTCGTCGGCAATTCATTACACGGTCGTCCAGCCATACCTGACGTGGTCGGTTCTTTTTCTTTTGCTCGTGGATGATGATGTAGCCATCATCAAAGTAGATATCTCTGATTTTCAGAAAGACAAGTTCTTCGGGTCTTGAGCCAATGTGGAAACCTACTGTCATTAACGTTCTTATCAGAGCATTTGTGAACTTATCACCCGAATAATTGTGATGCATCAGTTTATGTACGATATGGGGTCTTGGTACCTGTTTTACCTGCGGGTCGGGTTGTGCCGGTGGTGAATATCCCCAATACGAAATGTCTTCGCCAAATGCTTCAGCAAATGTGTTCACTGTTTTCCAGTCGTTATGAAGTTGGAAGATTCCGAAATTTTCTTTTCCCATTTGTTTTGCTTTCTCAGGGTATTCGTAGATTTGTTTGTGGAGTAGTAAATTGAGTATCTGCTCAGGCTCAAACTTCAGCCAATTCACGGGATATATCGGATGGTTCGTCATCTTCCTTGCGTACCGAAGTCTTTCTATGATTGTCTTCTTACTCCGTCCTTTAAGGTTAACCCACCAGTTGTAGAGGTCATTGTATAGTTCTTCATGTGTGTCATATTTCGTCCTATCGATGTGAAGAGGGATGAGCAGTTTGCTACTATCAATAGTGCGACCTTGTGAACGGGTAGATGGGTTCTTCGATTTTTCAACATCAAGAATTTGTTTTACATCATGTGAGTGTTTCACCTTTCTCCCCCAATCTATGTTGGGCGATGTATAGTCTAAAAATTCCTGGCTTTCGTTCGTTTCGGTCTTCTGACAATTTTGTTTTTTACCTCCTACCTTTCTTTTTAAAGGTAAGAGATAATTATCTTTATCTCTTAATAAATGTTTGGGGGACGAAAAATCGTTAGTTCGTGAGTTGTTATTCCGGTTATTCATTCTCGTTCATTCCTTATAATAAGTGGCAAGGTGACCGTCTTTTTTGTGTCGAGCGTCTGAACAATCACCTTGTTCTCGATTTAGATATGAAAAAACTAGCTTTTAGGGGATGCGGATATATAAATAGTGAAATGAAGATGCCATAGTTGTTGAGCGCCAATGAATTTTCAAGAGGAAGAAATAAAAAAAATTCTCGTTTCAGTACCTGGTCAACGATTACTTGCATGTTTGCTCTTGATTCAACCTTTAACTGCGGAGGAATTGAGGAATTTCTTTGATTGTTTAATATCTGTTTTCTCCAAAAGGAACCGGATTTCAAATATGGCAAATGAAAAAAATTCCCTTTTTAATCCAATTTTTGATTTTACTGACCTTTACGATAAAGATAGAACATTGAAAAGAGCGATAAAGAGTGGGTTAATAATTGAAGTTCCTGTGAAAAAAAACTGGGATAAAACTCATTATTATTTTTTAAATTCTGATTTAGTTTTTAATCTAAGTAGCGATGGTTTAAAAATCACAAATAACAGGATTGTATTCCCCAGATTTTATAATCATCATATATACTATAAGAGAAGTAATCAAACAAGGATTATAAAAGAATACATTGCTTTTCAACGACCAACACGAATAGCTAAAGTTCGATATAGCACATTAAAAGAATTTTCTACTCTATGCTGGTGGCTAATACGACATCCAAGACTCATTTCAGACACAATTGACATCTATCGTCATTTTTATTACGGTCCTATTACTAATCAAAAACATCGCAAACAAATATCGATAGACGATTTACCAAAAAAGTGGAAAACAATATTTAAAAAAGCAAATGGAGAGGTATTCATGCGGCAAGAAAACCCTCATGACTCGCCACTTCTGTATCCTTGGTTTAATACTTTAATTAATAATAAAATTTCTTTGTCATTTACTCCATCGTATTCTATTTTTGAGTGTTTCTCAAATTTTAAAGAACATGTTGGAGAAATAATCGAATACAACAAAGGATTAAGGGCAGTAGAAAAAAGGACACCTATGACCTTATTAAAAAAATTGACATCCGAAGAATATGAGATAATACCTCAGAACCGTCAGTGTATCTTTTCATCAATTTTAAGATACGAAGATGTAGACGAAAGAACAAAATATATCCCACAAAATATCTCTGAAAAACAAAAACTCCACTTACAGAAATTGAACGAATCAGAAATAAAATCGGAAGAAACCTGTTGGATTGATAAAAATATAGAATTTACCAAGGAAGTTGTTTCCAGGTGGTTAAAGTTCAAATTTGATGTAGAATACTTACATTCCAAACTATCGACGCACAAAGAATTAAAATACACCGACATCAGAAAGGAGATTTGAACCTATGTTTACCGGTAAAAATTATGGTTTCTATTTTTTGTAACCTTTAATATCGCTTATCTTCCTTTCTTTAATGTTTTTTACTGTCTGTTTTGCCCTATCCAACACATCATCATATGTCCAAATTTCTATTCTATGAAAAATTATTTCATGTGCTTTTAACAATTCTTTCTCATTTTCTTTTCTACGACCAATAACGATTATGCCCTTTGGATAAAGAACATCCAGCCCCGTTTGCTCCTTATGAGATAGATAATGTTTAGAGTAGTAATCCATATATCTTGCCATTTGAGATATTGCATTTTTCAGTTCATTTGCCATGGTTTTATTTTTAGTGAACAATAGATGTTCTGGTTTCTTGAGTTCGATAATATCATAATATCCTGGCTCAATTTCAATGAGGAAATCATTTCTACCCTTCATTCCAGCCCAGGTTTCTTTGTGGACTGACCTATATCGTGAACCAAAAATCCAAAAGTCTTTGTAAAGGAAATTTTGAATTTCTTTCTCTTTTCTCACCGAAGACCGTTGTAATAACCTCTCAAAGCTTCTTATTTTTGTTTCCATATCTGGAATTTTGTTCTTTTGTGCTTTTAGTCTTGCTTTATTTAATTCTGCTTGCATCAAAACCAAATGTTTTGCCATTTTGTCATAAACTGTTATCTGCCTTCCTTTTTTTGGGGATTCTTCTAAAAAAATCTGAAGAGAAGTCAATATGTCTCCGACATAACTGGTGGCAGAGATGTTAAATTTTTGTCTTGTTTTATATTCACCGTTTTTTAAACGCCATCCGTATAATCGTAATTGAAATTTATCTTTTTGACCTACTTTTGTTTTTACTAAAATAATTGCCTTCCACCAATTCCTTGCTTTTGTCAATGTTTTTCCGCATATGACTTGTCCACCAATGGAACTTAATTTTGGTGGGAAAGTCTCCCCATCTTCATTTAATAACTGTCGTAATACATTAAATTCATTCAATTATAATCACCTCCATTAAATTTTTTTTAAAACTTGAATCATTTGATTTATCACATTCAATGCGTTTTCAGATTCATCCTTAGTAACAACTAATTGCCCATTGTGGATAATATCATGTCTCAGTTGTCTCACACCATTTTTTGGGTTATCCCATAAAGACCACAAATCTTTATCTTTCTCAGAAAAAGATGTACCTACACTTAATCTTAGACCATGATTGAGCATATGATTAAGTTCATTTCTGTTCATCAAATAATAAATTAGATTTTTATCATATTTCTTTTCCTCATATTTTTTTCTTAAATACTCCATCATGAAAATTTCGAAACCTGTATACATCTCAACGATAGCCATGCGATATTTACCTCGTCTATGAAATCCTAAGGCATTTTCAATTGTTAAAAGCCAAGATGGAGGGACATAATCTGTTTTCAATTTGTGTGCAATTTCGCTTTGAACTTGTTTATCTATTTTTAAAGGTGGATTTCTTATCACGGGATATGCATCTAATCCCAATCTAACTCTTTCTATAGGTTTATCATCTAATAGAAGTGTATGCCACCAATTAAATGATAAGTCATATGTATCTAATGCTGTTGGGATTTTATCCTCAATTCCAGATGTTCTATAGATTTCAATAAATCTATTTACCGATTTGTTAAATGATTGGGTGCACCAGTTCCATTCTTTTTTCATCTTTATTTTTGCATCATTTTCTGTTGCTTTATCATGTATATTCCAAGCCCATCGCATTTCTAAGACTGTTCTCATTTTTGTTTTGTGATAATAAGGTTTTCCTGGAAGAATTTTATCAAATTTCTTTGCATTGTTTGTCGTTGTAATTGCCACAAGTTCTTCTTGTCCATCAATTACATTTCCCATTTCAATTAGCCATTTATCATTAGACAGGCCAATCTTCCAGGGCTTTCCATCTACTAAACATGGTTTTCCATCTATCAAAATATCATAGTCACCATCATCCATGCATAGCCAAAAAGGAAGTTCTGCTTCAAAATATGCTTTAACCATGCTCATAGATTTTTTCTCCCTCAACTGCAATTTAAAAACAACTAATCCTTTATAAACCCTCAGATAACAGATGCTAATTTGTATAGGGAAGAGATTTGAACCCAAGATAACCGGCATGATATTCATTGACAGACAACGATTATCTTTCAACACATTACTGGAATGTCATAAGGTTCTTTTGCTGGATGCCAATCGAAATTCACCCATGCAAAACCATACCCTAAAATGATTTTAGGTCCTATTCCCTTCCAATCATCCCAATAATTACGAAACCAGCGCATTCCTATTGATTTCATAAATAAAGCGCTGACAGAATTATTTATGAAATTATTTTCTTTCACAGTAGTAAAAATTGAGTTAATAAGTAAAAAACCACAATCTTCACAGAATGTAATGTTGTTATTTGTAATAAAATTGAAAACTGATTCTTCAACGAAAATACCCTGCCCACAGTGTGAAATATTGTTATAAGAGATGCTATTTATTACTGAAAATCCTAAGTAGATACCATACTGTGACCCATTAGAAATAACATTTCCTTCAACTAAACAATGTGTGAATGAGAAAGCCATACCGGACACACGTGTATTAAGAATCGTATTTCCTCTAATGGTTGATGATGCAGCTTCTGACTTAATACCATCACTGGTGGTATTTTTAATTCCATCAGGAACACCCATTGAAGTAATGAGATTTCCAGAGATAATTGTATGAAATGTTTTGTATTCCATAATTCCAGTCGCTGTGTTTACGAAAATGTTCCCAGAGACATTGGCATTGAAAACAGTTTTAATGTCTCTGAAATGATTAATACCGTGGTCTTTAGCATGACCAATATAAATCCCTGTATCTTCAAGAGTTCTACTACAGTTTTGTATAGTAAAACCAGTGACCTTCACTTTATTTGCGGAAATGCGGATGACATCTATTCGATATCCTCCCCCTCCCCCGTCTATGATAGTCGTATATCTGTTTTCACCAATGAGATTGATTGATGTATTTATCCAAATAGTATTTTCATAGTAAGGAGATGAATCGTGATAAACGAAAACCGTATCTCCATTTGATGCATTATTCACAGCATCTGTGATTCTGCTATAGTTCCCAGGCCCACTCCCACCAACATAGAGTGTCTTGCCTTTCGACATCGACAAGGAAGCCTTTTCTGTCTTTTGTGCGCTTGATGGAATGATGGCGGTCCCAACGAACAAGAGAATGATTCCAACCGCCAAACATTTCCTTTTCATTGAATTTCCTCTTTCATACTTCCTCTTTTTGCCTCATTCATAAGCAATGACAATCATTAGTGTTATGAAGGAGTAAAACCACAATAAAGAATTGTAGTATAATCACAGTGGAATATCTTAGATATAATTTCAATTATAACAATTATAATATTCAAAGGAAGAAAAATTATGAACAAAATAATTATACCTACTATTATTATAGCAAGTTGTATAAGGAATTTTAAACATTCAACTCTGTCAATAGTAAAACATGCAGGAGGTATTAATGTAGGAGGCTCTTGAGATGGCGACAGAAGTCGTATATCAGCTTGTTTTCTTATTTCAGTTAACACTTCGTTTATTTCAAGTAATTGCATTTTATTCAAGGATGTTGTTTCTTTCAGACATTGTCTTAATAGAACGAGAAATCTCTGGAAGGTTGCATCATCCATTTTTTTAATTGATTTAAAGATGTTTTTCAGTAATTCAGTGTTGTTATCTCGAAATGGAAATTGTAAGAGATTTCCGTTTCCCTTCCCAAGATACTCAGGTAGGAGGATGTTCTGCTGTTGATTCGTCGCTTTCCGGGTTCTTATGCTAAATAATGGAGAATCACTAATACCAGTTGATTTTACAGATTGATACCCAACCACAGTACTCAACGAACCAAGAACAAGAAGAACCACAGCACAGATACTAACCAAGACAAGAGGTTTCTTATCCATTACTTTTCCGCCTCTGCTCTATTTTTTCAATATTCGGGATGTCCCCTTTATAAAGAATTTTCACTCGTAATGCATAACCTGAGAGTGTACCATCTCCAAGTCCCCCAGTAGGTTGATAATATCCAACGAAAAGGTTCACTTTTATTCTTATGTAGGTGTCATTAAAATCATTTTTAATTAGATGTGATATTTGTAATGTAGTTTCATTATTATCAGTGAAATAATCTCTTTGTAGGTCTAGTTCAAACGACCCGACACCAAAATGACAAAATCCATATTCGGGATGATTTACTGGAGAACCGAAGAACCATCCATTGAAGTTCTTATGTCTGACATCGCCACTTTGAATATCACACAATCGGTAAATCGTCTTCTCCCAAGGTTCATTACTAATTTCATTGTTTATACCTAGTGATACAACTTCGGGTATTGATTTTTGACAAGTTTGATACCCAACAACATTGCCCAATGAACCAAGAATAAAAAGTATCACGACAAGGATACTTACTCCAATCAGAGGATATTTGTTCATCTGTTTCCTTTCCCCTATAGAAAAGAACAATCCTTGCTTATTTAAACCTTTGTCAGTATAAAAAAAGTGCAGGGGAAGGGATTTGAACCCCAGTTTACCGGTTATATTCTGAGTGAGGGATAATAATTACTCCTGTTGAATGTTACCACTTAACCTAACAGTAACAAGAATGGCAATGATTCCTATGATTACGAGTTGTTTTTTCATATTCTTTGGCCCATTCCTTTATCATAATGCCTTTGCAAATACTTCTCCTCTGATTTTGGATGATTCTTCTTCAGTTAAAATATAATCACACCAACTTACTCTACATTTGAGTCTTCCATTCTTCGTTTTAGATTTTTTTATATTATTTATACTATAGTTGATGTTTTCTCCACATTTAGGACATTTAAAACTGCCAGATTTTATAGACATTTTTTCCTCAACCCTTAACTTATTGTTCACCCTTGCGGAATCTTCATTTTACAATGAGGACATACCAAGAAGGGTTTGTTTCCTATTGCTCTAACTATACCCCATGGAAGAAATACTATTCCCCTTCCAACGTTCCCTGAAGTGCTGTATTTCTTTTGTTCTTTGATGTTACCATCCCATTTTTTTGGTGGACTAAAGAATTTACTACAGAATGGGCATTTGATTTCTCCAGGTTGAGGTTCAGGTTGATATTCAGACTTTGTTTCTATTTTTACAGGTGTAATTACAGGTGCAATATTATCAGAAAGTGGATGGCCACATTCTGGACAAAAACTCGGAGTTCCCTCAAGTTTATTCCCACATTTTGTACAAAATTTCGGCATTTAACCTCCTAATTTTGTTCCACATTTATCGCAGAATTTATTTTTTGATTTATTTACTAAACCACATTCTGGACAGTATTTATTAACAGTAGTTTCATCAAATTTTGTTCCACACTCACCACAAAAAATATTATTCTGGTCATTTTTTGCATTACATCTAGCACATATTTTCAGGTATTCTGGACTTGTTTTTCGCACTAAATTTCTGATTGTTTCAAGCAAAGGAAAACCTGGTTTAGTATAGAAATAAAAAGGAACTGGTTCTTCAATATTCCATCGTTCACCAGATGGGTATTCTGGGGGATTAGTTATATCCCCTGCCT
This sequence comes from Thermoplasmata archaeon, assembly GCA_014894395.1. Classification (GTDB taxonomy): domain Archaea; phylum Thermoplasmatota; class E2; order DHVEG-1; family DHVEG-1; genus SM1-50. The sequence goes on from JADBLO010000116.1 coordinate 39,415, forward strand.
TTTTTAGAATTTGGTCCGGATGCTTTCTAAAATATTCTTTTTGCTCTTCTTTAAATTTTACCAGAAATCGAGTATGAATTTCATTTGGAGCTCTTTTAACATGTCCTTGTTGATTACAAAGTGAATTAATATCAATGTCAGGGTAATAGATGTCAAAATTTTGGAAGCCCTCGGTTGTATAATTTCTTGGTGGTTTCCCGGTTATTATTGTTCTTGGAGTTTTTCTTATTAATATTCTCTTATTTGTTATTAAAGCATTATCTCCAACAGCTGTAATAGTAGCAATTAATACTTCTTCATCATCCTTTAATTCATATTTACTTATATTAAAAGTTACTTTAGAAACCGTCGCTGTCCCCTGAATAATTACTTTTCCATTCCTTTTTAGTTCCTCGTAATCGTTCATTATTCGCCACCAAGTTTTGTTCCGCACTTCTCACAGAATTGATTTTTTAATTTATTTTTTTCTCCACACTCAGGACAATATCGGGTTATCATTTCTTCTTCGAATTTCAATCCACACTCTCCACAAAAGACACTTTCAGGTTCATTTTTTGCTCCGCATTTAGGACAAGGTTTCGTTAGTTGCTTTACTTCTTCAATTTTTTGTTCTAAAAGTTCTTTTAAAAGGTCATCCAGTTTCTTATTTGGTGTATTAAATATTTCAAATTGGGAATCTTTCGTTTTAAAATAGACGAGAGGATTGTGATTTGGTTTTGGGTGTTCCTTAGTTATTATTGTATCTTTTATAATTTCAGATAAAGGTATATTTGTGTAGTTTGCGGAGTTGGGTTCTGCAAACTTTTCCTTAAAAAAGATTATTCTATTGTTCGTAATAAAAACCAATTGTAATGTTCCTGTCCGCTGTTCAGATGGTAAAGTTATCGCCTTTAAAATCTCTCCAGAATTGAGATAATTTGTAATAATTTTTTTTATACCGTCTCTATGGGGGTTCACTTTTTGAGATGAACCAAGAAGAATCAAATTAACATAACCATTTTTTATTATATCCGATAAATCTTTGGTAGTATTCCACTCGGGTTTTGTACTCTCTTCAAGTTGCATTTTTTCCAATATTTCTTGTTTATTAATGCTCTTAATACATGTTTCACAATATTTTTTATTTCCAACAAAGTATTGCTTGGAAAAAATACCAATTGTTTGTCCGCATTGTGTACATGCAACCATGTTCCTTTGCCTCCGCCTTGCTGATTTGTAATATTTACTTCTTTATATACATACTCCATTTCCCACAAGTATAACACTTTGGCATATGGCTTTCTTTCTAAAGTTATAATTCTACTTCTCCTTTTTCGTTTTCATCTAAAGGTTTTATTATCCTAATTTGTTCTACAGTATTATCTGCAAAATAATTTAAATACGCTCTTTGTGTATTATTTGGGTCAAGCCCAGCGTTTTTAACAAAAAGCATATTGTTCTTATTACCCTCTTTAGAAAGATATTCTATTGATAAAAAATAATTATGATTCACTATTTGCTTTTTAGGTACCCCACTCATGCCCCCAACTATCGCACCAAGTCCTCCAGCACCGAGTACGACTTCTCCTATAATACCCCCCGCTATCGCTCTTTTGATAACGCTACGTTCTTGTTCAGATATTTCGTTCTCATTTTTAACCTTCACATCTAAAATATTTTTTAAAAATACATTATAAGTTTTATTTCTTCTAATATCAATAACTGATAATTTATCCTTGTAAAGCATTAATTTAGTTGATACTCCTGCTAATAAAGGGATTCCTTCGATGTGGTGCAATCCCTCAAATTCTCTAATTATCCCTGCTTTTTCTTTTTCTTCCCTTTGTTTTTTTTCTGCTTTTTCTGCTTCCCGCCTTTTTTTCTCCTTCAATGCCTTCTCGTCCTTTTTTCCATGATAATAAGCCCAAATCATAAATGCCCAGATAGGTATCGCTGCTATAAACATCACAATAAAATTTCCAGTAATCATCCCATAAATTGCAACAGGGATTGCTAATATTAATATTCCAAGAATTAGAGCGCCAATAATCCGCTTTGAAATAGATATTTTTTTTAAGGGGGGTTTACTTAAAAGTGATTCTGCTTTATCTGTTCCATTCATCTTAAATTCCTGCCTTTGCCTCCACCCTGATGTTTTGTAACAATTCCTTCTTTATAAATCCCATATATCATATATGTAACACATGTTTTTGTGCATGTGGTCAATGAATTACCATCGGTCAGGGAACCTTTATATAATATTCTCTCCTTATGCTACTCCGAGGAAATAAATATGGCATTTGAAAAAGATGGGTATGTCCTACACACACGCGAAGTCCAGCTGAAAGGCGGAAAAGACCAGAAAATATACTATTTTTGCAAAACAGGAAAAAAACCAAAAAGTGGCAAACCCTGCGATATGCCAGATGGGTATACCACTGGTATCAACAAACGAACTAAATTACCATATCTAAAAAAGAAATAAATTTTTCTTTTTCTTCTTTTTTTCTATCTTTCCTCCCAGATTGGACTCCCCTTTTCAATTCATGGTTTTTTGTTTGCTTTCAGTTGTGATTTTCCGATATAGTGCCTCCAAAACGATGTGCGAGAGAACATCTCCGTCAAGAAACATGTACTCTTTTTTGTTGCCTAAACTTTTGACAAGTTGTTCTCGCTTGGGATTCCCATAAAAA
>JADBLO010000016.1 GCA_014894395.1 Thermoplasmata archaeon
ACTTTTTTCTCTTTTATCCTCTCCTGAATTCTCCTGACCAATCTCCCGGGCAGTACCTCGCCCAGTTCCTTTTCTCCCACTTCTTTCAAACAATCCTCGTTCTCATATCCCTCTTTTACCAATCTTTCAATATAAGACCGGGTTAATCCGGGAATATGCAGCCGTGCCAGGCTTAAGCCTTCTTCTTCCACACCTTCAACCAACCGCTCGGATAAATTCCTTATCTTCTTTAAATCCGCTTCCCGTTCTTTTTTCCAGTCCACATTCTCGGCAACCGCCACCAGGCTGTCTGCCAGCCAGGAAAACCCTTCTCCCAGCCGCTTTACCGCACCATGATAAAGACTGTACTCCTGCTCAATACTTCTTATCTCCCGGCTTGAGATCCAATCATGTAACAACAAGGTCTTTTTAAAAGCAAGATAATCTTCTATGCCGGTTTTCCCTTTTTGCAGGCCATGCTCTCCCTGGTAAATCTCTTTCCCTTCTTCTCCCAGGTCAAAGACCAGGCTAAGCAGCTTGTTGCGGTAGATTTCTTGCCAGTCGGTATAATGATATTTCCCTTTTTGATAACCCTTTTTATAAAATTGAGGGTAGGGGATGGGAAGGGCTTTTCCATCTTCACTTAAAGTCAGGGTGAAAATAATTTCCAGTGGACTGATTTTTCCCTTGATGCTTCCCGCAAGCCAGGATAAAAAATAAAGATAAGTATCCACCTTGATCCCTTTGGCAATGATCAGGGTGCCGGCATCAGTCGAATAAAATCTCCCTTTATCATCTTCTCTAATCAAACCATTTTCTTTTAACCGTATCAGGGAATCATCAATTTTTTCCCTACTCCTTTTTTTATCAATAAGGAGTTGCCAGTATCCGCTATTTTCCGAGGTTTCTGCCAAAGGACCTTCATTGATACTGGCCAGAATAGCATCTATACTATCTTTCCCATTGACAATCAACCGAAGCAGAAGTGTGGTCAAATCCTTTTCCTTCTTTTTAGGGCCGGCCGCTCCAAGTTCCCCACCACTATCCCAATCGTCTGTTTCCGGATAAGGGATGATCTCTTCTGCTGCCTTTCCCTTGTCCTGCCTCTCTCCGATATAATCTGCAACATCATTCTTTTCCATCGCATCCCGCAGGAAATTAAAATAGAGATTTTGATAAATGGTTTCAGAGAGCAGGGAATGAGCCAAAAAAATGACCCTGCCGAATTCTTCCTTTTTTCCGCTATTTAATCTTCCGGCTCTTCCGCCCATATTCTCTATATCGCTAAAAGTCAGGCTGGTAAGCCGGACATCCTGGTAATCCCCATTAACACTTTCTACTTTATCTATGGAAAGAATCACATTTTTAAAAGGAAGATTCACTCCCATGGCCAAAGTGGTAGTCGCACAGATAATCTTTATCTCACTTTTTTGCAGATAATTTTCCACCAGGTTTCTTTCTTCCCAGGAAAGGTCCGAATTATGATAGGCAATACCCTTCTCCAAAAGAGAAAGCAGGTTATCCCGGGTTAAGGTTTCTTCCATATGCTGTAACTCTTCGATGGCTTTTTCTGCCGGACAGTCTTCCAGTTTATCAGCTAGCCACTGTGCCCATCTCTTGCATTCTGCCCGTGTAGGGAAAAAGAGCAGGGTAGGCTCATTATTTTCGGCAAAATACCTGACCGTCTCCAGAATATAATCTTCCCGGCAATTGTCCCGGACAGTCATCGGATTAAAAAAGACTTCTTCTCCAACCTTCTTTTCATTATGGGTGATATATTTGAAAATACCATTTCTTACGATTCCCTTGCGTAGCTCTACCGGACGCAGGTAAGAGGTCAGTACCCGGCAGGGGAACCACGCTAAAAAACCCTTTTGATTTTCCAAAAATGCCGAAAGAGCAATGACCTTCATCTTTTTTTCCTGTTTTTGCAGGCAAACCAATATCTCCTCCAGAAGAGGCCCTCTAGCCGGGTCATTGATGACCTGCATCTCATCAATAATGACCAGAGAAATCCCGCTCAAAAATGCCGCGTATTTTAAGAGAAAGTAATGAAATTTTTCATAGACCATGATGGCGATCTCAAATCTTCCGCTGCCGATCCTTGTATCGTCTTCCTTTCGGTCACGGGATGAGATGGCCACATCGATTCCGCAAGCATGATACATCTGTTTAAAACGCCGGTATCTTTCCTCGGCAAGTGTCCTTAAAGGGACCAGGTAAATGGTCTTCTTATTATGAATGGCCTGGGTAACGGCAGCCATCTCTCCGATAAAGGTCTTGCCCGATGAAGTGGGCGCAATCACCAG
>JADBLO010000024.1 GCA_014894395.1 Thermoplasmata archaeon
CAGACTCTCTACCCTCGGGGAGATGGCTAGTGCAATGGCTCATGAGATTAACCAACCTCTTTCGATAATCTCTCTGGTGTCAGAAGGTATATTCCGGGACATAGAGAAAGATCGTATCGACATAAGTCTTCTTCCTAAGGATCTGAAAGATATATTACACAGTGTCAAGCGTATCGATAGGATCATCACCCACATGCGGACATTTGCCAGACAATCTAGGGAATGGAAGCTAATAGAGCCGGAGCAGATGTTAGATAATGCTTTTATTATCCTTAGTGAACAGTTCAGGGTGCACAGCATTTTAGTTTCACGTCATATCGAGGAAAACCTGCCCCCCATCGAGACAGACCCAAATCAACTTGAACAGGTATTTATAAATATCCTGATAAATGCAGATCAGGTTCTTGATGAAAAGAAAAGTCAGAAAGGACAATTGGGTGAGAGCTTCCAAAAACAAATAGTGATAAATATCTTTCAAGAAGGTGAAGATGTGGTATTTGAATTTGCAGATAATGGTTATGGGGTTCCAGATGAAATTAAATCAAGAATATTTGAACCCTTTTTTACTACAAAAGAGATGGGAGAGGGCACAGGACTCGGTCTTTCTATTGCCTACTCCATCTTAAATCAATCGCTTAAGGGAAGGATCTGGGTTGAGGATAACCAGATGAAAGGGGCGAGTTTTAAGGTGGCTATTCCGGTGGATCCAAGTTATAAAAAGGAGAAGAAATGAAAATACTAATTATTGACGATGAAGAGGTTATCTGTAAACATTTACAGCGTGAACTGCAAAAAGAAGGTTTTACAGTTGAGTATAGAATATCCCCACTTAATGTTCTGGAGGATTTAAAGAGAGCCAAGGAGGATGGCGAGCCGTACAGTCTTTTATTTCTCGATATCCGTATGCCAGGGATGGATGGTTTCGAATTATTGGAGGAGATTAAAAAAGCGCGACTTAATCTGAACGTTATTTTCATTACCGGACATGGCGATGAAGAAAAGGCGATAAAGGCAATTCGCCTTGGTGCATTTGACTATCTAAATAAGCCGATTTTTTTAAAAGAACTCCACACAGCTATTTATCGCATCAAGCAGAAGATGGAGAGAGAAAAAAAGGAGTCATTTAGGCACCACGTTCTGGTGGTAGATGATGAAAAAAACCTGTGTGACCGCATTAAGCATGAACTGGATAAAGAAGGCTATCTGGTGACAGCCATATATGATAGCGAAGAAGGTTTAAACTATTTTAAGAATAATCGGGTAGATATAGTCATAGCAGATCTTAAAATGCCAGGAATGAGTGGTCTTGAGATGATTAAACAGTGCAGAGAAATTACCGACAATTTTATATCGATTATTATTACCGGTCATGGTGATCAAGAGACTGCTATCGGAGCCTTGAGAATGAGCATTTTCGACTATTTGAAAAAACCTTTTTCACTTGAAGAACTTATTATTTCAGTGGATAAAGGGACAGATCTGCTGCTTCTTCAGAGAGGTCTTTCAGCCCACAAACGGGAACTGGAGATCGAAACTGCCATTAAAAAGCAATATGCTGATAACCTTGAAAAGATCGTTGAGGAAAGGACAAAGGAACTTCAACAAAGTTACCAAAAATTAGAAATAGCTATGAATGCAACCATTGAGACCATGTCCAAGATAGTAGAGGTCAAAGATCCCTATACCGCCGGCCACCAGCAGAGGGTTTCTCAATTGACCACAGCTATAGCTAAAGAGCTAAACCTTTCTCCGGATAAGATTGAAGGGATAAGGATAGCCTCTTTAATTCATGATATCGGAAAGATCAGTGTACCTACTGAAATCTTAAGCAAGTCCACCAGGTTATCTGATATAGAATTTAGTCTGATCAAAGAACATTCCCAAATAGGATATGATATCTTAAAAGCCATTGATTTTTCCTATCCTGTAGCAAACATTGTTCTTCAACACCACGAAAAGATAAATGGGTCAGGGTATCCCGGAGGATTAAAAGGGGATGAAATTCTCCTGGAAGCCAAAATAATCTGTGTAGCAGATGTAGTAGAGGCGATGTCTTCTCACCGACCCTATCGAGCAGCCCTGGGTATAGATGTTGCCTTAGAAGAAATCTCCCAAAATAAAGGTATTCTCTATGACCCGGAAGTAGTGGATACATGCTTAAGGATCTTCAAAGAAAAAGGATTTAAATTTGAATAGATGAAATTGATTAAAATTAATATTTGAATGTTTCAATAAATAAGATAAGAATTATTGTTATTTTCTCTCGATA
>JADBLO010000121.1 GCA_014894395.1 Thermoplasmata archaeon
CTATTATACAGGTAGCAATCTGGTTACATACGACACAGACAGGCGATGAATTTTGGTCGTAAAATCCCTGTATAGTTTTGTGAAATAGTGACATATTCATTTCCAATATAATGATTGATTTTTATAGGGAAGAATTGAACAAGCAAGATGTTGTGTGCTTGAAATGTTAAAAACACTCCTTCGGTCTCAAGGTGGGTAATTGAACCAAAGAGAAACACCCTTCGTTTCATGTGTGGTGGTTCATTTGCAAGTTTTAGTATCCAAATCTTCGAATCAAAACTACCAACAATAATGAACATCCCGTCGGATGTAAAGATAACGACAGAACCATACCCGCTCAGATTACTAAGAATGCTGCGATTCCACTGCTCTATACCAGCGGCATCTGTCTTTACCACCCACAAGGTATACGGATCGTACCAATGTATGGACCCGGTATAACCAGTAAACACATACCCTCCATCTGGTGTTTGGCGAACTGAAGATCCCGAATCACACAAGGGACCCCCGTAGGTCCTGTTCCATTCTTCATATCCGTTTGCATTAATCTTCATCAACCAGGCGTCGGATGATGATGTTTTGGAATAGTAATATTCACCAACTAATATGTATCCGCCGTCATCGGTAGGGTTCATAGAGGATATCCATCTGTCCACTGTCGGGATCGTCCTGTTCCAGAGTTCACTTCCATTTTCATCTATATGAATGAGCCAAAAGGTTGTGTTGTAAGGATAATAATAGATTGACTGGACTAGAACGTCATATCCGTCATCAGCTGCGTGGGCAAGGGAAATCCCGTAATCTGATTTCGCACTACCAAATGTACGATTCCATTGTTCATGTCCCATGGCATCGGTTTTGATGAGCAATACACTGTATTGAATGCTCGTCGAACCGAGAACGAGGAACCCTTGATCACTTGTTTGAAGGACATATCTACCGTCAGAATATCCACCGAATTTCATGCTTCTATTCCAAAGAAGATTTCCTTGATGGTCGTACTTTAATAACCCAACATGAGAAAACGTAAACATATCATGATATGAGTCGACTGCTCCTGTGACAATATATCCTCCATCCATAGTCTGACGAACGCAGCAGCCCCAATCGTTCAACCCGCTATCGAACGACCGATTCCATACCATGTTTCCATTGATGTCAGTTTTAATGAGCACAATATCATGATTTATCCTTCCAGTGAGGACTGAGTCACCGTCCGAATCCTCATATACAGAAAAACCATAAGAAGATTGATCACCGAAAACCCGGTCCCATTCTACAGGAGAATACGAAATACCTGACTGAGGATATCGTTCATAGGTATCTACAGCACATAACGTAGAATCCGGTTGGGGAGTTGATTTGACAGATTGGTACCCAACAACATTGGTCAACGAACCAAGAACAAGAAGAACCACGGCAATGATACTTACTCCAATCAGAGGATATTTATCCATTACTTTCCGCCCCTTATACAAATTTATAACACTGTTCCCCTTTAAAAACATATCCTTAGAAACTCTATTTATGAAATCAGCATCGAATCCATAGGGATAGATGAATTACGGTTAAGAAAAATTGCTTAGAACAATTTTTTATCTATATACCCAAGTCGTAAAATACTAAGTTCATTCTGAATTTAATCGTAAAAATAATTCCTTTGAGCTGAAATATGGGGAGGATTACCTGGAAGACCGCGAATAACACAAACACCCATAGATGCCACAGCATATCCCGCATATTCACATAAATCTGTTAAAAATACAAATGGTAATGGTATGTTACCGACAACATATCCTACAAATCCAAATATCAATGAAGACTCAAACACTCCCGCAACCTCTGAATCGGATAAAATCCCATTATATGTTGCTAGTCCACCCAAAATTGAGACATGAAATTGAAATAAATCTTTACTTAGTAAATATGGAGTATCAAGGAAGAACCAAAAAATAAAAGCGTTCATAAAAGAAGTAATAAGAGATGTGCCGCCAAAAAATCTTAATCCTAACATAGCAAAACCATACACGCTACTTTTAAAATTACAACAAAAGAATCCGAATGGACCAAAATTATTACCCTTATAATGAGTAACAGATTTTTGTAACTGTTCTATCTTAGGTCCAATACTTCGAGCTCTTTCTTCCATCCCAATTCGTAGTTTCTCAGCAGTGACATCTTGTGAAATAAGATTATATTTCTTGTAGATGGATAACCGTGTATCTAAATCCTTAACATTATTCAATTCACCTCTAAGTTTC
>JADBLO010000102.1 GCA_014894395.1 Thermoplasmata archaeon
AAAAGTATTAATGCAGGGAAATCAGGCTGTTGCAGAAGCAGCACTTGTTGCAGGTATGAAAGTTTGTGCCGGATATCCCATTACCCCATCGACTGAAGTTATTGAGCTTTTATCCAGAAAATTGCCTGCTTATGGAGGAAGATTTATACAGATGGAAGATGAAATAGCAAGTATTGGAACCATCATTGGCGCGTCAGCTGCCGGGAAAAAGGCGATGACGGCAACTTCCGGGCCCGGTTTTAGTCTGATGCAAGAACTTTTAGGCTATGCTGCCATGGTTGAAATACCGATTGTCATTTACAATGCACAAAGAGTAGGTCCAAGTACCGGCGGAGCGACTATACCTCAGCAAGGAGATATCATGCAAACCAAATGGGGGTCTCACGGAGAAAGTCCTAGAATTGTGCTTTGTCCTTCCAGCGTTGAAGAAGCCTATAATTTGACCATCACCGCCTTTAATTTATCGGAAAAATATATGGTTCCGGTCGTCATTTTAGCCGATGAAATTTTAGCCCATATCAGGGAGAGCATTACCATTCCTGAATCAGATTCATTCGAAATTATCAACCGAAGAACTGATGCACCTCCTCAAGAGGAATATCTCCCATATAAAGTTGATAATACCGGCATACCAATTCTACCTCCTTTGGGTGGTGGCTATCGCTATAACATTTCCGGGATGATTCACGGGGATAAAGGTATTCCCGATCTAGCACCAGAAATCATCGATTATTGTATTCGAAGGATAAACAGTAAACTAAAAAAATACTACAACGATATTGTTATGATAGAGAAAATGGAAGAAGAAAATTCTAAGATCGCAGTTTTGGCTTACGGATCAACCGCCAGACCGGCAAAAGGTGCAGTAAGAATGGCTATTGAAAATGGAATCAAGGTTGACTTTATTCGTCCTATTACCATTTGGCCATTTCCAGAAAGAGAAGTTAGAGAAATTGCTCGTAGAGTAGATAAGATATTGGTTCCGGAAATGAATTATGAAGGCCAGGTTGCCGGTTTGGTAAAACAGTCTATTGAAGGGGCAGCAGAGGTTGTACAATTTAATAAAATTTCTGGGTTACCCATGTATGTTGAAGAAATATATAATCAAATTATAAAACTGAGTGAAGTGGGGAGAAAAAAATGAGCAAGTTAGATAAATATTTAAGATTGGATCAATTTCCGCATTTTGCCTGTTCTGGTTGCGGTCATGGAATTGCTTTGGCATCAATGGTTAGAGCAATCGATAAGTTAGGATTAGATCAAAATACAACGATTATGGTATGTGCTATTGGATGTGCCGGAAGATTGCCCGTTTATCTCAACTTTCCATCCATCAGAACTCCTCACGGAAGGGCATTGACTATTGCAACAGGAATCAAGTTGGCTAACCCCAAATTGAAGGTTATTGTTTTTATGGGAGATGGTGATGCTGCTGCGATTGGTGGTAACCATCTTATTCACGCTGCGCGCCGCAATATCGATATGACAGCCATTATCGCTATCAATGAAATTTACGGTATGACCGGTGGTCAATATGCACCAACAACCAAACCGGGTCATTTTGCATCCACTGCTCCTTTTGGAATGATAGAACCTCAGATGGATATCTGTAAACTGGTAGAAGCAGCAGGCGCCACCTTTGTCGCTCGGGGAGATATCTATCACGTAATAGAACTGGATAAGTTAATTACTAAGGCAATTTCTCATAAGGGGTTTTCAGTAGTTGAAGTGTTAACCAATTGTCCTACCCAATTTGGTCGAAGGAACAAAAACAGCAAACCTTCTGAAATGATTAAAAATATAAAAGAAATGACCATCACTAAAAAACAAGCTGAGCAACTTCCTAAGGAAGAATTGGAGCATAAACTATTGAGAGGAATCTTGGTGGATAAAGAGCGTCCCGAATATATAGAAGAATATGATCGAATTACAAATTTTAAAGAAGAGGTTATTCTAAAATGAAATTTAAAGAACGGGAAAAAATTGAAATAAGATTTAGCGGATCAGGTGGACAAGGTTTAGTTTTAGCCAGCATCATCTTAGCTGAAGCTTTAATGATGGATGGTTTTAACATTATTGCCGGAGAATCTCATGGGATAGAAGCAAGGGGTGGAGCCAGTAGCGCAGAAATCATTGCCAGTAAAAAAGAAATTTTTGACCTTTCAGTGACTCTCCCTGATATCCTTGTTGCTATATCTCAGCAAGCATATGATAAATATGCTAAAAAGATAAAAAAAGATACTCTTGT
>JADBLO010000020.1 GCA_014894395.1 Thermoplasmata archaeon
TTTTCGGTAACACTAATGTACAGTTTTCTTTCTTCTGGGGCATGCCCCAGAAGAAAGAAAAGTCAACTTTGCCGGGTTAATTAAAACCGGCTTTTATGAACAAATTTTTAAATAAGTTGATCATGTACCATCAAATTCACAAAATGGACCGAGAAGGGTTCTCTCTTTCAAAAATTAGTCGTGAGCTTGTTATCGACCGGAGAACCGTCAAGTTTTACCTTTCGATGAGTGAAAGCCAGTACGAGCAATTCCTTACCGAACATGTTGAGAAGAAAAGAGAATTGGATCCTTATGAATCGTTTGTAAAATGCAGATTGGAAACATATCAGGAAACATCAGCAGCCCAAATGCACGACTGGCTGAAAGAACATTACCCGAAGTTTCCTGGGGTAACATCTAAGACAGTTTATAACTTTGTAATGTGGGTAAGACAAAAACATCATCTTCCCAAAACATGCCCTTCAAGGGATTACGAGGCTGTTGAAGAGCTCCCTTACGGGCAGCAGGCACAGGTCGATTTTGGAGAGTATAACCTTCGTAATAGTTTAAGAAAGCGAATAAAAGTTTGGTTCTTTACCATGGTGTTGTCGCGTTCGCGGTATAAGTACGTTTTCTTTTCTGAAACTCCTTTTACCAGTTTTTCAGCTATTGAAGCCCATGAGAAGGCCTTTGCATTTTTCTGGGGAATCACAAAGGAAATTGTTTATGATCAGGATAAGGTGTTCCTATCGGATGAAAATAAGGGTGATTTATTGTTGACCAACGCATTTAAAGACTATTGCAGGGAACGCACATTCCGGCTGTATTTTTGCCGTAAAGCCGATCCTGAAAGCAAAGGTAAAGTTGAGAACGTGGTCAAATACGTCAAGCAAAACTTCTTATACAACAGACCATTTACTGATGTTGCTTTACTCAACAGTGAATCATTGGCCTGGCTTAGCCGCACAGCCAATGCGCTAGTTCATGCCGGTACACATAAAATCCCTTATGACGAATGGTGTACCGAGAGAGGATCTCTGGTCCCTTTCATTGCCATACCCATGCATCCCCCTTCTATTTTATATACAGTGAGGAAAGATAATACGATCTCATGGAAAGGTAACTTTTACACTCTCCCATCAGGAACTTACAAAGGTCGAGGAACACAGGTTAACGTATCAAAGGATAATGCCTACATTGTTATATCCGACCGGGCAGACAAACACTTATGTACTCAAACCATTTCTGCGGGTAAAGGCAATCTGGTTCGCAATACAGACCATAAAAGAGAAAAATCGGCTGGCATTGCACAAATGATAACAGACATCTCTTGTTTGTTCAGTAATCCTGAACTGGCCACAAGCTACATGGAAGATATCCGTGCAGAAAAACCGCGTTACGTGAGAGACCAGCTTATTCTTTTGAAACAAACCATAGAGAGTACCGATACACAAACTATCGACCATACTTTACAATACTGCCTCCGGATGAAGGTGTTTAGTGCTAATGATTTTAAATCAGTGGCAACCGGGTTTCTACAAAAAAAATCATTAGAGAACGCCACTCCTTTTACAGCGCCAATAAATCCATTGAATGGTCAAAGTCCAAGTGCGGCATATTGCCAACCAATGCAAAGTGCCATTGCCGATTATGAGTTGTTAATGCAAAGAGAAATCTAATCATGGAAAAGAAACAAATCATAAATACCTATTGCCGACAGTTTAAAATGAGTGGCATGATGGCATGTCTCGATCAGGCACTCAGAGAAGCTGAAACGGGATCTATGAGCTACCTGGATTTTACCATCAAACTCCTACAGTCCGAAGCCTTGCACCGGGAACAAAGAGATGCAGAGAAACGCCTTAAAACAGCCCGGTTACCACTTGCAAACGATTTAAGTATGTATGACTATGCTTTTGATAATGGCTTGCCTAAATCGCGCATGACTCAACTCCGGGAACTTGACTGGCTAGACCAGATTTATAATATTATCCTAATGGGTCCTTCAGGTACAAGTAAAACATTCATTGCTGCCGGACTTTGTGCTGATGCTGTAAGAAAAGGGTACAATGCTTATTTCCGCACAATGGATGATATCATTGGAATGCTCAAGATGAAAGATTTTGCACAATCTGCTAAGGCTGATTATAAACGACTTATGAAGGCAAACCTTATTGTCATTGACGATATTATGTTGTTCCCTGTTGAAAAACCGCAGGCTGTTGCTCTGTTTAATTTTATAAACCAACTCTATGAAAAAACCGC
>JADBLO010000106.1 GCA_014894395.1 Thermoplasmata archaeon
TGGACTTTTAAACTGTTTGGATACCCCGCAGCTTGCTGCGTGGGAGCTTCATTTTATCCTATTAAAAAAAATATTTTCGTTGCATTTTAAACAAAAAATTAATATCCTTAATATGTGTTTCAATTACGGATGCAAAAAAAGGTTATGATCGTTGATGACGATCCTGATATTTTTATTACTATTCGTGAACTCTTTGAATCGGAAGGATTTGAAGTCTACACCGTGCCATGCGGAAAAGATTGTATCGATGAACTCGAAAACGGATTCAAAGGTGTCATCCTTATGGATATTATGATGCCGCATATGGATGGATGGACAACCATTCGTCAAATTGTGGTTAGAGGCCTTAATGAAGGAAATGTCATTTCAATGATATCAGCAAAGGATGAATGTGATTGGAGATTTGATGATCTCAAACAATATATCCATCATTACATAACAAAACCATTTGACACCCAACAATTAGTACATACTGTCAAAGGATATTTTGCAACGCCCCAATAAATTTTTTTATGGGTCTCTATTTTTCCACAGATCCATTCGTTGTGATTGTTTTTTTAGAAATTCATCAACTTCATGATGGATATCTGAAGCAACCTTGACTTTCACCGGAGCTGAAATCTGCTTAGAGATTGGACCTGTGATCGGAAGCTGATCCAATTGTCTCTGAAGTGTCATGACATCGATTTCAACCAGGTCTTGTGTTTTCTTCATCTGCTCCCGTAATTCCTGCATCTCCAGTTTCAATCCTTTGAAAGATTCAGAAAACCCTGTGTTTGTGTGTTCTTCCATACTCAAACTACTTTGCAACTGGTAATTTTGAGATGGAGATTCATGAATGTATTCAAAATATTGACGAAGGGCGTTCCTCAGAAGCTCACTATTACTCACACCCTGTTTATTGAGTTGCGTAACAATCTGATCCTCTTCTTCAGAGAGTTTGAGTGCAATCGTTCTGTGCATAGCGAATCCATCCCAATTCACGCCCGTTAATATCTTCATCACATATAAATGTTGATGGTTTTAATCATTGTTTTCACAAAGTAAAAAACTGAATCTCCTAAGGATTGTTCTCCTTTATCACATCCGAACCATCTGAGAAGTCCATTTTTTCTTTTGTTTTTCTGGTTGATTGTCTGGCTGTGATGGTATCTCTAATGTATGCAGAGGCGACTTTCGTGATTCCTCAAAGTAAAACATAATTCGATCAAACTTATCGTCGATGCGTTTCGTTGAATCCTTGACGTGATTCTGATATTCTGCCTGAAGCAACTGATATGTCTCTTTCCAATATTGTGTTTCAGTAGTATATCGTGCTTTCCAGTCGTTAATTTCGTTTTCGAGATGTTGGATTTGTATGTGAAGTTGATACATGTAATACTCTAAAAATGTGTCATGCGATTGATCAACACGGTTTACCTGCTGGTTTACCACTTTTTCTCGGAGAAAATCTTCTTCAAGGTTTACCTTTTGGTTTACCTGGTTTACCTCTTTATAACCTTTTCTATTATCTTGGTTTACCTTCTCCTGGTATAAGTGGTTTACCTGGTTTACCTCTTTATATGGTTTTTCCCTATTTTTAGTCTCATTTTGCTGTACATAGTTCCAGAACGCTTCGCGGATAATCGTGCTGGGCGAGGTACCTTTTTTTCGCATGGAACTAATGATCTCTTCCTCCTGAGAAGTGAGCTTTAATGATATCGTTTTATTCATTGAAATTTCCCCTTAAAAATGCTGGTAAACCATGGTAAACCTCTGGTAAACCATGATATATTTTAACAATCCTTTTTTCCTTCTGGTGAATCGTAGTAAATCGATGGTAAACCACCGGTAAACCGCGATAAATATTCTCAAGGTACTGTTAATTTGTGCCATCATCATCCTCGCAAAAGAATCATTCGGGAAGTACTTATACTTTTTTAACACGAAATACAAATAAAAACATAAAAACGTAAAACAACTCGCTCTTGTCATCCAAAAATCACAAAGAGATCGACCATACTACAATAACACTTTTCCCAACACATCCCGTATTCTTGTGATATAAGAGACTTATGATTCAATGCCTTTCTCTTCGTACACCTTCTTTTTACAAGATAGAATATATTCTTCACAAGTCCATAACATCTATTAAGCTATTTATCCCGCATCGGGAAAAATATAGATGCTTTTTTGAACGAACGTCTCTTTCTCTTTTATTTATAAAGTATTCAAAAGAAAATATAATCGGGGAAAATGCTGCTCAAGGAATTCAAAGATACGTTCTATCAACGGGACTCTCGGTATGAACGGCATTTTCACGGGTAAAGGATCTGACCAGTCGCTTTCACTGCGATGTTCATCCCTTGCTTTTACTTGAACCTTATAATTCCCCCATTTTGACCAATTATGCAAGACACTAACTTGTTCACCGGAGTTATATGGCCCGAGCCAGGCGCTGAAGGTTCCGTCCCCGAAACTCCATTTATAATAGAGTGTATCACCATCTGAATCGGTTGTTGAGGCGTTGAAGGTGTAGCTCTGTCCAACCTTCCCCCTTCTTGTTCCGGACGGTATCAATGGTTTCTCTGGTGGTGTATTATTCTGTGTAATAAACGTGAGTGTTGGGTCGCCGAACAGGTTCATTTCATAGTAGCACCATCGCATACATTGGCCGTTAATTTTTTTCAGATTTTCTTCTTTTGAATCCTGATTTGCTTTTCCAATCGATGTGATATTTTCTCCGAATACAGCGTCCCAAAAGAATCTGTGGAAGCGCTGTGACGGGCCATTTGTACTCCCTGGGGTTCCCCATCCATAGCGAGCACACATGATTGCTGCAAATGCTGCGTGGGTGGTTTTTACCGTGAAGTATTCAGCCATGCAGTCTCCGTCATCAAATGCACCTGCATAGCAGCCCTGTGAATAAATAAATGGAAGAACCGTATTTGAAAGTCCCTGAATGTCATTCGGTACCATCCTCATATTATAGGTGGTACCTGAGTGACCGAGATGGTTGATGAAACGTACGCCATTGTTGATACGACTGATGATTTCAGCGGTTGGCCAGCCAGTATTCCATGGATCATTCAGATCGAACCCTGACCAGTTGTGGTCATACAACCTGTCGAACGTATACGCATCAGGAGACATTCCAACCGTGGTGTACTGATTCGCGTGGGACCCATTGATCAGTTCATCCATGGAATCATCGCCGAATGTCACCGGGTTGTCTGGTGGTCCCCAGAGATATTCTCCAACCATCAATGCAGGGCCACTTGAATACCCGCCCGTGTTCATGTAGGAAATCGTCTTTTGCACGAAGTTATTTGTCTCTGTGAAGTTACCAACAGATGCTCTTCCTACGTACACCTCAGCAACAAGGTCAACATCACCACCACCTTCCCCATCATGCGGTTCACCCCATTTGTCATCATCATTATAATTAAAGGATCCATCAAGACAGCCGTAGTAAAGATCAGATGGCATAGTAGTGGAATCTTGTCCAGCTTGTACCCACAACATTTTTGCTGGGATAACATCAGAATCACCACCAATGAGCACGTAATTGATTCCATTAGTGATGTACTCGTTTCGAATGAAATCCCGAATGGTTTCTGAGGTCACTTGTCCTAGAACTGGAGAGACATCGGTAAGTGTTTTAATTTCAGTTTTAAGCCCTTGTGCTTCATGAGCCTCTTTGAGAGGAACAAACCCTTCTTTCAGTGCGTCGGTCGTCAGGATTAACAGATCATAACCTGCAGCTGTAAGAGGGGCAAAAGGGGTACTCCTATATGACGATAAAGAATCAAGAGAATCAACTTTCTTTGCAACTTCGATCCTGTCTTTTTCAAGACTTCTGTACAAGGGGCTTACTGAACCTGTTTGTGTGGTTTTTACTACTACGGTCACTTCATCAAAGTAAGAAAGTTGTCCAGAAATCGGTTGGTATTGTACTGGATACAGCAGAAGAATAAGTAGATGATAACCTCGGAAACTATAGGTGCCAACTGTTGAAAATAAAGTGCTTGGAAACACATTATCAGAAGAATAAATTGTTGGATCTGTAGTTCCTTTCGCGGAAACCGTTGTAAGTTCTGAGAGTGTCACAGGTTGTTCAACAGGTGCTACGATAAAACCAGATCCTAACTGGATTTTAGTCCCTGGTTGCATTGTAATGTCGGCGACTGTTGTTCCTTGTGGAAGCAAGAGTGAGACGCCATATGCCGGGAGATTTGGTTCACCAACATTCCATGCGCCTTGAGCATCTGACATGGATACTTCATCGTACAATTGATTGTTGATGGCGATCTGATGAATCTGTGGCGCAGTAAATGTAAAAATCTTCGTGATATAGTCATTTCCATTCCTGTTCTGACCCGCCACCAATGCAGAGCCAGTTGTCAACAGTAAAACAAGTGTGATAAAACCCACCTTCCAATACATACTATTTTTTTTGGATGTGTTCTTCATATTAGTCCCCTTAATGAATAATTAACAATTGTTAGTATAAATACTTAGTCTTAATGGATATATGAGTTATGTTCCTATTTAAATATATTGATAAAATTTTATAAAAACTCACGAAAAAAATCAAGGACTGAAATAACAAAACCTTTTAACACCATGGCAATTCCCACACTATACCATGTATCCTCTTGACCAATGTAAAAAAGAAATCACAGCAGAACTACAGAAGGTGGTTGCAAAATACCACAATAACGAAGAGATCAGAGTAGAGATACCCCCCGAAGGCATGGGTGACTTTGCATTCCCCTGTTTTTCCTTTGCGCCCCTTTTAAAAAAATCACCAATGGAGATAGCAAAAGAGATCGCAGCAAACATCCCAAAAAACAAATGGATCACAACGGTAGAAGCAAAAGCGGGATACGTCAACTTCTTCATAGATACCACCTGTCTTACCACTGCGACACTCCAATCAATTTTGGAAAAAAAAGACACGTACGGTTATTTACCAAAAAAGAAGAAAAAGGTCATCATTGAGCACACCTCTGCAAACCCAAATGGTCCGCTACATGTGGGACGGGCACGAAACCCAATTATCGGCGATACCCTCGTCCGCATCTTCAAGGCAGCTGGTTATGATGTTGAATCACAATTCTATCTTGATGACATGGGGAAACAGGTTGCGATTCTCGCCTGGGGGGTCAACAACATTGACCACAGACACATTCCGGCATCTGAAAATAAAAAAGCTGATCATCAAAACGTTGGATTTTACCAAATAGCAAATGAACGCATGGAATCAGATGAAACTGTTGCTCAACAGATTGGTGACATTGTCAAGAAATTAGAACATGGTGATCATAAAACCATAGAGATGATTCATGCATCCTACGCACCAGTCTTAGACGGCATAAAACAAAGCCTTTTACGGATCAACATTCACATTGATACCTATGTCCAGGAATCCACGTTTGTGTACGATAAGAGCGTCGAAAGAATCATCAAAGAACTAAAACAAACACCGCATTGTCATGAGCAAGACGATGCTTTCTATTTAGACATGGAACCGTTTGGTATCCAAGGGAGAAACACCAAATTTTTCTTTTTACGAAAAGATGGTACTACTCTATATGCAACCAGGGATATTGCGTATCATCAATGGAAAGCACACCATGCGGACATGCTGGTGAATGTTCTTGGTGAAGACCATAAACTAGAATCAAAACAGGTTAGAGTCGCTCTCGAACTTTTACAGACGAAGATTCTGCCGCAGGTGGTGTTCTATGCGTTCGTCTCGCTCCCTGGTGGCAAGATGTCTACACGACGAGGACGCGTTGTGTATCTTGATGAACTTATTGACGAGTGTATTGAAAGGGCGTACGAAGAAGTTAAAAAAAGAAGAGCCAGTGAACTTACTGAATCTCAAATGAAAAAAATCGCAGAGCTGGTCGGCATTGGATCTTTACGATACAACATCATAAAAGTCCAACCCGAAAAAGATATCATGTTTAAATGGGAAGACGCGTTAAATTTTGAAGGGAACGCAGTACCGTTTATTCAATATGCTCATGCCCGCGCCTGTAGTATCCTTGGAAAAACAAAGACGAAAGATCACAAGTTTGAAGCCGCTGTTCTGACTCATGCCTCAGAGGCGGCACTCATCAAACAACTTGCACGATTCCCACTCATTATTGACGACGCGTGCAATAACTGCAAACCACATACCGTCGCAAACTATCTCTACGAAACAGCCTCTGCATTTAATCAGTTCTACCGGGATTGCCCTGTGCTCTCTGAAGAGAATAAAGTGCTTCGCTCCTCACGACTCACACTTGTAGAAGCAACTAAAATTGTTCTTCATACTGCTCTTGATCTTTTAGGAATCACTGCCCCAGAGGAGATGTAAATGGACTACAAGACCATCAACTGCGATTCTGTCGTTAAAAAAATAACCAAGAAAGACTCGCTTTTTCATGGGAACTATTGTGTTGATCCGTATCAAAATTGTGAATTTGGGTGTCACTACTGCGATTCTTCTTTTGAGAAAACAATCTATGTGAAAGCAAATGTCGTAGACATCCTGAAAAAAGAGCTAGAGCACATTAAGAACGGCAGGATTATCATCGGATCTGTGCATGACCCGTATCAGAACACAGAAAAAAAATTTAAACTGACAAGAACTATTCTTGAAACCCTGAAACAATTTAATTTTCCTTGTCATATTCTTACAAAATCGCCTTTAATTCTGAGAGATATCGATATTCTTTCTCAACTCGAATGCATGATAACCGTAAGTATATCGTCTCTGGATGATCAGGTTGTTCGTATCTTTGAGCCAGAGGTTCCATCACCAAACGATCGCCTTCAGACAGTCCAAGCCCTTCGTACTCAAGGTATCACCGCAGGGGTAGCATTGATACCGATTCTCCCGTATATCGTTGAATCGGAGGTAGAATCAATCGTCAAAGCAGCACGTAGCGTCGATGCACAGTATCTACTGCATAAACATTTAGAGTTGAAAGGAGACCAGGAACGACTTTTTAGGAATCTAATAAAGGCGCATTATCCGCATCTCCTGCCGAAATACGATGCGCTATATGATAATGATTTTAACCCTCGGAAAGAATATATCCAAGAATTGAACAATACCCTCTCAGGGTACTGTAAAAAATTTAAAATATCCGATAAAATTACAATATAATACTGAAAAAAATTCGTGTAGCTTATTATTAACTGCGGCTGGGAATACTGCGCGGTCTGAAGCATCAGCGTAAGACC
>JADBLO010000082.1:0-2519 GCA_014894395.1 Thermoplasmata archaeon
TATGTTCTAATTTGTTAAAGGAAAGTGGCTTGTCGTGATATTTTGGCATCCGCATTTCAACAATAGGAAAATCTTTAGTATATTCTTTTACTCTGATTCTATAATCTGTTTTGTATGCTTCTAGTATTTTATCATCTATAAGTTTGTTGATTGATTTTCGTATGCATCCTCGTATTTTTTGGATATCCGACATTAAACAAACCTTCCTAATTCATCTCTTTCTTCTGGGTGCGGATTATTTACCATAAAATGATGGCTCTTATGCCCAGTCTCTTTTTTCAACTTGAGATTGGTTTCTTCGTTATTACTTTTATCTTCATCTTTGTGATGCACCATGTATTCAGGTCTCAGACAGCCCTGGAAATCAAGAGCCGGATGTTCAGGGTCTTCTTCTCTTAGTTTCTCCGCTACCTTCTTGCGATGTTCATAGATGTATCCTTTGCTGTCAGAACATGGGTTGCTTGGGTCATAGATGCGGATGTATCCTTGGTCATCTTTGTAACTGCTTACCACAGAATCACTCCGCACCAGGTCCCCAATTAGTTTTAGTACGGGTTTTCTCAGCTCCAGGACCATAATTTGTAGGAGTCTTTGGGCTTTTATCCATACATGTTTTCGAAAGGCAGAGTAATGGTATAACTCCAGCACAGCAACAGCATGGGCAGCACATACATGGACTGCAACTTGCACACGGACAACTACAGCATCCACAGCAACTTCCACAGCCACCAGTCATACCGCATTGCCCGACAGCCAGTGGCTTTGCATAAATTATTGCGATATTTTGTGATATCGGATTCCACAATGAAAGATTATGTTCCTTGCATGTAACGCTATAATGGATAACGGAATAGACAAGGCTGTATATCCAAAGTGAGAGTATTCTTTGTATCAAAGGAATTGGAAGCAAAAACAGATAAGTCATTCCAGCGACACCTAGACAAAAACCAGAAAACAGCCGGATGTGGTTGTTTCCATGCCAGATTTTTGCTTTTACAGTGCCCCAATCGGCAATAGCAACCAATGCAAGTATCCATGAAACCGAGAAGATTATCCCAAATTCAAAGCGTCCAAAAGCCGAAAGAAGCACGATTGCAGGCAAAACTGCAATCATCCCCAAGTACATGCCCAGACATCGTGCACATGTTTTGACTTCTTTTCCATGATAATTAATTGTAATGTGATGTTCGTCATTATGCAAAATCAAAGTCATCCAGAGAGTTTTCCATAAACATTGTATAAATGCTTTAGTCGAGACGCACTGCCAATTATATCCAAAGTAAGATGCTATTGTCTTAATCATTCTCTCGAACATTAGTATAATGAATCAACTACGTATTTAAAAAAAGTATGGTGGGAACGGTGGGAATATTTATATATGTGGCATTTAATATATTAATACGCAACATTAAATATTAAAAACATAATAAAATGAGGGATAATGTAATGCCAAAATTAAAAAAGGATTCAAAACCTAAAAAACAAAACAAAAAGAAACTGTCCGATATAGAATTAATAAAATTACAGATGGAAAAAGGATTGATGACGGAACCGATATTATCGGAGCCAGAAACTGCGATGTGTCGTAATCTCGTCGTTCAATTCTATGAAATCCAGGAAATCCGCAAAGGAATGAACAGTGCAAAGGACAATATCGAACGGGACTATGAGGAAAAATATCCAAATTTTGATACAAAACCGCAAGAATCTATCATCAAATTGGTAGAAAACCTAGAGGCAAAAATCAAAGATGAATTAGGATTACATATCTCTAAATTGCGTATTTATGCATGGCTGAACTTGATTGAGGGAATCGGTCCAATAATCTCTGCTGGTTTGATTTCAGGATTGCAAGACCCAGCAAAATTCACTAATCCTAGCAAAATGAATCGTTTCTGTGGTCTTGCTCCAGTCGATTGGTGCAAAAAATGCGACCATCGATACATCGACCCAAAGTTCAAGGAATCATGGGCAAAAGCCGAGGCAACAAAGATTGAAGAAAGAAAGAAAAAATCGGGCAAAAATATAAAAAAGAAGACAGCCGACATAATGAAACTATTGTGCAATTGTGACCATCCGGCTATCATTCAGGTCGCAGAAAAGAAAGTGAAAGGATTACCAATTCACTATGTTCCATTCATGAAGACACTGCTTACGTACAAGACAGGATATTTAGGTTTCATTATGCACAAAGGATATTACCGAAACTGGTACGATAAATTCAGAGCTGAAGAGGACCGGAAACATCCTGATTTGAGTGACGGGCATCGTTTGGCAAGGGCACGAAGGAAAACAGCAAAGTTGTTCATCCAACATTTCTGGAATGCTTGGCGAAGGGCAAATGGATTGAGCATTGTTACGCCATATGTATTAAAGACAGGCGGGCACAACTATATTCCGCCCCCTCACGAAGATGTAATTCAATATCTTGAAGACGATTGGAACAAAAGGCATAAAAAGAAAGCCAGCACGTAGTTGAAATCTATAATGATAATGCGAACCAATAAACATTTGAAACC
>JADBLO010000082.1:2619-37027 GCA_014894395.1 Thermoplasmata archaeon
CCACCCAAATATTGAAATCTATTGCATGGATGTGTATAACCATATAAGTCATGAAACCCATCAACGAGTTGTGAATTACAACAAAATCAAATTACACATACCGTAATAGATAAAAATGTAAATGTTTAAATATATCATATTTTATATAACTATTATGTCTAAACGTGGCTGTGGAAGCCGTGTAAATAATGGTTTATATCTCTCGGTGGCGACTTCTGAATTTGGGCGACCAGTAGAACATTTTCTCTTAGACCCGCCAAAACCATACGTCGGTAAGCCATTCCGAACGCCGATTATTATAGCGGGTAAAAAAGTAAATCACATCATGATTTATGTCGGAAAAGAGTTTTATCCATTCGTATCAGATTATATGGAGGAGAGTAGATGCCAGGGAATAAGTCGGCGTATTCCAAAATCATTTCCATTCGAGCGTTTGACACCATTCGAATCCAGGATGTTCTTTGTTCATGAGCGGGCAATTCCACTGTTCGGGCACGATACGGGACGGGAATGCCCACGGAAGATAAACCATTCGCACAAGCCAGGCGATACCTGCGTTTTCGATTTATGGCATCTTTCAGCACTGGAACGAATAAAAGACAAACATGAAGTCTCAATCATTGATGAAGACCATGCGGGAATCCAAACGCCGTCAGTAAAATATTCGGTGAACCTGCCAAGGATGCCCCCAGTAAATCTTGATAAAAAAACAATTTATAAATACCAGACGGGAATATTCGCAGCGTTCTGGGTCGGGCACCTCGAATATGTTAACAAACAGAAGAAGATTCCAGAGAGTTTGAAGAGGCGAGTAAAAAATACTGAATTTGATATCAGGGCATTGGAGGAATAATTATCGTTAAAGACGAGATAGATGACACAACAATAATAAATGCATTACATAAAAAATTTGAAGAATGTATAGAACACCCAACTGATAGAAGGCTTCTTTCTACAATTTTCAAAATACACGATGGAGTAGTCTACTATAGCGAAGAACGCAAGATTGCAGTGGGTCTAGTACCACATAATGCAGCTTTGGTGATAGATTTTTTCGAGATATTACCAGACAACAAATTGAAATTTATAGATAGGCGAGGAATACCAATTACCGAGGATACTGAAGGGGAGATAATGAGAATCATTCAGGTCTGTAAAATATCACGAAAAAAAGGCAACAAAGATGTAGATGGTTTTTATGGTTAGAGGAGGTAATACTATGGAGAACAAAAAATTAAAGAAAGAAAATGGAGAGATGGAAAAAAACAATAAGATGTGCAATGCAATACAACGAGCAGGTTTTGGTCGGGTAGAGGCCAGAATTCTTACTTATCTACTAAATAATGGAACTGTCTCTGCCATATCGAGAGATATCGAACATGCCATGGACATACGGCAGCCGGAGGCAAGCATTGGCCTGCAAAGATTACTGGAATTGAATATCATAAAATGGGATGCACTGAAGACGGAGAAAAAAGGCCGGCCAGTACATAGATATTCATTGAAAAAATCTATCGAAGCAACCAAGAAAAGTATCGTATCAATCGCAGAAAAAAAAGCTGCAGAACAGGTCGCCAATGTCAATGCACTCAAAAAACAATTTGAAAGTTTTGATAAATAGGAAGGATTTTCATGGAAAAGATAAAAACAGAAAAAGAGAAAAGCAAGAAATCAGATAAGATTTCAAAAGAAAAAAAGATTAAAAAGCAAGAGACGAAACTCAAGAAACAAACAGGGACATTGCTTGATGCATATACTTGCGAAAAGAAAAAAGTGAAGCTGTCCGAAATCATCGTCGATTATGTAAAGCCAGATGCAGGTCTCAAGGAATCGAGAGGGATGCTTGGGGAGACGAACGACGTTACCTTGAACGAATTGCCCAATCTTGACTCTGGAAAAAAATATCATGTCATCGACGGGCGAAAAAGAATCAACGATTCGATTCAGGAAGGCAGGCTGGAAATTGAAGCAAAGGTATTCAAAAATCTTCCGGTAGGAATCGCCAATTTTATTACGCTTGTACAAAACCTTCAGCGTTCGACCAGTCCAGTCATCGAAGCAGAAGCAATCCAGGAAGAGATAAACAAAGGAAAGACGTTGAAAGAGATTTCAGAGATTACTGGGATATCGCCATCGGTGCTTGGTCAGCGATTATCTTTGCTGAAACTTCCAAAGACTATCCTGGAAAAACTCAGAAGAAATGAAATAAAATATTCCGTTGCAAAAAGGATTGCCAGTCTTCCTTTGGATGTCCAGAATAAAATCTCAAAAGAAGAGAAGATTATAGGTGAAGTTGTAGAAAAACATCATCGAGCATTTCTGAACTCTCAGACAAGCTTTGATGACATGGACCTGCCAAAGAAAGTGAAAGGAACAGCAATAATTCGCAATTACCATGTGAAATGTGGTCATGTCGAAAAGGACGCAACAAGAAAAGAATTGTTGTCTCTGCTTGAAGACATGTTGCCAGAATTGACAACAAAAGATGAAATAGTCATTAAAAGACTGTCAAACTGACCACTAAATAAATTCGGTGGTCTGAAAGGCAACCTTCGATGCAAGAGGTGATTAGGAGGCATTGAAAAATGCAGAAGTTAGAAAGAAGAGATACATACACACCTACGGATGCTTCACAAGTCCGTGGCAACTGTGACCTTGTGATTAAACATGGTCGATGCGACCAAGTGTTGCAGAGTTTAAAAACTCTTTCTAACAACTCCGATGTGAACCAACATCAGCATACAGATGGACTTAATGTCAATGTGTATGTATTGCATCAAGATGGAACTCCGTTGATGCCCTGCACTCCAGCAAAGGCAAGGCACCTCTTGAAGCAAAAGAAGGCGAAAGTTGTGAGCAGAAAACCGTTTACAATCCAACTATTATGGAATTCTGAAAAGAATACTCAGCCAATAAAACTTGGTATTGATAGCGGGTACAACAAAATAGGCTTTTCTGCAACTATGGATAAAAGAGAACTGATATCTGGAGAAGTAAAACTAAGAGACAACATCTCAAAACTTATTGCAGAACGAGCAATGTACCGAAGAAAGAAAAGAAATAAATTATGGTATAGACCGGCTAGATTTTTGAATAGAAAAAAGAATAAAGATTGGTTAGCACCAAGTATTAAACATAAACTGGATAGTCACATCCGTTTGGTTGAAAAAATAAAAAAACTGTTGCCGATAACAGAAACAATCATTGAAATCGCAAACTTTGATATCCAGAAAATCAAGAATCCCGATATTGAAGACAAACAATATCAACAAGGTGAACAACTTGGTTTCTGGAATGTTCGTGAATATGTGCTATATCGTGACAATCACACATGTCAGCATTGTTTTGGAAAGAAGAAAGACTCGATTCTGGAAGTGCATCACATCAATGGTAAATCTGAAGGTGCAACGGATAGACCTGAAGAACTCATGACTGTTTGCAAAACTTGTCATGAAGAGCATCATGCAGGCATTGACATCATACCTAAAAAAGAAATCAAGCAGTTCAAAGCCGAAACATTCATGACATCAATCAGATGGAAATTGGTCAATTCCCTTGGTTGCAATCATACCTATGGGTATATTACTAAGAGCAGACGCATTGAGCTGAAACTGCCGAAATCTCATGTCAACGATGCTTTCGTTATTGCTGGTGGAACAATTCAGGAACGATGTAGACCATTTGTTGCCAAACAAATGAGAAGAAATAATCGTTGTTTGCAACTTAACCGAAAAGGATTCAAACCATCAATTAGAAGGCAACACTATAGTTTGCAACCGAATGATATAGTAAAATATAATGATAAAGAATATTGTGTGAAAGGAGTTCATTGTAAAGGTCAATGTGTTATTATTTTAGATTCAATTAAAAATATTAGTGTTACTACCAAGAAAATAGAATTGATTGTATATGGAAAAGGAATGGAACTTCTTTACTGGCTGAAACCCATGGTATCCTTAGGCGGTGTTGTATGATTTCTGGAATGATTACATGCTTTTAGAAGAAGTTAGAGAAACTATTGAAAAGAAATACAATTTGGTGAAAAGAGAATATACATTTACCAATGCACAGATTGCAAAAAAATTAAAGGTGGAGACATCTGCGGTAAGAGAATCGGTTCTCGTATTGGAGAAGCAGGGTCTGATTGAGCGGACAGACCTTGCCATCAGC
Organism: Thermoplasmata archaeon; assembly: GCA_014894395.1. Taxonomy (GTDB): domain Archaea; phylum Thermoplasmatota; class E2; order DHVEG-1; family DHVEG-1; genus SM1-50. The sequence continues at coordinate 6,790 of JADBLO010000082.1, forward strand.
AGAATAACATGGAGGACGTGTCTTGGAAAAAGAGAATGATATAAGATTAGCATCGATGATTTCGAAATTAGTACAGAACGCCCTTGAAGAAAAATACAATAGAATTAAGAGAGATTATCTTTTTACTATATCGCAAATCGCAAAAAAAGTAAAAATGACTCCTCAATACGTAAGGGAACAGATTATATTGCTGGAAAAAGAGGGTCTGGTCGAAAGGACAGATATTACGACTAGCTGGATAACATGGAGGACTAGATTTGGAAAACATGGAAAAAGTAGCTGAGTTCTGGAATCAATTGGATGAAGAAGCAAGAAGAGAGATATTGAATCAACTATCCAATACGAAAAGTCATCCTGAAACATTTCCAGAAGGTTTGTACGCTCTGTTATTTGAACAATTATCAGAGGAATGTCAGAATGAACTGCATAGATATTATGTAGAAATCATTGCTCCGCAGGAAGGAAGTCAACAGACAAGGTTTGATGGCAGAATCGAAGAAGAATTGCCATCAGAATATTCTTGTCCACGTTGCGGAGCACCTGGAAAAACCATTCAAGATAAAAGAGGGATTCATTGGAAATGCGGAAATTGCGGATGGGACACCGAGCGTTTTTATGATATGTCAAAAGAAGGAAGAGAATTTCATATAAACAGATGTGCACAATTGCTGAAAGACATGTTTCCCGAAATGAATTTTGTCAGAAATTTTTCATATAGTCCTGATGCTATTTTGACCGGAATATTTGAAGAAGGAATTACGAATTACGATTTGGGGGTATATTACTTTGGAAAAAAAATTCAGCGTCTTAGGGTCGAGCGGAATCAACATATAACTTACGAGCAGTTCATGGGAACGGAGCACGATATTTACGTAATCGGACGTAAGACGATTGTAGAGAAGCTTGCAGACAAAGATGGTCTGGTAGTTCATTATCTCCTCGACGAGCCTAAGAAGCCTATAGGAATGAGCAGATTGAAGATAATTAGAGCTACTTGCCCGCAAAAACCAGACCGCTTTGAAAACATACAGTATGCGATTCCCAAAGACAAACGGGCTTTGATTGTGACATTCGACAAGAAAGAGATGGAACGATTGTTGTTCCAGGATTATTATAAAATTCATAAGGGGAATATAGTGATAAAATAGGTGAAAAGATATGGAAGAAACTACAGAAAATAAAAATACGGGATATAAAGCTGCAATAATTATTTTGTTTGCAGTGCTGGTCATCTCAAATGTTACCCAAACAGTTCTGCATAATGATATAGAAAACAGATGGAGCATGGAACGGCGTTCTTTGATATGTGCGATATCTGATTCGACTCCAAGATTTGAATTGCACGAACTGAATCATTTTACAAATGAACTTGATACAGAATATATTACTATCTGGTCAATAAAACCAATCGGCTTCATAAATTATTCTCTGGGAGTTACTGGATTCAAGACCATTTTATATGATGTAATATTTAATTTTGTGACAGTGGATGAAACTAATGGTTCGATTGAAGTTTGGAAAGAAAATAGTACCTATACTGGATACATGACTTTTGATGTTGCTATTGCAAATAATAGAGAACCAATGAATACCGGAGGCATATACAAAATTTTCTATGTGTACAATGCGTTCCAATTCTACGAATTCTACGATATCGTCTACTATGAAAAGATAGAAACCGGAAGGGTGGATTGAAAATGTTGAAAGGAAAGAAATTGCCAGTGAGATATGCAGTTGCGATAACATGCATCTGGGAGCTAATATTCATTTCATATGTTGCATTTTATGGTGAATCAATCGGTGCTGTCAAGACATATGGCGATTATCTGTATTATCCACCAGGAATGATTGCATGGATGATTTTTGTAGCATTTTTTAGCAGTATATTGCCATTCTGTTTTACAGATTATTTCAAAGAGGAAAAAGAGGATGACTGATGAGTTTAGTTGCATGGCTCTCGGTCTTTGTATACTTGATGATGATTTCCGATGAAGTGAAAAAACATGATAAGACGCAAAGGCAGTAAATTCTACCTCGAAGTCTTCAATCCTCAGCACGATTGGAAGCTCCTTGGAATCATCATTACGATTAATATTCCTGACGAGCAATCGGCATTCGTAACCCACATAAAAAAGCCAGAAATTCATTATTTTATCAAAGGACAAGGATATCCGATAAATGAAGAGTTGCTGAAGATGCTCAAGAATGCTCGAATCGAGTACATCATCATCCCTGAAAGCGGTAAAACAGGCTTTAAAGCTTATATTGCAGAGACCGAAAATTATCTGAAAGGAGAATTGGTTTCAGAGCCGATGACTGAAAAGCAGAGGTCGGTTCCGTTGAAGGAATTGAGTACAATAGATATTGATGAAGAACGATTGAAAAATTATATGTACGGGTGAAGGATGAAGTATATGAAGCTTTGGAAATTCCCATTATTGCAACGGGTCATTTCACTTGATGGCGGTCCAGGATATATTCGTTGCTACAACAAAGAAAAACTCATGGAACTTGACCATGTTGGATTTTTTTTGAAATATAAAAAAGAAGAAGATGTCAAACCTGAGTATATTAGACGGCATATTCACTTTCGGGAATCAACATGGACACTTGTTGATGCACCGACTGTTACTCAAGCGATTAATACATTCTACAATGAATGGGAAGGTGCTAAAACAGGCGGTAGCAAAGAAGAACAGAAAGCACTCTGGATTGACCGTGAACTCAACATCATTGAACTGCCTAAATGCGACCAATTAAACATCAGCAAAGAGAAGCATTACATCTGCGGACCAGAGGCATTCAACGGCAACGGTGAGTTCGGCATGTGCGTGCTTGAGAACTACGATGCTCCAGAGGGTTGTGCAATCGACGATTATTACGATTTCATCTATGATTTGGAGAAGGCAAAGTGTTTGCCCGTAAAAAAAATCATCATTCGAGGAAAAGAGTACAAATTTTTAACTGTAAAAGATGTGATGACCAAGTATCATATATTTCAACAACAAACACAAGAGGTCGTTGTCATATGAACAAGAGGGAGCTATTTTGATGGATTATTCTCTTTTTACATGGTATGGCATTACTGCAATTATAACTGGCTTGGCATCACTTAGATATAAAACATTAAAAGAAACTATAGAAGTGGCTCTGTTTACTTTTGGAACTGCAACTCTCATGATAGGAATAATCGCTAAATTTTTTGGAGGAATTTGATGAAGAAAGAAATTATTGTGATAATTTTGATATCAATATTAAGTATCGTGTTGTTTTCTGGATGCATAAATAAAGAATCACAGGAAGAATACATCAACGATTGGGAAAAGAATTCAGAAAAAATGAGGCAATTGGGAACAGAGACAGCTTTTACTGAAATAAATAGCTGGTGTAGTTTTCGTTGTCATTTTGAAAAAGGAAAGATTTCAGGCAGTTATTGGTTAGATGTAGAAAGCGGTGGAGCTGGGAATGTTACTGTTTCATTCAAGTTTAATGATAAGAATGCAACAATTTGCGGTGAAGATTATATGAAACCATATGCCATCGGAAATTCTACTTGGAAAATATATACAAATGAAGGAAGCGGATTCAGATGGATTCTCCACATATTTTCAAATTCGTCTGAAAATATCACATTGACGGTTACAAAAGATTTGGAGCCTTTTTCGTCTTGTCCAGATTGTAAATTTCAATCTATTATAAAAGAACTGAATTTTAAAATTCAAGATGAAGTGAGAGGATTTCTATGACTATGATAATAGCAGACCTGCGTGCAACAAAAAGTATGCTTAAAAAAATAAGAGCGATGGGCACTGAAGACACAGCCATGATGCTAGGCGATGGCAAGCTACATGAAAGATGTGTGGACCCAGCTCACGTTGCGATGCTGGATATGACGATGAAGCTTGAAAACTGCGATATGAAGCCAGTAAAAATTGCATTGAACTTTGAGAGATTATTTTCGAGAATAAACCTCTTGCCGTTTGGAAATATCAACAAGCCAAATGATTTGGAAAACAAATTGAGGCTTGAACTGTTGATGGACGGCAATGAGCCGAACTATCTTTCTTTTTATCATCCGATGCTTGTATCTCCAATAAAATTGATTTCTAGCGAAGGAATACCAGATGCAAATATACCGAGCGGATGTTTGGATGTAGATGCAATTGCAAATATAAATACAAGGCAGTTTAAATTGTTCTTGAAGATTGCCGAGGCGGAGACTGACCGTATTACACTTATTGCAGACCATAAAAAAGGAAAACTGAACGCAAGTTTTTCAAATGATTACGAAGAAACAGTATCTTCAGATTTGACATACTCCTTGGGCGGGATAGAAGGAATAGATTTGAAATTTTCTAACAAAGATGTCAAGATAGCAAAATCATTGTTCTCAATCGATTATATGGCAAGTATTGTCAATCTGGTAAATGCACCGACGATAAAAATCGGGTTAAAGACTGATAATCCGCTTGTCATCTGGTGGAAAGAAAAAGACAATCTTGAGGGAATTTATTTTCTTGCTCCTCGGATAGAAAGTGATTGAAATGTCAGAAACACAAAATGATGTGCGTGAAATCCCAATTAAAATTTGGCTTGCTGAAGGCGAAAAACTATTCGGAAAGGATGAAAAAGATTGGAAGTTTGTCTGCCCGAACTGCGGTCATATCCAGTCGGGCAAGGATTTCATCGAATTGAACAAAAAAGGAATATCAGATATCAAAGCATCGACTGTAGTATATTTCAGTTGTATAGGCCGATTCGATACGAGGATACCAGAAGACAAGATAGGAACAATCTACGACAAGAAGAAAAAGAGACCATGTAATTACACGAACGGCGGTCTGTTCAATTTTGCAAAGACTATCGTGGTCGATGAAAATGGTAAAAGGACATCTGTATTCGAGTTTGCAAGAGGCAAGAAAAATGGGTGAAAATATCAAAACAGGATATGAACCAAGATACAGGGAAATCTCTCTGCCGATATTTTTGCATTGTTTGAACAAATATAAAGGAGATAATGAAGCATTTTTGAAAAAATTAAATGATTTCATGCACACCAATACAAATCAAAGTATTGTTGATTTCAAGTCTTGGCTCAAAGAACAAATACGGGATATGAAAACTAATGAGAAATACAAATATGCAAGGATGTACGATGATATATTAGATAGTGTTTTATCTTTCTTGGAGGAAAAGAAGTCATGAACGAGCCATTAACAAAAGAGAAAGAGATACATGCTGCTGGTGGTAGTCCTGTTTTGCTAAAGAAACATGATGTACGTTCTGCGGTTGAAAGACTGAGGGAGGAAATACATGAATATTATACGGAATTTAATCTAAAACACGAACAAGATATCCAAAAATGGATTGATTTTTGTTTCCCTGTTTTCAAGGAGGAAAAGTAACCATGAATTATGATACCGTGCTAAAGCATAGTTCTGAAATACTTAGCATCATTGAAGGCGGTTTAGAGGGAAACGAAAAGAAAGTCAGGGCATACACGGAACTTCTTGTCAGTAAACTTCCAGATGGCGACCACATGAAACGTGCAATCAAAAGACGGTTGGACGGTTCATATAAGAATGACCCAGTATTGGAGGGGAAAAATCATGAGTGAATGTATAATTTGTGGGAAAAAATACACTGGAGTATTTGGATTAGGTCCGTGTGAAAACGGTCATACGATATTTGAAGAAATTGCATTTGCAGAACAGGAGATAAACAAATTATGAATAAAGAGAAAGAAAGTTTGGAAGAAATTTTAGACAAGCTACCGATGTCAATTAAGACAAAATATGATTTCGGTCTTTTGCGAATATCCCCGTTTTATCAAAATGGGAAGCTCTGGGCTATTGAATATTATTTCAGTTCAACAAGCAACCGCCCTCCAATTGTATTCTGGGATAGTTCGTTGTATGATGCTTGCAAAAAGATGTTGGAGTATCTGGAAAAAGAAAAGCTAAGTTGATAATACTGGAGGGAAAAATCATGACGGAAAAACGTCTCACAATATCAGACATGTATTCTCTTGATTGGAAGATGATACTTAGCAATGCAATTCATTCAAGAGAGACATCTTGGGGTGGGGTTAATACTGCTCTTGTTGAGTATCGCAATGCTTCCGATACGCTTGCGGGTGCTGTCATTGATGAAATGAAAAAGAAAGGATTTCTGGAGGAAAAATAGATGTGGGGGCCATTAACAAAAGAAAAAGAGATGTTTAAGTATGAATCCAAAAAATGGTTTAGTGATTCTGATATTCGTTCTGCGATAGAAGGATTTGACAAAGACATTGAAAAGTTTTATTTAGATAATGCAGGAATGATATCTTTGGAGCAGATAAGATTTTTAAAAGATAAATGGTTCCCTGTTTTCAAGGAGCCAAAGAAACCATGAAAGAAGAACCCATTAAAGATACAGTTGAAGGAACGGTTGTAAATTTAGATGAATGCGGTCACTTCGTTGTCATGAACGATAGAGGTCTTGAGGCATTGCATCGCATGCTGAAATATTTCGAAGGCAGAAAGGTAAAAGTAACAATCAAAGAACAGGAGAGGTAAGGACCTGGTGGTAAAGGGCAGGATTGTGAAATTTGGTTTCCATTTTTCACCTCCCTTGTCTTTTTAATCCTGCCTGCCAAAACCAGGAGACTGGGCACTAAAACTGGAAAACATTTATATATATGAATATCTATAATATTAGAATATGCAACAAAAAGAAATAAAGAAGATTATGACGCTAGTAGTTATTTTCATCTTTGTTTTTACACCGTTTTCTGCAATATCAGCACCAAGGAGTCAACAGAATAAAGTCAATTATCCCGTGGCAGAAAAGATTAGAAATAATCAGTCCATACTTTCAAGTTATGGATACAACATTACGCTTGAAGGAAACGAAGAAATCATATGGATGGCTGACCATGTGACAAATAATGAGCAGATTGCGTATATTGTAGGTAAGTTAGAAACTTATACTACTGAGCCTGCACCAGAGCCTACACCATTACCACACATTGAAATCGCTGATTCAGGGTATATGCTGACTGCGTATGGTGTCGATAATACAACATTATTTGTTATGAGGGTAAGTGGCAAATTTTGTGCCATAGTTTACAGTCCTGACAATGCTTCAATTGCTGTGATTATTCCTGATTTCAGAACCTGTCATGTTCTTAATTACCGCAATGCATACTATAGATGTTTTGGAACATTGTCTGTAAGTCCCCATGGGCAAGGAACAGAACTGGGTGTTATAGAGTTAGTTGCTACGGTTACTCACTATCACTATACACGTCCTCCACGGTTTTTATTAGGGATACCCTTTGGCGGAACACCTATGGAATCATACGGCGTTGACATTTGGTGTTCCATTAACAGAACTATTCGTGATGGCGGTGGGAGTTTTTGGCTTAACGAATAATACTAAACGGATTTGGTGTGCATGCGATATCAAAAATCCAAAACAACAGCATGGGGGGGGTGATACAGAATGAGAAAGCTAATAGCAATTCTCCTAGTAGTGATATTCTTAGTGCCTATCAGCTCAATAGCCAGTGCAGCATCAAAGCCAATTAGTGAACCCGTGCAGGTCACTGTTAAAGTAGGTGACATCATAAACGGTGAAGAAGTGTTTTGGGTTAGTCAAGATGCAAAGCTAGACCAAGACGACATTGCATACGTGACGGTAACGATGGAAGAACGGGCAATACCAAGCCCACTGGGAAACCCAGTGTATTTTCGTATGATTAGCGTGATAGGAAGAACTCAGTTGGGTGTAAAACAGTTTTGGGAACTAACTGCAGGGATTTTTTCATTTTACGGTGGCTCGTGCGGTGATATAATTGATTACTGTTTTTACGGAACATATAAACCGTGGATTTGGCACAAAGTCCGTCTTGATGTAACACCAACCCTAGGTTATGAAGCTTCACTGCTTGGCGAAGCTTATTTCCAAAGAAATAATGGGGATGAAGGGTATGCTTGGACTTCGATAACGATAACCTCCGATGGTCACACAGATTATGACTACGCTTGGTATCCAGGGTATCCATAATTAAATAAAAACATCTTGTTGAAAACAACAAGACTCCATATTTTTTCCAAATTTTTTTATGTTTGATACATATAGAAAGACGGTGCCCAATTACGATAGAAAACATTTATATAGTATGGTCTACATAATAATAGGCATGTTTGATGTATCAAAGGAGGAATAAAAAGAATGAAAAAAAGAAAAGAAAAAATAATGAAGTTCGCTTCGTTCACAATAATACCCATTATTCTGCTATCAATAATGCCAATCAGTCCAAACAGTCCCAATATACAGGATGCAGTCAATTATGCAAAGAAGAATTTACTATTGCAAGATGGAATATCTGGATTGATGATAAATGATAGCAGGGCACCACCTACACTGACCATCCTTGTAGAAAACGAACAAAGTAAGAGCCTAGTACCTAGTGAGATAAAAGGTTTCAAGGTTGAAACAAAAATAGTAGGCAGATTCGATGCACTTGCATCCAATGAACGGAGAAATGACATTCTTCCTTTATCCGCACCACTATTTAACAGAAAAGGCACCGTAAGACCTTTAGTTGGCGGGGTATCACTTGGTAATTGGTGCCCACCTTGGTCAATCACAGCAGGAACGTTGGGGGTGTGCTTCAAGCCTCCAGGATACACAAGTAATTACATACTCACCAATGCACATGTCATTGCGGAGGACAGCCTACATAGATTAGTACCATTAGGCACATCTGTAATACAACCTGGAAAAGCTGATGGAGGTAACATTTTTAAAATTGTTGGAAAACTTTCAGCTCGCATCATTATACAATTGTTTGTTTATGGTAATCATGCTGATTGTGCCATGGCAAAGGTCTCTTCAAATATTGGAGTACAACTCAATAAGGAACTTGCCGGAGACAATATCAATACGTATACTGTGAGTGTTACCAATATGGTCGTTCCTTCAGAAGCTTCAGCAGTAAGGAAGTCAGGTAGAACAACAGGTGTAACAACGGGGTGGGTATACGACAATTCTGCAACTGTCAAAGTTTATTATGGTCTTGTATTTTGGGCTGGGTTTGATGACATAATCTTGGTACATCAGCCTTTTTGTGAGGGCGGGGATAGCGGGAGTTTCGTAGACCAGAATGGTAAATTCGTGGGGCTTGTCTTTGCGGGAAGTGATGAATATGCCATTGTCTGTAAAGCAGGATACATTGCTGACCTTTGGTCATAAAGAAATAATGTTCAACATGATTCATGATAGAAAACATTTATATAGTATGGTACATATAATAATAGCTATGTTTGATATGTCGTGCGGTATCAAAGTTCTCAAAAACAGCATGGGGGGGTGAAAACGGAATGAGAAAACTAATAGCCGTCCTTTTGATAATGATATTCTTAGTGCCAGTCGGTGCAATGGCCGGTATCACGCAGCCAATCAGCAAACCAACACAAGCTACAACCATCGAAGTCGGTGATGTCATAAATGACGAAAAAGTCGTGTGGGTCGCTTCAAATATCAATTCACTAGGTGAGAATGATGTAGCATATCTTACTGCTGTTACCACTGCTATTAATATAGAAGGTGGTGGCAGTCCATGTCCGATATTTTGGAGAATATTTTATAGATTACAAAGAATCATAGCTTACAACCAAAATAACAACAGACAGTTTGAAGATACTGCCGCATGTAGAATCAGCTTTGTGAAAAATACCCTAAATAGTCCTTGGTATTGCACAGTAGTTACTAACATTGGTTCCTACGCTTTTATTTGGAATCAGGGGTACTGGCAGTATAGCGGTCTTCTACAAATAACAACTTGGGGATTACATAGTGCTACAGGACATTTCCAAGCTAGGCAAAACTTTAGACATTTCAACCCTCCATCTAACACAGGATATGTTTTGTCAATAATACATTGCATGTATGACGGAACTACACAGTACGACTACGACTATGTCGCTGATATCTAAAAGAATGATGTTGTAAATAACACAACATCTTAACTTTCTTTCAAAAAGGATGTATAACTATGACGATATTAAAAAATTTAATTTGGAGCATCTCAATATTCACTCTGGTTTTGTTGCCATTAACAGGACTAGCTGAAGCCACATACTTTTCCATAGGGGACGGAACCTACGAGCTTAAATTGAACTATCTCCCTCCAGAAATCAGTGACCAAATGGCAAATAATGGTTTTCATCTTCATTCAATTAGATATTCTGACAAGATATTATACAGAGGTAGAATACTAACGCTTCGCAATGTTGCTCGTGTTATAGCCATTAGGTGGGAACACAACATTACACCAAAACTATCAGACAACATGACATTAGACTTGAACCATTCAGTACATATCTATATCTATATACTCTATGCGAAAAACTCAATAGGTATGACATTGTTTGCGGAACATGGAAGCATTACTTTTATTGGCAATTCCACAACGCCTTTGTTTGATGATGGAATGAAAATAAATCGCAAGGCACTGTGGCACAACAGTTTCTTAACCCAAACGAACCTTACCAATGGAACACACGTTGAAGGGCAGTACCATAAATTTATCTTTAAACAGCCTGTCAAACTTTGGACTGAACTAAACTACAACTTTAGCATGGGGAACATTACGGTAGATATGTCAGGCGGTATCAAACTAAAAAGTTGAAAGGTGCTTTATGAGAATTAAAAATAAAAAAACTATTGATATGCATGCGGTATCAAAGTTCTCAAAAACAGCATGGGGGGGTGAAAACGGAATGAGAAAACTAATAGCCGTCCTTTTGATAATGATATTCTTAGTGCCAGTCGGTGCAATGGCCGGTATCACGCAGCCAATCAGCAAACCAACACAAGCTATAATCATCGAAGTCGGTGATGTCATAAACGGCGAAGAAGTCGTATGGGTGGCTCCAAATCTTAACACACTTGGTAGCAATGAAGTTGCCTATCTAACAACAGAAAAAACAGAAGTCAACTCTGGCAGCCCAAGTCCAGTCCCAGCTCCTGGTCCATTTACCCGTTACCGCTCATTCAGAGTAGTAGCTAGAGCCGAGAATTACTGGCCTTTATTCTGGACAGTATGTAGGGGAAAGTGGTACTTTACCTATAATGGCGGTGAGTGGCACTCTACTGTTACAGACACGGGAAGCAATGCAGCAACATATGGTCTTCGTTGGACAAGAACTGGTTTCAATGCAGAGCATGACGATTTGCTTTTGTCAGCAACCGGTTACTTCGAAGAGAATAATCCGCCTTGGCGAACCGCACACCTCACTGTAGCAATAATATGCTTTGTGTACGGAATGACATACTACAACTATGACCTAGTATACAACTAAATAAATAAAAGAAGGTTTATAAAGCATAAACCTTTTTCTTTCTTTAAACAAGGGGAGTTAAAAGCATATGAAAAAACTGATTAAAAATAAAATCGTTACGATTGGAATCATAGGAATATTCTTGTTGACTATTTTTGGTGGACTAGCACCTGCTGCTTCCAGACCAAGCTATATATCGATTACATTGACCGACAAATACAGTATTGATTTAGATTTTTTGCCTCCGCAGATATCTGAAATAATGTTTACGAAAGGGTACAGATTACGGATTGCAGAATCAGCTCAGATTCCACTATGGAAAGGCGAGTCTAAATCTCTGTTGTTCAAACAAGTGGCAACTGTCATAGGTCATCTAGTTAGAGTTAATTTGACATTACCTGAAAACGATTATACAGATGAAAATATCACGATATACTTATATGTGACAATTGCTAAAAACAGATTAGGAACGACATTGTTCTATCAAGAATCTTGCATCGCTCTGATTAAAAAGACAAATATACCGCTCATGTTACGTTTGCCAAATGCAGATACTCACATTAATAGATACAGATTGGCATGGTTTATGAATGATGTTGATGAACGCAATTCTGATAACAGCGTTTATGGTCAAGGGGAATTTTACAACAGGCGTACCCAAAAAACATTGAGATTATGGTCATGTGTCACTTATGATTTGATAGGGAATTATAATGGCACCGGCGGAGTAAACTTCTTATAAAGTGGAATTGGGGGCATAATCAACGAAATCAAAGAAATACAGAGCCGATGCTCATTTTTATTTTTGTTCAAAATGCAGGAAAACTCATATGTATAAAAGTCACATTGGACAGTTGCACGGGATTTTCAAGATAAATCGTCGTAAACGTGCTTAAATATCTTACGTAACGATAATATATAACTAAATATATATTATTCATCATGTTTGATATGTCGTGCGGTATCAAAATTCTCAAAAACAGCATGGGGGGGTGAAAACAGAATGAAGACGAAACTAATATTTGTTTGTGCAGTTTGTCTGCTCATGGTCATACCGATGGTTCCAGCACAAATACAAAAATCCCAATCACAACCATTGCAACAAGAATCACAGCATCAGACCATAAGTGTCTCAGTAAGCAATCCATACGAGTCCTTCAGTTATACACAACCACCCGTGCCCATTACTAAAGATGGAAACACAGTAGGCTATCTTTCTATTGAAGTAGGTGGAAGTCCAGGTCCAGAACAAAACGGGGGACTATTCCGTACATACATGCGATGGATTAACATAATTGCCTTAGACGTTAACCTTGTACCAGTGGCTTGGGAAAGAACTTTTGGCATATTCAGTTGGGTTAACTATATTTCATGTGTCATACTGTGTCCACTTGTTATGTCCGGCAGTTACCGCCCATTGATATGGCACCGTGATGGAGTATCTCATACCCAGAGGGATGGCATGGTGCTTATTGCATGGCTTAAAGGACACGCAGACTTCCGTAACAATCAATTTGAATCGGCATATATCGAAAGTACAGTGATAGTTGGATACTTCGGAGATACAATATTTGACTTCTGGTATGAAGGACCAGGTTGGCTAGTGTAGGACTGTCAATGGATTAAACGGTAAATAAAACAAACCTTGTCGGCAACGACAAGGCTCTAATTTTCTTTTTATTGCAAACAAAATGTAACCAAAAGTTTATTATATTGTTGAAGAATTATAAATAAGGGAATTAGAACTCGAATTCAAAGTAAGTTTGTCTCTCCCCAAAATAGATAGACTCTTCTTTTGAGTTCTGGTTCCTCTACCCTTTGATGGAGGCAGCATGGTAAAAAGATACGTTCAAGATGCAATGGAGCGAATAGCAGACAAGAAACAGATGACCTTTGGACTACCAGAACAGCAAGACAAAGACTCTGCTAAGAAACCATCAAAAGCAAGACCAAAAGTTACATATTGGATTTGTCTCAAAGGACATGTTTTTGAGCATAAATATCGTATTCAGAATGAAAAGTTGATAAAGGACATGACCTGCCCGATTTGCAGGGCTAAAATAAGAAATAAAACCAGTGAAGCGACATACAAATATTTTCTCGATAAGGCTGGCCGAGCTGATGCAAAAGAACTCAGGATGGCAAAGTTAGCCAGCGAAAGGAAGCATTTAAAGAACAAACAGCATCTTGATGATGAAGAAAATCGATGCGGTTGGGAATAATGTTATGAGCGAAAGTCAACAGATATTCGATGAGCTTGACAAGAAAATAAAAAAGCTTGAAGAGCAACTTCAACCAGAATCAAAAGATAAACATTTGGAGTTGATAAAAGTCGTTGAAAACCTTGAAACAGAAGATGCTTTCAAGAAACAATTGGCAGAACGCCTGCAAAAAGAGAGCATAGTAGAAGTTTATCAAAAGAAAGACGGTTCTTTCGTTATCGCTTCGGTTCCAGAGAAAGAAGGATTGCTTGTCATCTCTCTTTGTATAAATGCAGTTCTTATAGTGATATTGATTACAAAAGCCGTAGGATTGTGGTAGATATGGAGAACCAGCCGAAAAATGAAAAGGGGAAAATCACAATTGTATTTGCATTGGTACTTATTGTTTTTATAAGTTGTTTTACAAATGCAATTCTAGGAATAATCTGTTTTCAAAACTATCAATCCGAACATCAAATTCCAAATCAGTATATATTGCCGTTCATGGAACTCGAAGAATATCTTAGATTATGTGATGAAAAATATAACACAAATTATAGATTAATCCTCAATAATTTCGGTGATGATGAAGTTACAGTGGAAAAATCATTTATGGAAAATGTAAATGCAGTGACTTATCATGTTCATCATTTTGAAGAGTTAGTAGTAGATATTGGTGATGGTAACAAATACGAAACGACCAAATTTTATATCGTTCCTGAACAAATTAGTTTTGAAAATAACACATATCCGCTTATTTCATTTTATACAAAATTCGAAAATCATGATGCTTGGATTTTGCAATGTTTTCCAATCGGAAAACAAATTTCTATTGTTTTGAAGGAGGTTTGAATATGGAGAACCAGCAGAAAAATAAAGAAAATGAAATTAAAACGATGAACAAGATAGTAGTCATTGTTTTATTGGGAATGATTATATTTTTTTCCAGTTTGATTCCGATGAGGATACAGGCCAATGATGTTCCAGCCACATATTTTTCTCTGTTTTTTATGGGAACATTATGCTTCTTTTTAGGTTTGTTTTCATCAGATATAGTCAATAAATCTAAAAAAGAAGGCAGTATTAGATTCGAATTTGTTGAAAACAGTCACAGACGACATGTGGATGTGAAATTGCCCGAAAAGGCTACAGAAAATTCAGTAGGATATGATTTCTTCTCGCCAGAAAAAATGGCATTAGCTCCTGGTGAGGAACACATGTTCTGGACTGATGTTAAAGTCCATTTGAAACAGGATGAAGCACTGATGATTTCACCAAGGTCATCGATAGGAATAAAAAAGAACCTTATGCTTGCAAATACCATTGGAATGATAGACCCAGATTACTATGGAAACGAAGAAAATGATGGAAGCATAGGCATCTGTTTATACAATTATGGTACTGAACGAGCATTGATAGAAAAAGGGGGCAGAATCGCACAGGGAACTGTAATAACTGTAGTCCATGATAAAATACCTGGCAATTCGAATAAACGAAAGGGAGGCATCGGGAGCACCGGACAATGAATCCTAGATGTATTTCATTTGCTTGGACTACAGATGCTTTTTTGGCGAATGTAAAGGATATGACCCGCAGATATTGGAAAGATTCGTATGCAAAAAGCATACAGCACTTGCAATTCATGATTGCAATGGATAAGATGCCATATGCCCACGGAAAACCAATCGGGCAAATCATTGTGCATGAAAAATATCAGCAGCGAACAAGTCAGCTAACTGAGCTTGATTACGAACGGGAGGGTCTGCTGTGGATGGAGAAGAACAATCTGAAAATTAAAGGTCAGCATCCACGGGAATTCTTTGATGAGTGGAAAAAGAAAGATGATTTAGTCTGGGTTTTGGAATTTTCAAAAACAAAAGACGAGACCGGACGATGGTTAAATGATTGGGTTAGAAAAGTAGAATAGGAGTTGAAAAAATGGTATTTGACATAAACAATGATTTCTTCGTTACGAAGATTAAAAATTGTGCAGAAATGTTGTCTCAGGACGAGCTTGACCAACTTCAAGGTCTCATAAAAAAAGTAGAGATATTGAAACCGTCAAAATCAGAATACATCGTGATTTCAAAGATAGATAATCCTAGATTGTTCAATACGATTAAAGAGAAAAAACTGGAGATATGGACTATTTATAACAGTCCGGCAGATTATCCTGGCAAATTCGTTGCACGCAAATGGATTTTAGACATGCCAACAAAAACCGTAATTGTTGGAGACTCTTTGGATGAAGTGAGAAATAAACTTCCAAATAAACCAAATCTCGTTCGCTTTGATAGGTCATTTCAAGACGACCCGATAATTGTGGAGACATGGTTGTGAGGGAAAACAATGTGTAAAATATACATATCTTTTATAAAAGAGCGAAGGAAAAAAGGAAAGAAAACAGACACCTGGAAAATAGTGACCATGGAAAGTGGGCAATTAGGATTCATAAAATTTGATGGAGCTTGGAGGCAATATATTTTCTTGCCAGATGCACATACAAAATGGAGTGCTAGCTGTAATGACCAGATATCGGCTTTCTTAAAAGAACAGAATTCAAAATGGAGGAGAAAAATACGGAAAAAACCCACATAAACTGGTATTGGCTGCCAGAAGATTATCAGAAAAGTTTGAATGCGAAGAACGATATATTTTACAAATTCAAAGATTATGGTCTATGGGGCATCAAAAAAGAAATCAACAAATACGGTCCTGATGCAATTGCAGTATTGCGGAGGCGTGGCTGCATCTTCTACGATACTATGATTCCATTGATTGCGGAAGTGGTAACGTCCAGAGTATTGAGAATAGCGATATTTCCGATTGGGATGAAGTTAGTGGATATCGTATTTTATAATAGTAAAACAGAACAAACTTGCAAAAAAGAGGAAAACCCATGATTAAGCAGTGGGCGGGTCATACTTGCGGTGAATGTTTTAATTTAGAAACTTGGCGACCAGTATTGTGTTGTAGCAAAGATGGTAGAGAAAAATTGGCAAACAATCCTGCCTGTATTTATTTTAGGTCAAAATCTGAAGTAATGAAGAAGGGGGGTTCATGAGGAAAAAATTTGAGAGCTTGGGCGAGTTCAACAACTGGCTGCAATTCACTACGGTGGACACGAAGAACATCATCGAAATAAGGGTGGTTGTGAAAGAGTGAATCTCCGAGAAAAAGTACGGGGAGGTCGCAATTTTAGTAAAAACTACTATCGTGGTCTCAAATCTACTTATTTTGATTATCGTATCAATAAGATACCATTATTTTGGGATTGGAAAATTAGTAAAATTCTACTTTATTGTAACGGGGGAAAGGTTTTAGACATCGGGTGTGCATTTGGATATTTCTTGGATAGACTTCCAAATAGTTTCGAAAAATTTGGTATAGACATATCTTCTTTTGCTATTAATGAAGCCAAAAAAAGGTTTAATTATGAGTTTTTTGTTTGGGACATCAAAGAGCCATTTAACTACAAAGATTTAGATTTGGTAACTGCATTTGATTGCATAGAACATATAAGTGAGTTAGAACATTCGTTAAATAATATAATGTCCATGTTGAAAAAAGATGGTATATTTGTTATGGGCGTTCCATTAAAAGGTTCGTTGAGTGCAACAAGAGACCCGACGCATATTCACATTCTTTCGAAATATGAATGGATAAAGATATTAGAATTGACAGAATTCGAAGTTTTAGATACTTATTCTAAGTTTGCTGTAGGAACTTTATTTGTGTGCCAAAAAATCCATCAACAGCCAGCGAGCAGTAACTTCAAGAAAACAAATGAATTGAGGGTAGATGAGTATGCTAAATCTGCTTGAATTCTACAATTACGCAAAACAGGAAGTCATCAAAGCAGGTTATCTGAAAGAAATAGAACTTGTAGAGGGCAGAAAATTTGAGTATATGAATGCAGACAAATTTTTCAATGAATACGCTTTCGTCGTTCTTAGTTCTGGAATAAGTAATAAAGCAGCAATGTCAATGTTCACGGAATTGATGGAAACAAGCAAAATATCTTCGATAAAGCATGAAGGAAAACGAAAGGCATTGGAGCAGGCAGATGTAAACTACACCAAATGGTTTGATTTGCTTAAAACATGTGGTACTGTTGATAAAAAACTGGAATATCTTGAAACATTACCATGGATAGGACCAATAACAAAATATCATCTCGCCCGCAATCTAGGTATCGATGTGGCAAAACCAGATAGACATCTAATTAAGATTGCCCATCATTTCAATTATGAATACCGAAAATACCCTGGAGCTAAAATAATAATAGATGTTCAGATGATGTGCAGACATATATCTGAAAAAACTGGTGATAGAATAGGAACTGTAGATTTAATTCTTTGGAGAACCGCCCAAAATAGACCACCATGGAAAACAAAAACGGGAGAGATACCAGGATGGTAGGTGCAGAATTTAAAAGAATAGAAAGTGAAATTAAAAAAGGAAACATTCGTCACAGGCGATGTGATATTTGCGGATGCGAACTTGCAGTTCCAGACATGGGAATGTATTCACGGGATGTTTTTGTTTCAATGGCTTGTCCAGTATGTAGCTATACAAAAGCCCATTCCATCCTTTTAGGTTATATTGAAGAATTGAGAAAATCCCATACGAAAAAGGAAATTCTGAAGATACTCGATGACCGTTTGAACGAAACGTGGGGGCTGGAAGTAAGTGTCTTTACGATTGATGAATGGGAAAATTTGATGGAGAATTCATCAGAATGGCATGGAAAAATAGAATAGGAGAAAAATTACGTATAAAATCCATCCAAAAAATCAAATAATACAATGATGATACCTTAGTTGAGGAGAAATGGAAAAAAAGATAAACAAAGATTCTCTGAAATTGCTTTATGGCATCAGTTGTTCCGAGTGCAATAGTAATAACGTAGAAATTTATGATATTACTGAACATTTTTTACATTGCAAATGTCTGGATTGTAAACATCAATTTGATGTAAGGCGAGGAGAGATACGTGAAAGATATAGACGAAAAGGCATTAAAAGATTTGGTAAGATACTTCGATAGGCGAAAGTATTCTCCAGATACAAAAGACCGGTGGGGAGCGATTGCCTTGAATTTCATATCATTTTTAGAGCAAAATGGGAGAACGGTAGACGATATCGGCGATTTGCTGAATTCGGAAGGAAAAGTAGTAGGCAAAGAGCCGTTCGGTGCAAAGGAATTCTTGGATACGAAAACGAAATTTGAAGCAAGCTACATGAATTATTTGTGCAATGTTCTTAAAAGATTTTATACTGCCTGGGACAAGCATTTTCCGATACCAAATGAAGAGTTTCCAAAAGCAAAAAAAGAGCCGAATAGGCCGATGCTGACAACCGAACAGCTCCTCAAAGTTGCCGAAGAAGCAAAAAAATTGTGGATTGAGCGGTCAGAGATAGACAAGAACGACATGATTGGATTGCGGGACTATTGCATGATTCTGATTAGTCTCGATTGTGGGGCACGCCGGCATCAGATTAGTAAATTGAATGTGGAATATTTCGATGGAAAAAAGGGAACATTGTTTATCCCTCTAGCAAAAGGCGGGCGTGATACAACCAGAAATCTAAGCGATGTGACCAAAAACGTTTTGACTTATTACATGCAAAGACGAAAGATGATTGAGACAAAGGACAATGCGATGTTTCTTATGTCGGATGGTGTGAGAATCAGCAAGAGTGCCATGAGCGAGCGTTTTAAAGAGATTCGTGAACGGGCCGGCTTTCTCGAAAAAGGAGTGGGCTTTCATGCACCACGGAGAGGAAAATCATGGCGATTGAAACAAGCAAACTTGTCCGATGAAGAGATAAACGATGTGATGGGCTGGAAAAGAGGTTCGAAGATGTCGCATATCTATGGTGAATTGGACCAGGGGGCCGTGCAGGAAAAGGCAGCAAGCCTGGATGATATCTTTAAAAATACAAAAAAAGAAAAAGAAGAACCTCATTCTTAACTGATGTGATATCATGACTACACAAACAAAAGTGGTATGTCCTTTATGTTCGCTCAATAGAACAGATTCTTCATTTGAGCGGAAAGATGAATCAGCATATGGAACATGGAATGAAGATAGACCGATTATCCAGATTCGTGATGCTCCAGGTGGAAAAGCATCAAGCCTTTTGGTAGGCAGTGGAAAATACAGGAAAACACCAGGCCGAGGTTTCCCGATGATTGATTCATTTACATTAGACCAGGCGATGAACATGCCAGAATATAGCGGATATGTTGACCAAGTAACGGAACAACTGCTCAAAGTCTTGAAAGTTTTCTATGAAAAGAAACTGATATCAGATGAAGATGTGGACAGCATACGAGGAAGATAACAATATTGCCCCTATTTTTAATCTTTTAAAGATTCTACTATTTCTCTTCCAAAAGGAGTTATCCCATAGAGCTTTACGTTTTTCCCCCCCATCTTCATCTCAACTATTTCTAAACTAATGAGCGATTCGTCCTCTCTGTATCTGGATTTTGACCCACGCATTGCCCCTATCACATTGGTGGATGTTGCTTTTGCATGGTATGCTATTTCGGAAATATAACTATAACTTGGGCCTATATCAAAAAGATATTCTGCAACCTTTTTTCTTATGTGACTTCTTCTCAGTGCCTTTCTAGCCAAGGGTGCTTTTATTTTCAGGGGCACTTTGTTGTCTACTGCTTGCTCCAATTCTTCGGTATCTTTTTCCATATTATTCTTCTCCTCAATTCTTTTGATTGTCGACAGATTAGCGAATGGAGGCAGATAGTTCAACTGGCATTAATTTCCCTATTACCTTTTATTTGCACTAGGAGGGGATGGGATGCACTCAGTTTTCGCATTTTGACGCTTTGCCACTTCGTAGCTTTTATCTCCATGCATAAACTACCTGCCTCAGAGTAGTTACTACAAATAGGTTTTTTTCCTACACCACTCCAATCAGTTATCCGATACATAATATATAAAAGCTATTATTTATGCAAGTGGTAGCCCAGGTAGGTAAGTACAATCATAACTAATACAAAGAGTATAATCAGACCACTCAACAATGCATCTCCATCTTGTGGATTTTGTATCGGGAGGTTTACAGGCGGTTCATCGAGTAGTAGTGATGACCCACCGCCATGAGGTTCATCTGGCGGTGGCTCTGGCTTGATAGGTAGCTCTTCAGGAGGCTCTTCAGGTTCAGCAAGAACAATCACAAAACCATTATTAACAGTATTGAGTAGATATCGAGTCTCATTACACAATCCGACATCATAAATCTCAATGGGGGCATATCCCTCAGATACGGCTGTGAAATTGATGTTCACAAGTATTCCAGATGATGATACGTTTCCCTGACCGAGAATCAAATTGTAGATGTCAATTATACTGCCATTCGTATTATCAATGATTCCAGGAATAGCGAATGTTGAGTACCCATCAAAAAAATCACCTTCATAGACGAAGTTTGCTGAAAGAAGCGACTTGTTGAATTTGACTTTCAATTCCCAACCTTTGATTGGCTCTGTTGGATGGCACAGTATGCTCAATGTGAATGATTGCCCGACTGTTGCAAGCCTTGACTCCACCTGTACAATTGATGGAGGTGTCTCATGAAGATTGTAATACTCATTACCGTTGATATGAAGAGAATATCTATTGTTAAGACCTGTGATATTAAGCCAAGCTTCTCCTGTAGCGTTGAAACTAACATTATCCCCTTCTAAACTACTTAGGACTATGTTTGCATGACCCGTCTCTGAAGTAAAATTAAGATTACCAAATACTATGAAAGTATCATTATCCAGTGGTACTATAATCTGGTAGAAGTTAATTGGTCTATCCACGCTGTAATTCATGTTGCCTACTCTATATGTAACTCCTGGCCCTATGATGACTGCCGTTGCATTATGCTGGAGTGCAAGAAACAAAGAAAATATCAGTAACATTAGTATCACTATAACGAATATTTTCTTTTTTTGTATAGTTCTCTCCTCCGGAACATGTAATGGTCTGTGTGGTCTTAATGTTTACGAACAAAATTTGTATCCAAAGCTATTTAAGTTTTTACTTCATTTTGAATAATGGTGAGAGAAGACAATGAGCTACATTCTTTGTCGTTTGCTTCACGGCATTCAGTGGCATTCTAAATCTCTAGCTACAGATTTGAATGGCATTGCGGGAACATACGGCCTCTGCAAATGTGGGAAGGAATATTTTAAAATTTACGATACAGCTAAAATCGAATTGATACCATCAAATGTCATAAAGGCATATAGGGTATCAAAATTGCAGTAGCTGGAAATCCCACCTGTCCCAGCCAAATTTTATAAACGAATAAATGATTTTTGTTTTGCTGAAACTAATGCAAAGAGAGGAGCAGTTTTAGTATCTTTTCTGCTCCTCTCCCTCCTCAGCAATAACATTAATTCTAATTTTTGTGGTGCCACTTATTCTCTCGTCCATGGCAGAATCGTGCAATCAAATGTATCAATAGACTGATGATGAGCCAGGCAAAAACAAATATCATCAGATACCAGCTCTTGACATAAAATGCAATGAGGAATAAAATAATCGTGGCGTACAGTGCATCATTGGTCCATCGTTCCAATGTATGTTCCCTTCGTCCCCAACAAAATCCTTTTCTTCTTGCTTCTATTTTAGATTCAAACACGAACTGTAATAATCAATTGGATATTAAAATCCCACCACAACCACTCAGCCCAGCATACTTTTTTAAGTGCAACTTCGTTTAGAATTTGTTGTCTAAATATTCAACGATATCAGCGAGCCAAATGGGAGATATCCAAGTCTGGTCTCCTCCAGGATATCTCCCAGCCTTTCTTATAAAATTTTTATATGATTCTTTAAAAGGACGAAAGCAGATAGAGACGCAGGAGGGAGGTGATTCAATATTGGATAGGAATAGGAAGCTCGCCAAATTGGCATTTTTATCCTTTGGCCCCTATCTGCAATAGTAATTGTATCATTCCTTATTTATATATTTTTCCTTGCATTTATTACTTTTGTTGGTTTTTCTCATCTTCAGGTACTATTTCCCATACACATCTTGACGTAAAACGAATGAATCCTTCATGTTTCAATATTTCGGCATATCTCCTCAATGCGGAGCGACCCAGTGTATGAGTTGCTTTTTCGAGAACACGATATAATTCAGGTGTTGACATCTCTTTTATTTCGCTTTCTTGTAGCTTTTTACCCAGCTCGATTATTTTATTGTAATTCATTTTTGCTTCCTCTTCGATTGTATTATCAATACGTCGTTCAATTTCCTCGTATTTGTATCGTTCTAACAAATCTTCAGATGGTGGTTTCATCTTCGATTCATTTGGTTTAGGTACTATGATTCTTGCCTTTTTATAATCATCAAGTTCCATCGTCTTCATTGTCCTTTTCATCCTTGTTTATCAAATCAATGCCTTTGCGAAGTTCTTTGTCGAGTCCCGTTCTACCGAAAAAATCATTTACAATGTTTCTGATTTCCTGTCGTCTCTCCTCAAATCGCTCCAAAGAATCGTGACCGATATATTTCTCAATTGCATCACGACAGAGTTTTTTTCCAGCCTCCTTTGCGATGAGGATTGCGTTCGCCTCACACTTCCTCACGCCGTATTTCTTGATGTAGTCCTGAACGTACGGCATGCGGTAGTTCTTGTGTGATGGGCTTGCGAGGTTCTTTTTGGACCCTGTTATGAGATTGTCAATCCAGGTCAGGTGATTCTTCATTATGAAGTCGTAGTTCAATCCGAAACGTTCGATAATCAAATCGCATGGGTCGTAGCCCTCTGTTCCATCCTCCCAGTGGACGTACATTATGTCCTCAAGATTTTTACGCAAATTATCTGATATGCGAAGACCATCACAATCATGGTCGCCACAGTACAAAAGTACGCATTTCAATCCCAATTCCTCGGCTTCCTTGAACCTTCGTGCATATTCGCCACGCTGGATGACGGACGACCATCCTTTACTTGTTGCACTAGGGATGTGATACTCTTTGCAGATTGGTTCATACAGGTTCTTCAAATCTATTTTTTCAACGAGCATCTGGATGTAATACTTCTCTTTCAGCCACCAGTTCGGCGTGTAATATTCTGCTGAGTTAATCGTGACATTTAGCCAGCCCCTGAGATATTTCAGTGGTGTTTTCTTTTCAGGTACTTCTATTCCACTGAACTTCCGTCCCTCTTCTTCTGCTGTGAAATCAATCGGAAGATATCCTCTCTTTCTGCATTCATTTATCAGGTTCTCCACTAAATCAAGCTGTGCTTTTGTTATGAGTTTCATTCCTTCAAGTTGGTATGCCCATCCTCTTGCCGACTGCTTCATGCCAACATCTTCTGTGAACTTTTCCAATTGTTGGGCAAATCTACGCAGGCTTTCTTCACGATTTCTTTTGCTTGGTAATTCAATTCTTATTTCAGTCATTTTTTCACCATTGAAATATACTTTGGTTTATTATCGATAAAATATTTCCATTTGCCATCTCTACGTTCAGTCATAAAGAATGTTTGGTTACAGTTATTACAATCAACCATATCCATCCAATCTTCAAAGAAAATAAATGCTTTGCATAATGGACATCTTTTTTTCATTTTTTCTTCTCTTTCTTTTCAGCACAGTCATAGCAGAGGTCGGCCCATCCTTTAGGTACTTTCGGCATCTCCCTTCCGCATCCTTTGCATTTAGCTTTCTTCTTCATTGTCATCCTCTTTTGCATCTTTATATGGGTCTGATTTGCCGTGCTCGGATGCATACCTTCGCTTTGCAACCAATGCCATCTCATCTGGGATTTCCACAATTTTCAGTTTCAGTTCCCTGATGTATATTCCGTGAGGCTCCTGGTCTCTATGCATATGAACATTATGGAATGGTTTGCAACAAGGGCTTTGATAAATCCTCATTTGCTCTTTGAACTCTTCTTCGGATGACAGCCCTTCTTTTTTCTGGATAAAGAAATGTTTCTGGCAATGACTGCACATGTATTGTTTGAATGTGAACGTCATGCCTACTAATGGTCTTGGTTTGTCAGGTATTTTTATCACATCCACTTTTTCCATCTTTTTTCAAATTCAGGTTCACCGTACAAATCGACATATTCATCGATGACTTGTTCAGCAATCTCAACGATATCGGGATTTTCCTTTTCCGCACGAACCCAGTTCCAGAACGGTTTCTGAATGCGAACGAATTTGTTGTTGAAAATCTCATCAAATCTTTGTTGAGGGAGTTCCATAAGTTCTTTGAACATCGATGGAAACAGCAATCTATTTTTAAGAGCGAATTTGACCTGCCCACGCATCACATCTTCCTGCCAGCAGAGGATATGCTTCGATGAGGAAATGAACGGCCTGCAGAGCTTGCGGAGCGGTAGAACGTGTTCGATGAGCGTTGCTTCGCCGGTCCCAGTCCAAATATCGATGTAGATGTAGTCGTAATGGTCTTTGTTATTTTTCAAGAATTTATAGATATCTTGATTATAAATCCGCTTCAGCTTTTTGAGATGCAGATGTGAAGCGACCAGTTTGATGACATCCTTTGATTTCTCGACTATCGTGATTTCGGTAACTTCTTTTTTCCTATCGAGAAGGCTTGCGACATATCCAAGACCAAGACCACCGATGAGAACTTTATCAGATATTGCATCAACGATGGATTCATGGTCGAACCGTTCTTGCAGTGAATCGCTCATGACAATTCCGCCGTTGTTTTTAAGGATGTGAATCTTCAATGGAAAATCAAACGTTGTTTTTTTAGGATGGATTCCACGGAACAAAGCAGTCCTGTGGCTCACTTCCTGGATTGGAGTAAGTGCTGGAATAATATCGTGTTCGATAGCCCATTTCCCAGAACGACCTTTTGGGATGTTGAGCGGTGATAAATACATCGAGTCTTTCATTTGAATCACCTTTTAAAGATATGGATGTCATCGTCATATCTCATGTGAACTAGAGTGTTTATTAATTTATCGGGTATATTCAGATTAATTTCAGGGTCCATTAATTTCATCGGGTCGTATCCGGCATCAGCAATAATGCGATTTATTTTATGATAGATATCTTGATACTTTTCTCCGTTATGAAAACCGAATATTATTTTTCTGATTTCATCGCAGAGATACATTGAGCAAAGAAGCGGAGGTCGCTCGCAGCGTTTTATGCAATGAACTTCATGAGGAACGCAACATCGTCCTCCACAGGCTAAACGACAAAAGATTCGTATCTTTTTATCATCGAGCCATCTTTCAATGGTCTCAAGAGCTTGTTTGTATATCATTTCTTCTCTTTCCCAAGTTTTTTATCAAATTCTTTTAGACGTTTTTCTTTCTCCCTTCCTTGTTCTGTTTCGAGTATCTTTTCATAAGCTTCCCGCTTTTTCCTTTTTTCATAGGAATCGTTTT
Organism: Thermoplasmata archaeon; assembly: GCA_014894395.1. Taxonomy (GTDB): domain Archaea; phylum Thermoplasmatota; class E2; order DHVEG-1; family DHVEG-1; genus SM1-50. The sequence continues at coordinate 32,737 of JADBLO010000082.1, forward strand.
TTTCTCGGATGCGTTTCTCAATTTCTGCTTTAAATTCAGCTCGTTTCTTTTCATAGAGTTTATCATCAAGTATCCAGTTCAGAGGTATCTTTATTTCACTACTGCCTTCATGACTGCAATCTGGTGGACCAAGCATGACATAAATGCAATCATCCCAATATTCGACATGTTCAACCTTTAGAGGTTCAAATCCGAGTTTTCCATTACCGGTCATTACTACGAATTCATCAAGATATCGTTCTGGGTGAAATTCACAGATACCTTTAGCACGCTCTGCAAACATTTTCTTTAATTCCAAGAATCGTCTATACTCTTCTATTTTCATCTATTCACCTTTGTTATATTTCTTCAACTGGTGCATCTTCTTCTTTGAATGTCATTCTGCGGACAGTTCCTTTTTCGTTCGAGAAGATGAGGACGATTTTTTTGAGTTTATAATGGCAACGTCCTTCAGATGCTGTTGTATCTCCTAGAAAGAATTCCATAAGCGAATAACGCTCTTCTTGGAAGTCAATGAGTTCTTGGAAGTCACCTTTGAACTTCATATCTCCAGGTTTGAATTCAATGATGTCTTCACTCGATATTTTGGTGTTTTCCGCTTTCTTGAGTTTGGCACGCATATTTGTCATTTCTTCGCAGTGTTTTATGCCCGCTTCAGCTTCTTCCACAGTTAGTTCTTTCTTTTTACCCATATAATATACAGCTCCTGAATATTTCATCTTATCACTGCGTTTGAATATCCATCCCATGGATTCAACAATCTTCTTCAATTGTTCTACGAGAGACTCAGCCTTGAAGTTTGGATTCTCCGTAATCATAATCATTGTGAGTTCTTTTTCACCGGTCCGCTCGAACCATCCGAATTCAGTTATATACAGACCGCCGATGGAAAGCCCGTTTAAAACATCTTTGACTGCGGGAGATATAATCCCGCTTGTAATTGATTTCGATGCTACAGCGTGGCTCTTTTGCCTTGTTTTGATGATTTTTTCACCTTGTCGTTGCTTTTGTGCTTTTTCGGTCATATTTATCACCCACGGTATTCAATTGTCTGTAATGGATACAGTTTGTATTTTGTATAATGTTCCTCTGAAATGCCACCAGCACCGTATCCAATCAGCCATAGGTATCCATCATGAAAGTCGCCATCGCTTCGAACTACATAAGGAAGATTTTTAAAAAAATACAACCCTTTGGTGTCAGCCACATTGTCAAAGTCATTCAGTGTTTTTGTATCGCAGATGAATACGAATATATCATCTATTGTTTTGCCATAAAATGTACGGTCCCTGACCATGGAGGTGACATTAAATGCATCGAAGTCAAAATCATCAAAACCTAAATCTGGAAATTCTTTTACAATACCAATGAAATCAGCCGTGTCTTTTATTTGGCTCGTATGAAATTTCTCAAGCAATACATTACTAACAAGTTCACTGCCACGAATCCAGAGATTGAGATACATACCGCTCTTTCCATTTTTAAACGACCAGACTACGGTTTTGCCTGAAAAATCTCTGCCCTTTCTAATCTCATCGAAGAATGTCCTGAAACTCATGAGTTCGCCCTTGCCGACTTTTTTGTTGAATGTCTCGACTTGCATCTTCTTCTTGATTGCATCTATCTCTGATTGCAATGTCTGCCTTATGCGGGATGCTTCATTGTATTCTTTTACAGCCTTGTTGTAGGTCCCCTCTATCTTGTCAAATTCTGGTTGCAGTTTCTTCAGCTTCTTTTCAATTTCTAAGATTTTTAGTTTGTCATTCATGTGTCTCAACTTCCAATCCTTCAAGAAATTTTATCGATTCTTCAGTCTCACGGAGATTCAAATCGCCGACTTTCATGGTCTGTCGTCCCCATCCAAATTCGAATATCAGAGATTTATCATCGAGCAATTCGATTGACTTGATATCATCGACGATGAATCCAGCACCGATGTTGCGAACCCATTTGTTTTTCTCTTTTAGAGTCTTGCTGTTGCGAAGCATCCGAAGCATCTTGGTCTTGTCGTCTTTCCATTGGTACTTGGTCATTTCTTGTCACCTTTTTCAAATAGTTTGTTTCCACCCATCAATCTCAAAGGCTCAATTTTAGACAAATCAAACTCCTCCCCAAATATAAAATGTATTTGTTCGTTGATATTGAAGATAAAAAGAATCATGTTCCTGAATAAAACACCGATGTCTTTCGTATACTCTATTTCTTTGACCGTGGAATCATGTGAAAAACTTAAACCACAAAGGGAAGTAAGCCAATATAACACCTCATCATCTTTTGTATCTGATTCTTCTAACCTGACGTATTCCTTTGTTTGCTCCCCATTTGGAAATTCCCATGTTTTAGCCTTCTGTATTTCAAAGGCGACTTCCAAACTGTATGGTTTTCGGTCCATGCTGGAACTATGTTTGGTTCCTTCTATCCAATGATATCCTTTCTCGTAACCTTCGGCATCCTCTTCCACTCTGCCATTTGGATAGATGTTTCTGCTTGCACTCCTGCAGTAACTACAATGAGTGTCAACGGCATATTTGATAACTATTTTTTCATCAACCAGTTTTTTCTTTGAATATTTATCTGCCGTTTCCTCTACCTTTTTTTCAAGTTCATTCAAAGATTCCGCAGAAAAAAATCCATATGTTTGTCTTCGACCACTATTAAGTTTAATGCCGATGCTCATCAATTTTTCAGTAATCTCTTTGGGAATTGTTGTTGTAAACCGGCCTTGTTTATCTATAGAAACATCGTATTTGAATGTAAGATTCTCATTTTCATAATGTAATGTTGTTAAGTGGGTCATTTTTTCACTCCATCAAAATAATTCCAATTACTGCCTAAAAGAATCTTACTAATCCCTTGCTGATTAATCCGATATATTCTACTCAAAATCATCTGATTAAATGTCTTAGATAGATATAATCCATGAATTACAAGTATATCTTTTTCTGTTAAATGTGTACGGTTATGTTTCTCTCCTTTTTGCGATTTTATACCTACCCTAAAAGCATGCTGATGGTTTTCACTAGAAGTAACCCATTCTAAATTATCAATTCTATCATCTGTTTTTATTCCATTTTTATGATTAATCTGCGGTTTATTATTTGGATTGGAAATAAATGCTTCTGCGATTAATCTTGCAACTCTTTTCGTCTTTCGCTTTTTATCTTTGTACAAACCTATTATCAGATACCCATCTGTATTATGGCAAGATTTAAGAATTTTTTCAGATTTCCTCCAACCACCGACAAGACTTTTTAGTCTACCTCGATTGGAAATTTGATATAGTCCTTCATATCCGAATATATCTTTCCAAGTCTCCATATCTATCATTCCTTAATACCATCAAAGCAGAAATCAAAGAGCCAATCATTAAATTCTTCAATTAGTAATCTTAATTTATAGTGTCCTTCATAGAAATCTCTTGATGGAACAGAAGTAATATTTAGCGTTCTATATTTAGTTTCATTCTGTTTCCACCACTCGTTACCAGGGAAGTCATTAGCAAAATATTCTGGACTCCCTTTGTATTTTTTATAGAAATCCCTGCGTTCAGCGATAGATTTGAATGCTTTATCTATTCCAATGCAGATAAGCCCTCGTTTTCCTTCTTTTAGTCCTTCTTTTGATTTGAACATTTTAAATCACCTTATCAAAATCTTCATTGAACCGTTGTCCACATTTACCACAAATTTTAATATCGTAATTTGTAGTTCCGCACAGACAACATATCCATTTCATTTCAATCCATCCTTGATTTTCCATAAGGACAATTTCTGTCATAATAACGCTTGCAATTGTTTGAGAATAATTCTGTTGGTCTAAATGCTGGGCATTTCGTTGAACATTCCATTTATTCCAACCCCTGTTTGAAGCAATAGGGGAAGAGCCAATTTCTGAACTCTTTTTTAAGTTCTTCTCCATCGATGTATATCATAGTTCCTTTTGGGCTTGCCATTGATTTCGTCTCAAGATGATGATAAAACAATGACCACAAATCTAACTGTTTACGATGGAACAAATCAGAGTCATCTTTGTAATCATCATAGAACTTTCTGACTTGCTGGAATCTGGATAAGTCGAGAACTTTTATGTAGTGGGGATATCCATGTATTGGTAAAGATTTTACATCATCTTTTCTGAGTTGCATTATTTCACCTTTTCCTCGGCAAGAGGGCGAGCTTATCCATTGCTACCAGCCAATCTTTTACGTCGCTGTCGTTCAGCAGTGCCTCCAGAACCCCGACATCGAAATGGTGTCCCTTGTCAGAGAGCATTTCATCAGCATGAACTGCTA
>JADBLO010000115.1 GCA_014894395.1 Thermoplasmata archaeon
GGCATCTCAAGAGCAAGGGTTACACAAATTATTAATCTTTTAAAACTTGATAAAAGCATTATAGATAAGCTTGAACAAATCGGAGATCCGATGGATAAGAAAGTAATATCTGAAAGGAAACTACGTAAAAATATCTATCAAAATTAATATTCTGTGACTAATTTAAGTAGTTTAAAAACCAAGCATTTACTTTGAGAAAACAATGTTAGTGCACTTGATGTTTGTATAATAATTTTATTTTTGTTACCTTTATACAGTCTAGAAGGATGTAAGCACTCCTCTCCCATTGATTCCTGTTATTACTAAAGATAAGGACTATTCTGATTGTTCGTATTATTAAGTTGAGTGATATTTTCAACTATAGACCACGAAATTTTCCATTAAGGAAAGAGAATGATACTGGCCTTCTGTATCCCGATAGAGGTGCTTGTGATAGCTGATATTGCCCAAGAGGGTCAAGAGGTATTTGCGTCTGGTGCCACAGTTGGAAAGTGTCCCTCTTTCTCTTTCTTTTCTTAATTGATTGTCAAGGAACTGAAGTATTTTGCTTAGGACCTGTTGGCCTATAATTTTGGTTAATTTAAAGACAAATTGCTCCAGGTACTGGAAATTGAGCTTGCCTTCTGATATGCTCATTTGTAGAGACGGAAGTGTAATCGTTAACTGTAAGTCCTTCATAGGTAGATTTGCCTCCTAATTTAGAAAAAGAAGAGATCTTCTTCTTTGGTTTGTTCATGAGGTAAGTCTACCTTTTTTGTTGACTTACTGGCAATTGATTTCCTAGAAAACACCTACTAAAATTTTACACTAATTACCCATGAAAAGTAGGGAGCATCTTTCTTATTATTATTGGGCTTTCTCTAAGAAAAAAATAGCTGAAATCATTGCCAAATAAGGTCTTAATTGACATATTCTTACGATTTTGCTATTTTATATGTAACATCAATAATTATTTTCTGTATATAACCTATTACTACAAATCAATGTGTTTAAGTTTAAGGCTGACGTAAATTAATAAAATCATAAAAAAATAGCATTAAAATAGAACTTATCCACAACAAACCACCTTAAACCAGAACACAGAAATGGAGAAGAAAATGGAACATTATTCCTTTCAATCCGTCATTTTTGATCTTGATGGTGTTATAACCAAAACGGCTACCCTTCACGCCCATGCCTGGAAAGAAACCTTTGACCAATACCTGAAACTACGGGAAAAAAGAGACGGAGAACCTTTCCATGAATTTACCTATCAGAATGACTACTTAACATTCGTAGACGGAAAACCCCGCTACCAGGGTGTCAAAACATTTTTAGAATCCCGCAGCATTACCCTGCCCTTTGGAAACCCTTCTGATCCGCCAGACAAGGAAACGATTACCGGAATCGGAAATAAAAAAAATCAACTCTTTCACCAATTATTAAAAGAAGAGGGTGCAGAGGTTTTTGATTCCAGTATTAGACTGGTCAAAAAATTAAAAGAAAATGGCCTTAAAGTAGGAGTGGCCTCCTCTTCTAAAAATTGTCAGGCGATTCTAAAATCAGTCGGATTGGAAGATCTTTTTCAAGCCAGGGTTGATGGTATTGTCTCTGCCGAACTTGGACTGAAAGGAAAACCGGAAGGAGATATTTTTGTAACCGCAGCCAAAAACCTGGGAACACTGCCTGAGGATTCCGTAGTGGTGGAAGATGCCTCCTCAGGCGTCGAAGCTGGCAGAAACGGCGGATTTGGTCTGGTCTTGGGAGTTGCCCGGAAAAACAATAAACAGGAATTGGCCAGAGCCGGCGCTGATTTGGTGGTTACTGATTTGGCAGAGATTGATATTCAAATCATCAATGACTGGTTTATGAGAAAACCAAAACCTTTCTTCGAGAACTATGATCACCTGAAAGGCGCATCGGAAATATTCCCGAAAGAACACCTCAAAGACAAAAAAATTCTGATCAACCCCACCTATCAGCGTTCCGGTAAATCGGTCATTGACACCGACAAAAAACTGGTTTTCTTTCTGGATTATGACGGCACCCTGACTCCTATCGTGGCAAGTCCGGAATTGGCAGTCATTAGCCAAGAGATGAAACAAACCGTTAACGAATTATCCAAAATCCATACCGTGGCTGTGGTCAGCGGAAGAATGAGAGAAGATGTGCAAAATCTGGTGGGCATCAAAGCTATTTTTTATGCCGGCAGCCATGGTTTTGATATTAAAGGCCCCGGCGGCTTTACCATGATTCATCCGGTTGCCAAAAAGACCATCCCTCTCGTTAGCGAGATTATCGAACAATTAAAACAAACCCTACAGGATATGGAAGGTGTATTGATTGAAGAAAAGAAATTCAGTGTAGCAGTCCATTATCGAAACCTGAAAAAACAGGAGAATTTAGCATTCATCGAAAAGACGGTGAATCATATCATACAAAAACATGATCAGCTAAGATTATTAAAGGGCAAAAAAGTCTTTGAAATTCTGCCCAATATCGACTGGGATAAGGGAAAGGCAGTCAGATGGATTATGAATGCCCTAGAAATTCCCTGGGATAAGACTTCTGTCTTTTATATCGGTGATGATACCACAGATGAATATGCCTTCAGGACAGTTGTTACCCGAGGGACGGCTATTATGGTAACCGATGATCCTTCTAAGCCTTCGTTAGCAGATTTCCAGCTACAATCCCCCAAGGAGGTAAAAAAATTCTTTGAACAAGTTATTGCAATTTCCAATCAATAGTTATATTAATGCTAAAAATGGCACCAATAACAATCATGGGAATTCTCCCTGGTCACTGGAGTATTTTAAATTTGAGCCCGGCGAGGAAAAACTCATAGAGGCATTATGCACCTTGGGAAACGGCTATTTAGGCACCAGGGGTGCATTCACAGAATCGACTGCCTCAAGAATTCACTATCCCGGCACCTATATGGCAGGTGTTTATAATAAATTAGAGAGCCAAGTTTCAGGAAAAATCATTACCAACGAAGATCTGGTGAACTGCCCAAACTGGCTGCCCTTAACTTTTAAAACAGCGGAAAGTTCTGAGTGGATTCTGCCAACTGCTGATAACATTGTTTCTTATTATCAAAAATTAGATCTCCGAGAAGCAGTCCTGATAAGAAACTATAAAATAAAAGAAAAATCGGGAAAAATAACTTCAGTACAAACCCAAAGAATTGTTCATATGGGTCAAATGCACCGTATGGCCATTGAATATGTGATTATACCGGAAAATTATAGTGGCGAAATATGGATCCGCTGGGGACTGGAGGGCACAGTCCAAAACCAGGGAGTAGACAGATACAGTGATTTGAATTCCCTGCATCTCAACCCTGACAAATCCGGAACATTTGCGGAAAACGGAATCTACCTGTCGGTTACTACCAGCCAATCCAAAATTACCATCGCCCAAGCCTCTTCTATTCGAATAACAAGTAATAACCAACAGATAGATATTATCTCAACCGAAACCAAAACAGAAGAAAAAGCTGTTTCCCAGGAATTTAAAATAAAGATACTCAAAAAACAGAAATATGTGATTGATAAAAATGTTTCTATCTATACCTCCCAGGACAAGGATTCGTCTAATCCTATCGAAGATGCCATTCAATCGGCTGAGAAAACCCCGAATTTTCAATCACTTTATAAGTCCAACCGGAAGGTTTGGGCAAACCTATGGGACCTGTTTGATATTAAAGTTAAAGGTCATATCTTTTCCCAAAAAACTTTGAGGTTACATCTCTTCCATCTTTTACAAACCGCATCACCCCATAATACCAAATTGGATGCAGGAATTCCCGCCAGAGGATTATCCGGAGAAGCCTATCGCGGACATATTTTTTGGGATGAAGTTTTTATCCTGCCCACTTACGATTTTCACCTACCGGAAATTACCCAATCCTCCCTGCTCTACCGCTATCGAAGGCTAGACAAAGCCAGAGAATATGCCCGGGAAAACGGCTACAAAGGGGCCATGTTTCCATGGCAAAGCGGATCTACCGGAGAGGAAGAAACACAAATCATTCACCTCAATCCCAAATCCGGTAAATGGGGACCTGATTACAGCAGAAACCAAAGACATATTTCCTTTGATATTGCCTATAGTGTATGGGAGCATTGGAAGACAGCCGGAGATCTTGAATTTCTCTCCCATTATGGGGCAGAAATATTCTTTTCCATTGCCTGCTTTGGCGCAAGCTTATCCTATTATGATGAGAAAGACCAAAGATATCATACCAAGGGATTAATGGGTCCTGATGAATTTCACGAAAGACTCCCCGGATCCGAAGAGGCCGGCTTTAAGGACAATGCTTATACCAATATCATGATTGTCTGGACTTTGAAAACTGCCTTAGAATTAGTTTCTATCCTCCCCAATGAGGCTAAAGAAAAGTTAATTCAAAAATTGAATATCAGCCAGGATGAATTGAAACTTTGGAAAGATATCAGCCAAAAAATGAATGTGATTATCAATTCAGGTGGCATCATCAGCCAATTTGAGGGATATTTTGATTTAAAAGAACTGAATTGGCAGGCCTATAAAAAGAAATACGGCAATATTCAGAGAATGGATCGCATCTTGAAGGCTGAAGGTAAATCCCCCAACCAATATAAAGTAGCAAAACAGGCTGATACACTTATGCTCCCCTATTTATTTTCCATAACAGAATTAAAAGAATTATTCGACGGTTTAGGCTATACCTTTAATCAGGATATCTTAAGAAAAAATTATGAATATTATGTCCAGAGAACCTCCCATGGTTCCACCTTAAGCAAAGTGGTTCATTGTTACCTGTCTGATATTTTGGGAAAAACCAAACAATCATGGAAATGGTATTGCCAAGTCCTCAATTCCGATATTAATGATATTCAGAGTGGAACCACCCCCGAAGGCATTCATACTGGAGTGATGGGCGGGTCAATCAATATTGCGATTAAAAGATATGCGGGTCTTAATCTGGAAAATGGTATAATAAGGATAGATCCTGATTTGCCTAAAAGCTGGAAAGAATTTATTTTCAAAATAAAGTACCAAGGTATTTGGTATGCCCTTGAAATAAAAAGGGATCAAATCACCATTAAACTATCGGGCTCAAAAGAATCAAAAGAGAAAGATTACAGGAAAAAGGTCATCATCGCTAACCGTGAACATCTCTTGAGCCTAAATCAAAAACAGGTCATTGACCTCAAAAAAAGGAGGGACCATAAATGAGCAGTAAACAAATTCTGGTGGTAACCGGGGATATCACTCATTGTGAAAAACTAAAACAAAACCTGGAGGCAGGGGGGTACGCAGTTGATATCGCCTACCAGGGTGATGAGGCTATCGATATTTTAAAAAGAAAATGGGTTGATTTAATTATTACTTCAATTACCTTGCAGGGGGTGATGAATGGCATCCACTTTTTACAAGAAATTAAAAAAGATAAGGAATTGCAAAATATTCCGGTCATTGTCCAGACTAGCAAGGTCAATATGGAAAAAAGCGTAAAAGAACTTGTTGTCAACCTGTTTATCACCAAACCCTATGATATGGGGGATTTGATAAAAAAAATAAAGGAAATTCTCCCGGATTAGATTAAATAAAAACTGTAAAGAGGCAAAAAAATGAAAAATAAAAAAATATTTACCCTAAAAGAGTTGACCGATAACCTAAAACAGATTCAGGCCAAAGATATTATGACCAAAGATGTTGTTACAGTAACTAAGGATGATACTCTCGATGAAGTCGCCGAACTGATGATTAGTAAAAGAATTACTGGCTTTCCGGTGATAGAAGATGGGAAAATCATCGGGATCATCACTTCAGATGATCTTTTTATGGTTATGGATATGATCAAAACAGGTGAGGTATTAAAAGACAACAGCACTGATGATGCTCTTCCCAAGGTAAGTTTTGCCATGTCTACCGAAGTGATTACCGTCAGCTCAAAGGCAGATCTGGATGAAATCATCACATTAATGAAATACAGAAATGTCCGCACTTTACCGGTAGTCAGCAAAAATGAAATGGTCGGCATCATCGGACGCAGAGATGTATACAATAATTTTTACTGCACCCTCAAAGGAATTTGTCCATCCGAATAATGAACGACTATACCCCTTAGGTCCTTTTAGAATTCGAGCTTGACCTATCAGTTTGACCTATTTGGTCGGTTTAAATCTCCTGTATTCTTCTGTATTCTGATATTTTGTCTTATCCCGATTTATCCCGATAAAAAAACAGAAGAAATCTCGCAAGCTTTGTGATGACTACCGGTTCTAAGGGACTTCATGTGGTAATCCCTATCCAGCCGAAGCATGATTTTGACCAAATCCGTACATTTGCCAGGGAAAAAGCACAGCAGCTTGTTGATAAATATCCGGATAAGCTGACCACCCAATTGGCAAAAGAAAAAAGAGGAAACAGGGTCTTTTTGGATTATCTGAGAAATGCCTTCGGACAGACTGCAGTAGCCCCCTACTCGCTCCGGGCAATTGAAAATGCGCCTGTTGCCACTCCGCTTGACTGGTCTGAGATATCCTCTTTGGATAATGCCCAAAAATACAACCTGTCCAATATCTTTCGGCGACTGGCCCAGAAACAAGATCCCTGGCAGAATCTGTATAAAAAGAAAAACACAACCATTTCCCTATAATATGTTGCAATAACAAAACCCTGTATCAGGATAATAATATAAACAAGATGCAAAGGGTTTTTTATTTTAGTTACAAAGCTGTTCTGAAAAGCAAAGACCTTGCTTGGAAAATAAGTAAATTTGTAGGTATAGGTAATAGGATAATATTCTATTATGAAAACAATAATTCTCTATCTGTGGGACCTCATCCGGATCTTCCCCCGATATTCCGGACACTTAGTTAAGACAGTTTTGTTAACATTAACGCTTCATATTCCTCAGGGCTGTAGTAGCCGAAAGAGGAATATAATCTTTCTCGATTCTCGATTGTAGAAGATTTCAATATATTCGAAAATTGAACCTTCTCCGCTTTAACGGACAGTAAGTTAAGAGCTATAAAAAATAAATAGAGTTAGTCCAAAGAATGAATCTTTAGAAACCTAACTCTATTATACCTCTGGTGGAGGCTAGTAGACGAGTTTCGCAACTTTTGTATGTGTGATGA
>JADBLO010000096.1 GCA_014894395.1 Thermoplasmata archaeon
TCTGCAGTTGTTCCATCCCAACCGCAGCAAGCTGCGGGGTATTCAAATAAAATAATACTCCTACAATTATTGCCGTTTTTCTGGTTGAATCCATTTTGACACCTTTCTTTCAAGTTATTTACTATCAATTTATAATGATTCCTACTGGCAAATTCGTGTTCCCTTCCCCGACGGGAACATATAAAATAAAAAAACTTTGCAACAGATATGGTACCATCAAATTTGTTAACAAATACGAGTCCGAATCTCCCTCCCCGCGTAAATATTTAGCACGGTTACAATTAGCACGGTTATTAAAACAGAAGAAAAATCAGACCGATTTTGATGTTCAAAGGATCAAATCCCTTCTCCTGCACATACCATCTTTTTGAAGGGAACTGTAACCCCTGGACTCTGTCCGCCCCCAAACTAATACTTAACTTTCGAACAGAAGCATTAAACTAAGAGACTTTAGAGTATTAGCAATGTATCTCGACAAGTAACACCGGAACGCTTCAGATTTTGTAATATTTACCGTATAAAAGTATACCTACCGCCAGTATGGCCACGCAGGATATCGAAACCACAGCTAAATCAAGAAGGACAACCGGGCTGGTTATAGTAGCACCTCTGAGGAAAAGGGAAGTGAGTGCATCTGTGACGTAGTAGCTGGGTACGAATTTTCCCGCAATTTGAGCAGCTGAGGAGAGGGACGCGCCGACAAAGGTGCCAAGAAAAAGTTGTGGAAGTACAAAAATAAATGAGAGGCCTGTTGCTGCACTCGATGATTTTGAGATTGTGGCAATTATGAGACCAAAACCAACGTTGGAAAGCGAGAATATCAGTACGAGTATGAAAGCAAACACATACACGGAGGTTCCTACATTCGGTCGAAATCCCATCAAATACACCATGACAAACACGAGAATGGCTTGAATCAGAGCTATGACCAAGTAGGAGATGACTTGGCTAAGCATGAAATCAGCCGGTGTCGTCGGTGAGATACGAATTCTTTTCATCATCCCATTTTCTCGGTCTTCTGTGAAGGACTGCGCAACGATCATTATGAGAAATATGGAAGCAAAGGTGAACATGCCTGGTGCAAGGAAATCGAGAGTTGACGTCTGCTTCACTTCTAGCGAGGTGGTTTTGAGGTTAATCGGACTTGGAAATACTTGTTGACTCTGACCAATAAACACTGTTAGAACCTGCTTAATAATTGGCGGTATCGCTTGGGTCGCGACGATTGACCCTTTGTCTAGGTACAATGAGACGGAAGCATTTGTCCACTTGCTAGCATTATTGGGCGCTATTCTGTACGACTCAAGGCTTTGGCTAAAAGTTGCTGGGATTATCATGACTGCTTGAATCCTGCCCTGGGAAAGTTCATTTTGAGCGGTCTGATTATCAGTATATGTTTGAATACTAAGGATATCGGTGCCTTTTAGTGCATCAATGAATAGTAGTGAGGATTGAGGTGGTGTTGCCTGGTCCATGTTGACAATCCCTATTTGATAGACCGGCTGTCCACCTCCTAAACCACCAAATGATGCGCCAAAAGCAAAAACAAAGACAATAGGGAACAGGAAAATCAGGAATAGCGCAGCGGGCTGTCGAATGGTTTTTTTCATTTCTTTTTTCGTTAAAGCGACCATTCGTTGAAACTTCATCTATACCTCCTCCCGAATCTTCCGTCCAGTAAGTTTGATGAAGACGTCTTCTAAATCCTTGACTCCGTTTCTTGAAATCAATTCTTTTGGAGAACCTAATGAAATCAGTTTCCCATGATCGATGATACCTACTCGGTCGCACAACTCCTCAGCTTCTTCCATATAATGCGTGGTGAGGATGATGGTTTTTCCCTTCTTTTTTAAATCTTTTATGAAGTCCCAGACAGCATGGCGAGATTGTGGATCCATTGCCACCGTAGGTTCATCTAAGAAGGCGATTTGTGGGTCGTGGATTAATGAGATGATGAGACTGAGGCGTCGCTTCATGCCACCACTATATTTCTCTGCTCGCCTGTTCGCTTCAGCAGTAAGTCCCATCGTTTCAAACAACATGGCACGTCTCGCTTCTAGCATTTGTTTGTTCATGCTATAGAGATTCCCGAAGAGGTCTACATTCTCTGAGCCTTTTAAATAAGGATAGACTGCGGTCTCTTGGGGGCAGACACCTATTAAATCCTTCACTTTTATTATGTCTTCTTGAACGTCATAGCCTCCAACCTTACATGATCCTTTTGTAGGTTTTATCAAGCCACAAAGTATGTTTATGATTGTGGTTTTACCTGCACCATTAGGTCCTAAAAGCCCAAACAACTCTCCTTCCTCGATTTGTAAGCTGACGCCATCCACGGCTGTTACATCTTCAAACTTCTTCACGAGATTTTCGATAAATATCGCCGAGGTCTTCATGTTAGGAATGGCGCCTTTTTCAATGTTCATCGTTTGTCCCCATGATTAATTTGGACTCTTCTCAAGCGTTGATATCGGTAATTGTGTTCAAATCCTTTTCCCTGCATTTTTTTCTAACATTTTTTTTGTAGACTTTTTCCTCTTATTGTATCTATTTTGGTAAAAACCAAAAAAACCTAACATGACAAAATAACAGATTATAAGCGTATTTCCATAGAATTTCGATACGATGAACCCGTACCAATTCAAGGCTATACTCCCAATTTGAAGGAGTATAAGGTATACTATTAAACCAATAGGCCAACGATTGGGGTGATGTTGAGGTTTCTTTTTAGTAATTAAACGATACCAGAGGTCATAGACCAGATAGATGATTATCGGCAGCCCCGTAATCAAGCGTCCAATATCGCTTTCATTGAGAAGGTTCAACGTCCACAAAGCAACAAATGGGACCAGCAGGAAACTAAATACTGGAGCAAACATCAATTCCAGTTTATCGCGCTCATAGGCTCGCAACAAATAGACTATACATAAGAAAGCATAGTAGATAATTGCAGAAAAAACAACCAGGTTATCTATTAGGACTTCATCCATAATACACTGCTCCTCAATCTATTGTGCAATAATGCCGTCTATAATAAAGATTGTGCGATGTCCACACTAAAACAGCAATAAAATTACTGGCAAACTGACGCTCAAATCCCTTTCATCAAACTCTTTTCATGTCAACAGGCGAAAAGGTTCATTTTTACATGTATTTTGGTGTTCAAATCCCTTCCCCTGCACTAATTTTTCCACTGATTCTATCCCCACCAATCACGAAAAATGTAAAAATCGTTTCAACAGATATAATCTTAAAAATGTGTTAACATATGTGTTAACAAATACGAGTCCGAATCTCCCTCCCCGCGCTAATAATTAGCACGGTTGTTTAACAAAAGAAAAACAAAATTTTTACTAATAAGTTGACGCTCAAATCCCGCCCCCTGCACTTTTTTATATGAAATATCATATAAAATAATTCTCTCCTTTAAAATGAAAACAGACCGAATTTACTCTAACCATTCAAAGGTTTTTGCAATAAGAATACCAGATAAAAGCATGTAGGCAAGTGGAGGAATCACTGAATTAACAGTGAAACCAATAGGGTAATTCATACTTGTGTAAACGAGAAATGCATAAGGAACAAATACTACGGTCCACATTAATAACCCAAATTTCCATCCTTTAGTAATGTAATTTCCATCCAATGCTTTCCCAAAATATGAATACACAAATGTTAACATAAAACTTAGAACCCAAGGATGAACAAAAAACAATAACATAATTGGGTCATCAATCTTTCTCATTCCACCCAACTTAAAAATATCATATGACCAAATGAACTGAATAAGCCCTCCAAGAATAATGTCAACGAACACTATTACAAACCCTACGAGAATGCCTCCAACAATAATTTCTTTCCATTTCATGTTCTAACTATCCACCTATGATTTTTTCTTTCAATAAAGAAATTACCATCCCTTTAAAAATTAATTGTAAAATTGAAGAGAAGAAAACTCAAAATCTCTTAGGTATACCTTTTATATTTTGAAGCTAGCAGGAGTAATCATTCATTTTTGCCGGTAATCTTGGGTTCAAATCCCTTCCCCTGCACTAAACCATAAGATTAAATCTCATTCTGTATTTCTCCTTGTTGATGATCAGCAGTAACACACTAATATATAGATAAAGAACGGACATCTCAGAAAATCAATTTTTTTTTGAGCGATAAAAAATGGTTTTTTTATTCTTCGTAACCGCCGATCCGTAGACTGGGATCACCCATGAGGAGCCATTGCTCTGCGTTTTTTGCTACAAGTGCAGTTCCATTGCGGCTGATATCATTCCAATCTATTGGATTATTATCTAAGAAGGAAGCTATGGTTTTTCCCCAAGCTTCTCCGAGGATGCTGATGTTTTTTTGTCCATATTGTTCGAAGAAATGGATGTCGAGCCATTCGATACCTCCGTAGCCGGTGTTGATGTCTGGGGATTCGTAAC
Organism: Thermoplasmata archaeon; assembly: GCA_014894395.1. Classification (GTDB taxonomy): domain Archaea; phylum Thermoplasmatota; class E2; order DHVEG-1; family DHVEG-1; genus SM1-50. Next base: position 4,440 of record JADBLO010000096.1, read on the forward strand.
TAAAGGCGGTGGGTCCAATGGTGGCGATGCTACCACCGTTGGGTTTTCTGGTGAGTGCCCAGCTCCAGCAGATAGGTGGAGGGATGCCGGAGACGAAGGGAAATTTGCTTCTGAGACTGATATTAAACATACTGTTGAAGCAGCCGCTTCCGTCGATGCAAATGGGTTGTTTTTTTCCGTTTACGAGGAAGGGTATGTTACGGAGTTGTAGTCCTGAAATCCATATGGTTGCATTGTCTGGTGGGTGTGTGGCCCAGGTTTTTGGGTTGCCATGTCCGCTGAAGAAGATGAATCCGCAACCGTTGTTGATGGCTTTCACGACGTCGCGTGGTCCTGAGAGGCTGCCGTCGGATGTCCAGAGTTTTTTTGGGATGAAATTGGACATGTAGTTGAGTGCCATTTGGGTGTAGACTTCGCCGTCGTAGTAGGGAGTTCTTCCAGGGTAGGTGTCTCCTGCGACGACGACCATAGTGTTGAACCAGGGATCCATTTTAGTTTTGGTTTCGTAGGTGATAATTTTTCGGACGACGTCTTTGACGTCCCAGGTGTTAAGGCAAGGGAGTCTGCCGACGTAGACATCGGGGTATAAATCTGGAATATCTATGGCTTTTTGTCCTTCAGGCCATTCACCGAAGATGCCGTTTTGGTTGGTGTCCCAGCTGGAAAATGATCCGTTTTTAGTGTAGAGGTCAGCAAAGTAGAGGTCGGTGAGGAATTTTTTTTCTGAGTAGTTTCCGTAGGGTCGATCAAGGTAAGTGTATCGGACGGGTATCCACCAGTTGTCTCCGGGTGATTGGTCCTTGCGTCCTCCGACGAGGAGGACGTAGGAAATGTCCCAATATTCTTTTGCGTTTTTTATGAAGTATTTGAGTTTTTCTGCTTGGTCACGTCCTTCCCAGTACATCTGATGGTAGACTTCTTCGATGTCGACAAGGATGGTTTTGATTCCAATTTTGTTTTTATGGTGTACGAGGGGACCGAGATATCTGATGAAGTGCTTTGGGGCGACTATTAACAGGTTATATGATGCATTGGAGAAGAAGGATGTTTGTCCTGGTTTTATTGTGTCGTTTGGTATGGCTTGGAGAGGATTTGTATAAAATATGGGGATAATAAGAATAAGGATTAGGAGGTAAGCCATTTGTATTTTTTTGTATGTGGTGTTCATGTCTTCTATATCCATTATATATTTTCTATCATATATATATTTTGTTATAATATACTGATTGCTTGTAGACCTTAAAGATTTGATGTTTTGAAATCTTTAATGCATCTCGTGGTTTATCCTCTGCCTTACAAAGATTTTTCTATCTTCTAACAATTTTACTATTCGATTGGGCATTCCCATCCCTTTCTTTTGGTTAAAGGATGGACGGGCTGCTCAATTAAAAACGTATTTCTTTAAGTTGACACCATCACCTTACAACAGATATGATATTAACAACTGTATTAACAAATACGAGCCCGAATCTATTCCTTATATGATATGCTTCAATACTTTTATTTGTATGAAGAAGATTACATAACACAATAATAAAATTTTAGCTGTTTTTTTCCTGCGGGCTTTTAAGTTATACTCCGTAATCCCTCCGACGATTCTCCGCACATTGTTTTCCGCTGTTGAACAGTCTTTTGAGGTTCAGAGCCGTCATGTGGATTACTGTGTGATTGCTGACTTTAGCGCTGATGCTTGAAACACTAAACTCCCTAGTAGCCTCCTAATTCTAAGCTCGGGTCTCCAATAAGGATGAATTCTTCGACAGTAAAGCGATCAAACGGGATATTGGTAATGTAATCATTCTGTGCTTTTGTCAACATCTGTGATACTTTCTCACTCGTTGAATACGCTTGCCAAAAGTGGATTGCCAGATATCCGCAGCCGGAATCTAATCCCCCAAAGGCGGTCCGGGTAGCACCAATCGTTGCGATAGCACCACCGTTACTCTTTTTAACCATACACCATGCAAAGGTGGGAAAAAGTCGAGACGCAATGGTACTAAATTTATTGACAAACAACTGTAAATCTACGCTAGCATAGCCGATAAGTTCAGAAATATTGAAATCAAGTTTTGCTGTGAGACACGCGTCAAAGAAGATAATGGGAAGCTTATATCCATTTATAGCGCCTAAAAGATGGTTCGTGTGATAGGCGACCCAGGTATTATCATCACTATTTGGAGGATGGGTCGCAACTCCTATCTCGAAGCCATGGCCAGAATAATCAATAAATCCAGCACCTCTGTTTATTGCCTGATTGAGAGACCGTGCGCTAAATGTGCCATCGGACGTCCATAACTGTATAGGTGTAAAATCTGACATGATCTGTTCTGTAATCTGATTTTGCTCTTCACCTTCATATCCATCCCAACCTGGGAATGTATCGCCTCCGACGAGTATGATGTTCTTGAACCAGCTTTTCCCAGCGGTTTCTGTTTCATAGTGGATTATCTTATTAACAACTGTTTTCACCTCTGCGTTCTTCTCACAGGGTAAACGGCCTACGTTGACATCTGGGTAAAAGTCAATAGTATCATTATTGCCAGGGAAACCCTCATAGATTTCTCCATATAAACCATTCCCATTTGAATCCCAGCTACAAAAGTCACCGTTGGCATCGTAGATATCTGCATAGTAGAGATCGGTTATGAGGGTTTCATTCCGGATCTGTTCATGGTGTCTTTCATAAAACCATGTGGTTCGAATGGGCACCTTATTAATGCCTCCAACGAGGAGAACGTAGTCAATTCCCCAGGTTTCCATCACATCTTTTATAAAATATTTTATTTTCTCAGCGTTATCCCAACCGCTATATTCAGAATAAATCTCTTCAGTCGTCTTCAAGGTGGTATTCACACCTATACTGATCTTGTGGTCAATCAGAGGTTGGAGTGCGTTTGAAAATCCAGATGGGGCGATGATGACGAGATCATATTGATCAGAAAACACAGTTGGAGTCGCAGGTTCCTCGTAGGTTACTTGGATCTCAGCATTTTCACTATAGTAAAGAATGTTCTTTGCAGGAGAATATCGAACGGGATAACATTGCACGGCAAGGTAAATGACGTGTTCTTTGCCATCTAAACCTGCTCCGGTGGTATAACGATAACTTGTAGCGGGATACACCGCTGCACTTTGATATACTGTGGGGTCTTTTGTCGGTTCGTTCGCCATCTTTACGTCTACTGGAGAAGGCTCACTTGCAGGAATAACTTCTTTCGATAATGTGAGTTGATTTGTATCAGAAAAACTCACATCAACACTACTAATTTTTGTTCCAAATGGAAAGGTAAACACTTTTGTTACAACAGGGAGCATAGGTTTTCCAGGATCTAAGAGAGACGATGCTGCTTCCTTGAGACTTACTGTAACATATTGCCCCTTATCTTTTAGAACAGGTTCCGAAATAGCAATCGATTCTGTCTTGATTTTCAAATCATTGGTTTGGTGAGTGGTTATGGCAACAGCCCCCAGACCACTGAGGACTAAAATTCCTACTATACACAATGGCATCAATTTCTTCATAAATTCGATCTCCATTTTTATTTAATTTTCATATAGTAACCTTTGGTATATATAGCTTTTCACAATTTTGGTTTTATCTCGAACAGGCTTTAAAGATTTGGTAACCAAATCCCCTCAGCGAGTACTATCGCCAATGGTTAAAAGCCCTTCACCCCATGAGCATTTTAGTATTAGCAGGTATCCCCGACGGAAGCATCTAAAATCAATAGATAGTATTACTGTTCAACAGATATGAAATCATCAAATGTGTTAACAAATATGAGTCCGAATCTCCCTCCCCGCGTAAATATCTAACATTTTTTGATTAAAAATTATTTTTTATAATCAGGTGACTTTATCGAATATCGCTCAAGTTCATAGCTTTGTTCAGGCCGTTGATATATACCGAGGGCTCGCTGAATAAACTGACCACAATTACTCCCGATTTGATTCTCCTCAAGTGCCCCGATACTTAAAATAACTTCATATCCTCTCTTTCTGAACAACGTAATAAGATCATCGGATGTAGTGCAGTCGTATGGATCAACTGCTGAGATCAGAGATGCTTCTTGTGATCGGAAGGTCGGATTCACTGGGGTAAGTTTAATGAGAAATCTATCTGGGTCGAAATAGTTACGAAGGTAATCAACATCAATAGGATACCCAACCATCGGTGCGAAATTGAGGGTGACTTTTCGATCACCCTGTTGCGGTAGAGAGAAACGTTCGCCATATGCAGCTATCTCATCGAAAGACCATTTGTTTACAGGGATTAACTCATCTCGTTTCTGTTCATCGGTTGTATGGATAGAGAATTGTAGTTGAAATCTGCCCCGAGGGTAACATCTGTTTTTTATCCTCAGAAGTTCGTCAAAAAACGTTCGTGCAGCTGCAGTACGAGGTGCGACAGATGAAACCGAGATATGCAATCCTGGTGTATCATAACGACTCGCCAGTTCCTCCAATGCCTCAAGTACAGCGGGATTTAACGAGGGTTCACCCATCCGTGCGAATTGGATTTTGAATTTTGAGGTTACTGGTTTCCCTTCTGGAAATCTCCGACGTACCATATAATCAATTTGAGCAAGGAGTTCCTCAGCAGTGAGACAACCAGAAAAATCACCACCGGCGTCACACATTTTACATTGAATCGGGCATCCAAACATGGATGATACAATCAGCACCCATTTCTTTTCTCGGGAAAGCGGGGGTTGAATCGATTCAACAAACTCGACAAGATATCTATGGTGGTTCTTTCCTGGTGGCTTATTTTCTCGCATTTGTGCAACATACACTTTTGCAAGATCATCTCGCCCGTACTCAGCAAGGATGTTCATGGTTTCACCGGTCTTGTCCTCATATAGTGCTCCACTATCATTGCCGCATGGATACCATCACCAACAGCAATTCCAGTCTGGCGATATGGTCCACGGATAACATCTCCAGCAAAATACAATCCCGGAAGAGGTGGCTGAGAGCCATCTGAGGTGTTATCGATGCATTTTTTAAGCGTTGGGGAGAGAAACGACGTGTTTGAGTCTCTTCCGCATGCTACAAGAATGAAATCAGCGGGTAGCTCTTCAACGTGGTTATTCCGTCGACATCTAAGGAGAATATCCTCGCGATGCTCTACGATTTCCTCAGGGCCGCTCATGGTGTGAATAGTAGCCCCATTGTTTCTTACTCGTTCTTGAAGAAGCGGTAAACACGTCGGTTCTGATCTGGATATGATAGTCACCTCGTGCCCCCAATTCAACAAGGTCAATGTGTAATCAAATGCTATGTCTCCTCCGCCAATAACAAGGATTCTTTTTTTTACTCCATTTCCTCGTAGAGGTATTGATCGAGGATCATAAAAGAGCCGTGTACCTTCGATTGAAGCGGAAACCTTGATTCCTAACTTTCTTGGGGTGGTCCCAGAAGCAATGATAATCGCAGATGAAACTAAGCGCCCTTGATCAGTTTCAATGAGGAATGTATCATCATGGTGATGAACATGTTTTACTCCTGACTTTGTGATTGATACCCCCGCCGCATGAAGTTGCTCAACAAACAGTTCCACCAGTTCTATTCCGGTAATGCCGCCAGGGAAACCAGGATAATTCTCGACAAGATAGGCGTGTCTGAGAAGACCCCCAGGCTCATTTTTTTCCAATAGAATTGGATGCAACTCTGCTCTTTTAAGATAGATCGCTGCAGCTATCCCTGCAGGACCAGCACCAACGATCGCTACCTCATTTACTTGATCCATGCGAGGACCTCATTGGTAGTCACCAAGGTGGCAAAACCATCGGAAAGTGTTCGTAAACTTGCATTATGTAAATCCTGTTTGTCTGATGCGGTAGCGTCAGTTACGAAGAACACATCATAATTTCTCATGAATGCGTCTCGTGCTGTGGTTTCACAACAGAGATGGGTCAGAACTCCTGTTATGAGAATATTCGAAACTTTGAGTTTCTTCAGAATCTGGTCAAGATCTGTTTCAAAGAAAGCACTGTATTGTGTTTTTCGTATCAGAAGTTCATTAGGGCGCGGGTGAAGCGGAGATATAACGTTTGAGAAGTCATCGTCATCATAAAGAACATCGTTCCACCATCGACCCATTGATCCTGGTGATTCTGTTCGAAGAAGCGCATATCTGGTGAAAATAATAGGAAGGGATTGTTGTCGATAGACAGTTATAAGTTGTTGGATATTGGGAATTATCTTTGTTGAACCCTTAAAGTATGCGTGCGAAGACGGATCGCAAAAAAACTGTTGCATGTCGATAACGAACAATGCAGAGGTCAGTGGTTGAAAAACGGTTTTTCTGTTTCGATTATGATTTACTTTTTTCCTCATTTGTTTTGCATCTGCTTGCATTGACATTTCTGTTCAGCCTCTGTCCTTTCTTCGTTTCCTGGTTTGTGAGGCTGGAAACAGAAAAAAACAATGCCTCTCTTTTTTATGATATAGAAATACGTTGGGTAATAAAAAAGTTAATGGTCTTTTCTAAATATCACTTTCATAAAATATTGGGACATTTACCAATTCATACTGATTTCCAACGGAGTATCTAAAATCAAAAAAATGAAAAAACTGTTCAACAGATATGAAATCAACAAATGTGTTAACAAATACAAGTCAAAATCTCCCTCCCCGCGCTAATTTGTGAATAAAATGATTATTCTTCTATCATTTCAAGTAAGGCGGAATAGGTTTTTATGCAAGAGAGCTAGTTGAAGAAGAGTCTGTTTTGTGGAATAATCGTTTTGATGATTGGGATGAATGTTGTACCATCCATATCTGGAAAAAATGTCAGTAATCAAAGATTAAAATCCACATTTCCTCATTATTTCTTTCACGAATATGCTCATGCTTCTACAATTCCTATATTGAGTTCTTTTTACTTCTGATAATTGATATGCTTGGACGTGTACAAGTTCTACGAGTTTATGGATTGGGGTGTTTATAGCATTGTTTTCTTCAATTTCACTGTTCTTGCAATAATCGTAGAAAATGGCTATACGTTTCTATCGTACATCACTGAACAAGACAATGCTGTTCGTAAGATAACTGCCAAAAATTCTAGGACCATAGTAGCAACAGTAATAATAAGTGATAACACAAGTATTTTCTGCGCTATACTAGGGTATTCAAATAAATGATCAGAAATTGTTTGTGTTCCTTTAAGTTGGACAATGTGCGTGATTTCCTTAGTAATTTAAAAACAATTTATATTTTTCATTCAGGTTTTTCTTTTTTATGACTTCAATTTTTAGCATCATATCAATCGCTATATCTGGGAGAATTCTTGGTGAACCAAGTTTGGTGTCGTAAAATAACAAAACCGTTTTCTGGCGGATATTAAGCGCGTCGTTTCTCAGTGTTTGAAGAAAGAGTGACAGATCACGTAACTCCTTGTCTGACGATTGAGAAAAATTCACGAATTGGGAGAGTGAATCTAACACGATGATATCAGGGTTGCATTTTTCAATGCCGAATTTGAGGATTTCTTCCAGCTGGGCTAAATCTTGTGGTGGTTTATGGTAGAGACAGTTGTCGATATGATCTTCAGTCGGGAACGCGAATCCTGAAACGCAGTCGATAACATAGATTAGTTTCCTGTCAAAGGGTTTCAGTTCCAGTGCGTGTCGCATATAATCGTGACTTCGTGTTAAAGAGATGTACAGGACGTTGGTGAAATGATTTGATTGAATTTTCTGGAAAAAATCAATAAATTGGGTAAATTCCATGGAGTCATGGAGTACGAGGACGATTCCTTGGAGGTTTTCCAGTACCTCATCTACTTCATTTTGTATCGAACGCCAGTAATTGATTTCTACTTCATTTTCCATCATATGATTTTCTCTAATCTTTCCACTCGGGTTTTTCTTTTATGACTTCTAATTTCATAATGACATCGGTGAACATTGTCGGGAGTTTTTTCATCGATCCCATTCTGTCATCGTAAACGAGGATGATGGCATCACGAGCGATGCCGAGAGTATCTTCCTTCATCGATTGGAGGAATGCACAGAGGTTGTGGAGTTCTTCATCTGTTGGAGTGGTGAAATTAATGAATTGTGAGATCGAGTCGACGACAATAATATTAGGGTTTGACCACTGGATGTTTTTCATGATCAGGTTTTTCATTTCCTCTAAGTTTTGGGGCGGTTTTCTGTACACACAGTAGACCTTATCTTGCTTTTCAAGGATGAAGCCTGAGACGCAATCGACGACGAAGAGTTTCTTTGATGGGAGGGGACATGTCTGGAGGGTTTGTTCAATATGATTATAACTGTTGATCAAGGAGATGTAGAGGACTGTTGTTTCTTGGTTTCTGCGTATATTTTTTAAGAAGTCAACGAGGTCTGAGAACTCTATAGAGTTATGGGTGAGTAAGACCAGGCCGTGGAGATTCTCAAAGGTTTTATTGAGTTCTTTTCGTATTTCTTTCCAATAGTTTACCTGAACCACCTTATGTTCTTCCATTGGTACCTCTCGTCACCAGTCAAACTTATTCGTTTTAGAGAGCAGGACTGCGGAGAACATGGTTGTGGATCGTGTTGATGAGGTTGCCTAGCTCAAATGGTTTGGTGACGTAGTCGACGATTCCCATTTGGACTAGTTTTTGTTTTTCTTCCTCTGAGTATCGTACGACCGTGAGTAGAATTATCTTTGGTTTGGTTTTTTTTTCTTTGAGTTTTTCCAGGATTTCTCGGGTGGTGAGTCCCGGCATCATGACGTCGAGGGTGACGAGGTCTGGTTGAAAAACATCTATTTTATTAAGGAGGTCTGAGCCGTTTTCTGCTGTATTGGTTTGGAAGCCTTCTTTGCGTAGCATGAGCTCTATCATTTCTCTGAGGTCTTGTTCGTCATCTACAATCATAATTTTAGTCATATCTCTCTCCTTTAAATTATATTTCAAATATGTTTCTACGTAGTCCTTGTTTTTGGGATATTTTTTATAATTCCATATCCATCGTCTTGTCCTTTAGATATTATTTGTAATGCTTAAGAATTACGTAAGTAATGAATCATTTACTTGTATAAAATACTAACGTAAAAAACACAGATTTTTTTATAATGAGCTTTTTTATTTACCAAGATGCTTGTGTATTCTGTATGTTAAATCATCTAACTCAAATGGTTTGGTGACATAGTCGACGATTCCCATTTGGACTAGTTTTTGTTTTTCCCCCTCTGAGTATCGTACGACCGTGAGTAGAATTATCTTTGGTTTGGTTTTTTTTTCTTTGAGTTTTTCCAGGATTTCTCGGGTAGTGAGTCCTGGCATCATGACGTCGAGGGTGACTAGGTCCGGTTGAAAAACATCGATTTTGCTGAGGAAATCGTCACCGTCCTCCGCTGTTAATGCTTCAAATCCTTCTTTGCGGATCATGAGATTCAGCATTTCTCTCAGGTCGGTTTCATCATCGACAATCATTATTTTTTTCATTCTTTTTCTCCTCTCCCTTCAAATGGTTCATTCCATACAACGGTTTTGTCTCTTAAATCGTTTTCCATCGCACGTTGAGTATCTTTTAATTTAAAGATATCTACCTCTCTGAATTTCCCTTCAAGGTCTTGAACCGGTGCTATTGGTAGTGTTAATCGGAATGTACTCCCTTTTCCAGGTTCGCTTTCTACCCAGATGTTTCCACCGTGGGCGAGGATAATGCCTCGGGATATGGCGAGTCCCAAGCCTACGCCACCGAATTTTCTGTCTCTTTCTGAGTCGGCTTGATAAAAGATTTCGAAAATCTTATCCTGTTTATCCTTAGGAATACCTCTTCCGAAATCTTGAATCTCGAATAAAACATAATCTTTAGTTTTCCTGACAAAGATAGTAATTATGGAGCCTTCGCACGAAAATTTAATCGCATTATTCAACAGGTTAACAATAACTTGTTTTACCCGTTCTTGATCAATAATCAGATCAGGTGTATTTTCCTCTAAGCTTGTGCTTATCTTGATATTTTTTATATCAGCAATAGACTGCATCGTCTCAATCGTCTGCTCTACCATGTTTTTCACATTTGTTCTCTCAGGGATAAATTTCATCGTCCCAGATTCCAGCCGTGAAATATCAAGAATGTCTTGGATGAGAGCATCTAATCGATTTGAATTCCGTAAGACGATATCCAAAGCCTTTTTTTGTTCATTGCTGATTGTTCCAAGATTTCCTTTTAACATCATTTGGATGTACCCTTTGATTACCGACATTGGCGTCCGTAGTTCATGAGAAGTGACGCTGAGAAAGTTTGATTTTATCTTATCCAGTTTTTTCAATTGTATTATTTGTTCCTCGGTTGTCTTTTGACAACTTTCATGTTGTTCCATGGATTGTTTACGTCTGCTGAGGATAGATGCGGTTACGTTAATTTCTTTATAGTCATTAGACGGAGCTGGTATCGTATCCGGTGTATTTTCATTTGAATTGAGCTCTTTACATGTAGTAGATGATTTTTGGTATAGTTTTCCTGTCCGTTCTTCTTCTCGCAGGATTTTTACTACCTCCGGTTCATCTCTCATGTAACTACTCCAAGTAAAAAGTTGATATAACGTTTTACAAATTTTCTTTTTGAGTTACCATCCAGGTACCCATAATCGACTTGGATTTTTTATTAGTTGCGGCTGGGAATACTGCGTGGTCTGTAATGTAGGTGGAAGACCGCAGATGAAAAGCCGCATCTTCTTTTTTGAATTCTTCAAACTATAGGTGTTTTATCGCGTGCGGCAGATATCTTGGTCTGCCCTTAAAAGGTGGTGCGACATGTGAAATTCGTTGCTATGAAAATAGCTGATGCTATGAGGTAAATGAGGAGCATTTATTTCACTTTTTTCTAAGGCGACTCTATAAAAATTTCTTGTAGGTCGTCTTCGATATTTTTGACTGTTTGCAATGGTACTGAAAATTTAAACGAACTGCCTTTACCGATAGTACTGTCAACCCATATTTGTCCACCATACGTATCAATGATTTTTTTCGATATCGTAAGTCCTAGGCCGACACCACCGAATTTTCGATCTATACCAGAATCCACCTGATAAAATCTTTCAAAAATCTTCTTTTGTTTATTCTTTGGTATCCCACGCCCGAAATCCTGCACTTCAAACAAAACATCTTCCTTTTCTTTTCTTGTTTTGATATGTATCATTGAACCATCTGGTGAGAACTTTATGGCGTTGTCCACAAGATTCATTAGGACTTGTTTTATCCGTTCTTGATCGATCATCAAATTAGGTATTTCTTTTTGTATGTCGATATTAATTTTTATTCCTTTTAAATCTGCGGAGACTTGCATAGTTTCAGCGATTTCTTTTACTATTTTTGTAACATCTATTTTTTCAGTAATAAATTTCATCGTCTCCGATTCCAGCCGTGAAATATCAAGAATGTCTTGGATGAGATGATCTAATCGATTTGTATTGCGAAGAAGTACTTCTAGCGCTTTTTTTTGTTCTTCGGTAATTTCACCTAGGGTTTGTTTCAATAACATTTGTATGTATCCCTTTATCGAAGTCACTGGAGTACGGAGTTCATGAGAGGTTGTATTAAGAAAATCGGTTTTAACACCATCTAGTTTTTTTAGTTGCACAATCTGCTTTTTGATTTTTTCATCCGCCTGCTTGCGCTCGGTGATGTCTCGACCAATTCCCATTAAAACACCATCGGGTAGCGAGATATTCGTCCATGTTGTATCTATCACAGTACCATATTTTGTTGTAGTCTTGAAATCTTTCCAACCAATTGGTTTATTAACCATAAAATCAAGCGCTTCTTTAAAAGCTTCTGATTCTGGATAACAATTCGCTAAGATGTTTTCGGTTTTCCATTCCTCAAAAGTCCATCCCAATATTTTAACAACCTCGTGATTGATCATTTTGATTTCCCCGGTTTTATCGAAGTAGGTAATCATCACCGGAATATGGTCAAATATTTTTTGAAGCATTTCTCTTTGTCTATTTACCTCCATCTCCGCCTTCTTGCGCTCGGTGATATCCTGAAAAGTTCCCATTAGCCTTACCACCTTGCCACTGTCGTTCTTCACCGCGCGTCCTATAGCGCGTGTCCAGAGGTGTCTGCCCTTTGCGCTGGTGAAGGGAAGCACGAGGTCGAACGGTTCCCCCGTCTCCATACAACGCTGCAGCGCCGCTTCCAGGTTGGACCGATCAGGAAGGTCGTAGAAGAGGATTGCTTTTGAAAGATCGAATTTCTCATCTATGGAAATTTCGTGAATCCGGTATGTCTCTTTTGTCCAGTATACTTCCTTGGTTTTGGTGTCGAGTTTCCAGCCGCCTACATGGGCCATCTCGCCGACGTCATTAAGCAGGATTTCGCTTTCCCGTAATTCCTCCACGGCCTGTTTGCGTTCGGTGGTGTTCATTAAACCCCCACATAAACATGTTTTTCAAATTGCATATCAAAAATTTTCCAACGTATTACCTATGTTATAGTACTATTACTATGACCTCTGCATAGTAGAAATCATACCTCCGCTCAATTTATAAATGTTATGATATTTCGTTAGGGAGCTTTTGTTGTTGAAAAATTCGTGAAAATTAAATATTTCTATGTTCAACATATTTCACAGAGCAGAAAGGACTGTCTTTTTTTCTTTACTCTGTAGTGATTAAAGAGGCTTTTTTGTCGGTTTTTTCTCCATTTTAGGTAGGATTGACTGTAGGGGTTGATTGGAAACATCAGGAGCATTGATTTAGTATGAGATTGTTTATTATGTGTACTGTCGTTTGAAGGTTTTGATGCTCAAACCGAAAGAGATCCTTTTCCTTCACGGTTCCTTTCTTCTTTTATCTATTCATTTACTCAACTATCGAACTGGAGAAACCGATTATCGCTGTAAATAACGTAGTGCGGAGTTACTGCATTGTTGCCTGTTCCTCTGGTTTAGTTATCTGTTTGAAACGCAGGATATTTGAAGACACTTGAAAATTAATTGGAGACAAGATTATCTTTATCCTCAATTAATTAAAGTCCCATAAAAATGAATACAATCATTTTCTACGAATGTTTTTCTTGGTTTTTCTTTTATGCTTACCGCACCTCCTTTTTTTAAGGAACCATATTAAAAATGCTACAAATGCTGATATTGTAGCTACCGCTTAAATGATAAGAAAAAGAGAAAGGAGTTGGATGAGGCGGATTTAATTATTGGATGAATTTTATGGTAAAAAAAACATGTGCGGCAGTAGCATTTCGTTAGAATTGAAAAACATTGAAGTAACCATTATTATCAATCGTTTTTATAGAGAGACAAATGCGAGTTTTTCAATCCAATAGACATTACTTTTGTAGTTTATTTGTAATTTTTGCGTTATGCCATTTTAGTGCGAAATGTTTATATACTATCATTGACAGAAATTGACGTGGTAACAAATATCATAGAGGTAGAATGAGGATGAAAAAAATAGAAATATTGCTGGTAGAAGATAATGCAGACGATGCTGAGTTGACGCTCTTGGCCTTTGAGAAGGGCGATATTATCAAAAAAAGTCAGATACACGTTGTAAGGGATGGCGTTGAGGCCTTGGAATATCTTTTTGATACGGGGGCCGAAGCTAATCTTCATTTAAACCACCATCCGCAGTTAATCCTTCTAGATCTGAAGTTGCCTAAGGTAGATGGGTTAGATTTACTAAAAAAGATAAAGTCGCATCCAGAAGCAAAAAAGATTCCTGTTGTAATCTTGACCGGTTCGAAAGATATAGACGATTGGGCAGATTCATATTCTTTAGGAGTTGAATGTTTTTTACATAAGTCAGGTGATTTCGATAAGTTCGTCGAGGCGACAAGTCTGATTGCATTAGGCGCTATTGAAAAAGAAGAATCCGCAGTAGGTGAAATGGAAGAGAAAACGCAAAATAAAGTAGAAATATTGTTGGTAGAGGATAATCCTGATGATGCTGAGTTGACATCTTTGGCATTTGAAAAGAATTGCAATATTGCAAAAAATATGATACATGTTACAAGGGATGGAGCTGAAGCCTTAGAATACATATTTGGTGCTGCAGATGAGGATATCTATGAAGGCACTCCTCTGAAACGTCGTCCAAAGTTGATACTTCTTGACCTTAACTTACCAAAGATAAATGGATTAGAGGTAATGAAAAGAATCAAATCACATCCAGAGGCAAAAAATATTCCTGTTGTTGTCTTAACAGGCTCGAAAGATTGGAGGGATTGGACAAATGCTCTTTTTTTAGATGTTGCGTATTATATTGATAAGCCTCTGAAATTCGGTCAAATTGCTGATGTAGCAAATTTGGTAAATTTAGGAGCTCCTGCGCAAGGAACCAACTATGGTAGAAGAATGTTATGTGCTCCATTTTCTTTTGTGGGCTCCTCAACGAAAGGAGATGATAAAAAATGAAAGACAATAAAATAGAAATATTGTTGGTAGAAGATAATCCTGATGATGCTGAATTGGTAATGATGGCGCTTGAACAGAATAAAAATATTGCAGAGTGTAAAATTCATTTTGCGAAAGATGGGATTGAAGCATTGCAATATTTATTTGGTCTCGAAGATAAGGATTCCAATCTGATTAACAGACCACATATGATTATTCTTGATCTTTATATGCCTCGGCTAGATGGTCTTGAATTCCTAAAAAAGATACGGGGACACCCTGAGGCAAAAAATATACCTATTGTTGTCTTAACAGGTTCTGAAAAGAGGACGGATTGGGTAGACTCTCATTCCTTAGGTATTGATTGTTATATACATAAGTCTGTAGATTTTAATCAGTTTGTGAAGGCAACAGGTTGGGCTTTATCAGGTGCTATTATGGAAAAAACCTTTTATGGTCATCAATACTAATTTTTTTTTAGTTTCTAGAAAAATTATACAGAGCATACTCTATCTAGATTGTTCTTATAAAGATTTGAAATCGTTTGTTTTTTAGAATGGCTATACTGAATTTCTTGCGCAGATATTATATACTTAAAAAATTATTCACGTATGGCAATTACGATAGTAATTGTTAACAATTACGTATTTGACCTATGTGGATGGGATAATATATGAGTAATAAATTACCGTCTTTATTCGATAGAGAATTTGTTGCTAAGATGTTTTGGATGGATGAAAATGGCTAAAAAAATGACTAAAAAGCAGAAACCCGAGAAAATAGTCAATCGCCGATCACCCAAAAAGGGGTGGCCGATAACCCCACCGAAAAAAGCGGTGGGCGCGTCGACGGGCCCAGTTGTCCCCGCGGAGGAACAGTCGGAGAAGGGCTTTCCCATCGTCGGCATCGGCGCTTCGGCTGGAGGGCTGGAGGCGCTGGAATTGTTCCTCGCTAACGTGCCTGAAGACAGCGGCATGGCGTTTGTGATCGTTCAACACTTGGACCCGACGCGCAAGGGCATCATGGTGGAGCTGCTCCAGCATGGCACTGCCATGCACGTTTCACAAGTGAAGGATCGGACGCGCGTCAAACCGGACTGCGTCTACGTCATCGCGCCCAACAAGGACATGTCCATCCTGCACGGAGTGCTGCACCTGCTTGATCCGATCGCTCCGCGCGGCCTGCGTCTGCCGATTGATTTCTTCTTTCGCGCACTGGCAGATGACCAGCAGGAGCACAGCATCGGCGTAATCCTTTCGGGCATGGGTTCGGACGGCACGCTGGGCTTGCGCGCCATCAAGGAAAAAGCGGGTGTGGTCTTTGTACAGGAACCGGCCACCGCCAAATTTGACGCCATGCCGCGCAGCGTCATTGACGCCGGACTCGCCGATGTGATCGCCCCGGTGGAGGCACTGCCGAGCAAGATCAGCGCCTATCTCAAGCATGTGCCGCTCATCACCAAATCCGGACACACCGACCAATACGTAGCCCAGAGTTCCCTGGAAAAAGTAGTGATCTTATTGCGCAGTAAAACGGGCCACGACTTTTCGTTGTACAAAAAGACCACGGTCTATCGCCGCATCGAGCGGCGCATGGGACTGCACCAAATTGACAAGATCGCCGACTACGTGCACTTCCTTCAGGAGAATCCGCAGGAGGTGGACTTGCTGTTCCGCGAGTTGTTGATCGGGGTGACGAGTTTTTTCCGCGACCCTGAAGCGTGGGAGCAATTGAAGGTCGAAGTCTTGTCGGCGTTGTTGAAGGGAGGCGCTTCGAATAAGGCGCTGCGGGCGTGGATACCCGCCTGCGCCACCGGCGAGGAAGCCTATTCCCTGGCGATCCTCTTCAAAGAGGCACTGGAAGAACTCAAACCTGCCAAAAACATCACCCTGCAGATCTTCGCCACTGATCTGGATGGGCAAGCCATCGAAAAGGCGCGCGAAGGCATGTTCCCAGCCAACATCGTCGCCGACGTTTCGACGAAGCGGCTGGACCGCTTCTTCGTCAAGGTGGAGGGCGGCTATCAGGTGGCAAAATCCATCCGAGAGATGGTCATCTTTGCACCGCAGAACATCATCATGGATCCGCCCTTTACCAAACTTGACTTTTTGAGTTGCCGCAACCTGCTCATCTATCTGATGCCGGAATTGCAGAAGAAACTTCTCCCGCTCTTTCATTACAGCCTGAACCCGGGCGGCTTTTTATTTTTGGGGAACGCGGAGACTGTCGGTGACTTTACCAACCTGTTCGCGCCGCTGGGTGCAAAAACACGACTGTACCGATGGCTGGATTCTACCACCCTGACTTCGCCGATTGAGTTCCCGGTAACCTTTCTCGCCGCCCAGCCCAGCGCGCCAACCAAACCGCAGGAACCAACAGCCAACCTGCAGACGCTGGCAGATCAACTGCTCTTGCAAACGTATTCCCCGGCCGCGGCGCTGACCAACAACAAAGGTGACATTCTCTACATCAGCGGACGCACGGGAAAATACTTGGAGCCGGCGGCTGGCAAAGCCAACTGGAACATCTTTGCCATGGCGCGCGGAGGTCTGTGCTCCGGACTGACGACCGCGTTCCAAAAAGCGCTGCGCCAAAAAGCGACCGTCATGCTCAAGAATATGGTGGTGGGCACCAACGGTGGAAAGCAGGTCGTGAATGTCACCATCCAGCCCCAAAGTGAACCAAACGCCTTGCACGGGATGGTGATGATCGTCTTTACCGACGTGGCTGCGATGCCCAAAACAAAAACGACCGGTAAACCACGCGGGGACAGCGCGCGCACGGCGGAACTGGAGCAGGAACTTGAACACGCCCGTCAGGAAGTGCAGAGCATGCACGAAGAGATGCAGACCTCGCAAGAGGAACTCAAATCTGCCAATGAGGAATTGCAGTCCACCAACGAGGAACTGCAGTCCACCAACGAAGAGTTGACCACTTCAAAGGAAGAGATGCAGTCCATGAACGAAGAATTGCACATTGTCAACCAGGAATTGCAAACCAAGCTGGATGAACTCTCGCGCACGAACAACGACATGAAGAATCTGCTGGACAGCACCGACATCGCCACGCTGTTTCTGGATACCAGCCTGTCCGTGCGGCGCTTTACCAGCGAGACGAGCAAAATCACCAAGTTGATCCCCGGCGACGTGGGCAGACCGATCACCGATATCGCCTCGGCTTTGCTCTACCCCGAACTGGCTGATGACGCGCATCAAGTCCTGCGGACGCTGATCAAAGTGGAGAGACAGATTCCCACCCCCCATGGAGATTGGTTCGCGGCCAACATTCTGCCGTACCGCACATTGGAGAATATGATTGACGGTGTGGTAATCACGTTCACAGATATTACCGCTTCCAAGAAGTTGGAGGCGGAGCTGCGCGCCACCGAAGCGCGCTTGCGCAAGGAGCTAGATAGGAAATAGTGAAAGGAACAGGCCATGAAAAAGAAACCCGCCACCCCGCTCGACGCCGCCGAACTGCGCAGCCAGGCGGAAGTAAAGTTGAGCGAGCGCAAGAAGAAAACCGCGGCTCATCCCGCGACGGAGCCCGACCCCCAGCGCCTTGTCCACGAACTGGAAGTGCACCAGATCGAATTGGAGATGCAGAATGAAGAACTGGTGCAATCACGCGCACAAGTGGAGGCGGGGCTGCGCCAGTACACCGACCTGTACGACTTTGCCCCCATCGGTTATTTTACGCTGGCGCGTGACGGCGCGATCCATCAGGTCAATCTGACCGGGGTGAACCTGCTGGGCATAGAGCGCAACGCACTGATCAAACGACGCTTTGGAGTATTTGTTTCCGCCCAGTCACTTACAACTTTCAGTGCCTTCCTTGATGATGTATTTACGAGCGGGAGCAACAAGACCTGCGAAGTCACGCTCCAGAAAGATGGGTCTACTCCGCTTTTCGTGTACATTGAAGCCATCACAAAGGATGGGCAGCGCGAAGTGTGCCACGTCGTGGTGGTGGACATCACTAAGCGCAAGCAGGCTGAAATAGCGTTGCAGGAGAGCGAGCAGCGGTACCGCCTGATTACCGAAAACATGAACGACACGGTCTGGCTCATGGACATGAATCTGCGCACGACCTTTATCAGCCCTCTAGTGGAACGCTTGCGCGGTTACACACTTGAAGAATTACAGACGCTGCCCCTTGATAAGCAGCTTGCTCCGGCTTCGTTCGCGTATACGCGAGACAAGCTGGCGCAAGAGCTGACCCCGGAGCGACTGGCCGATAAGAACGCCAAAATCTCGGTCTTGTTGGAGCTAGAGTTCTATCGCAAAAGCGGCTCTACGCTTTGGAGCGAAAACAGCTTCACAGTCATCAGAAACGCAGACGGTCAGCCGGTTTCCATCCTGGGTGTGGGGCGCGACATCACCGAACGCAAACAGATGGAAGTTAAACTTCATGAAGCTCATCAAAAAATCGAAACACGTACAAAGGATCTTGAGATGATCAACGAAAATCTGGACAGTTTTGCTTATTCTGTCTCTCATGACCTTCGTGCACCACTTCGAGCTATAAGTGGTTTCGCCCAAGTGTTAATGGATACACAGGGAGATAAAGTCAATGAGGAGATGCGACATTATCTCGATCGAATTAGTGAAGGAGCTAAAAAAATGGGCCAATTAATCGATGATCTCCTAGGTTTCTCAAGGGTCACCAGGAGCGAGATAAAATACGAGAAGATAAATGTTGAAAGTATCGTTAATGATCTTGTAAAGGCGTATCGTGAGGTTGAACTGGATAGAGACATTGAATTTATTGTTAATCCATTAGGGGAAGTTGAAGCAGATAAAGAAATGCTAAAGGTTGTTTTTTCTAATCTTCTTCAAAATGCAATTAAATTCACTATCGATCGAAAAAAGGCTCGTATTGAGATTGGAAGTGAGCAGAAAGAGGATCATATTCAATTTTATGTTAAAGATAACGGTATAGGTTTTGATATGAGATATAAGGATAAATTGTTCAAGGCTTTCCAGCGGCTCCAAACGGATGAAAGGTTCTCGGGTACTGGAATAGGTCTTACAACCGTGGAAAGGATAGTATCAAAACATGGCGGAAATATATGGGCCAATGGAGAGGTTGATAAAGGAGCAGAATTCTGTTTCACTCTGCCTTCCAAGACGCATGTTGAAGATTGATAAATGATGTAAAATAGGTTGTAATAGGTGTGGTAAAAATGGACATAGAGATAGAAATATTGCTGGTAGAAGATAATGCTAATGATGAAGAATTAGCAATAATCGCATTAAAAAAACACAATATAAAAAATAAAATAAAAATAGCGAGAGATGGCGTAGAGGCCTTGGAATATCTTTTTGGCTCTGTTGATAGTGAAACGCTTAAATGTTTTGGTCCATTGGTGGTTCTTCTTGATCTCAAGTTACCCAGGATAAATGGTCTTGAGGTGTTAAGAAGAATAAAGTCGCATCCAGAAGCGAAAAAAATACCTGTTGTAATATTGACATCATCCAGCGAAGAGAAAGACATTATAGAATCTTATCGTCTCGGTGCAAACAGCTATATTCGTAAACCTGTGGATTTCAACCAATTTACAGAAGCGGTGAATCAGATTGGTTTGTATTGGTTGCTGCTGAACAAGCAATCGCCTTAGGTGCAAATCTATGAAAAATCGATTCTAAGAGTTGCTGAGCTCTTCCACAAAGAAGTTGTTGGGGACGAAGTGCACTGCAAGATACTGGGCAATGAAAAATGTCTGTTTAAAATCATGGAGAAAAAAGAATCAGAGGAAGAAACAAGAGAAAGAATCAGAAAGATGTTGAAATGAAAACAGAACATATAAAAAAGATAAAAAATGCATTCAAAGATTTACCAGACCACTGGCTACTGTTATTCGTAATGAACACCGAAGATTATCTAGCGAAAAATATAGCTATCCTAAACGAAGTATTAAAACAAGAAGACGCTGTTGGCGTTTATGTTACCTTAAACCGACCTTATTCAGTGTTAATAAAAATTTTAGAGAAAAACAACATCAACACAGACAAATTGTTCTTCATAGACTGTATAACAAAAACATTAGGATCGGAAAAAGAAGAAAAGAAATGTTTATTTTTAGAAAACCAACAGAATTTGACAAATATTACAATAGCAATAGATGAGATCGTGAGCGCAATACCATCGAAGAATATATCGTTGTTTGTTGATTCCATGAGTACATTGTTGATTTATAACAAGGCAGAGACTGTATCAAAGTTTCTGCATTTTCTCACAGGAAAGATGCGGGTTTTGAATTTAAACGGGATTCTACTTTCTACAGAAAAAGAACTTGACCCTGAATTCGCAGATCAATTGGAGCAATTTGTTGACAAAACAGTAGATTTAAGCAAATAAAATATAAAAAATATTGTTGATGGTGTTGTAAGGTGCAGGAAGAGATTGTTACTACTAATAAAAAAATGATTGAGCTTAAAAATTATGAAAGTGTGCTAATAGTTGAGGATGAGAAATCCTTACGAATAACAGTAAATGATATTTTAAAAACTCTTCAAGATAAACCTATTATTTACCTTAATTTAACTAATACATATAATTCATTAGTATCAAATTTAAAAAAGGATGGGCTAAAGATAAATAATATTTTATTTATTGATTGCATTACACAGTTAGCTGGAGGTAATGTCAGCGACCAAGAGAATGTTTTATTTATTAAAGAGCCAAATGATTTAACCAGTTTAGAAATAGCTATCTCTGAATTTTTTGAAAGCATACCTGGTGAGAAATGGCTTGTTTTATATGGTTTTAGTATTTTTAAAATTTACAATAAAGAAGATATTGTTTTAAGGTTCATTCAATCTATTTTTGAAAATGCCTCAGTGAATAATGCAAAAATTGTTATTTTATCAACACAAGTAAAGAATGATAGTCTAATTAAAAAAATGGCCCATTTTTTTGAAAAAGTTGTTATGGAAATTGAGTGAAAATGACGCAAGAAAAGAGTGAACAAAATAATATTTTTGATATGTTAAAAATCAAGGCGAATATAGAAAAGAAATTAGGAAAAAATGAAGTTATAGAACAAGGCGGTCAGATTTTAAAGCAAAAAATACAACATACCACTGAGAACTTGAAGAAAGATAAAAAGACGAAAAAATATGTTTTAACAGGTATTTCCGGATTTGATGAACTATTTGAAAATGGTATACCAAAAGGTTCTAATATTCTAGTTGCTGGGGGTACGGGTTCAGGAAAAACTATTTTTTGTCTACAAACACTTGAGTACCATGTCTCACGTGGGGAAAAATGTTTTTACATGAGTTTTGAAGAATCTGAAAAAAGATTAATGGAACATATGGAGGATTTTGGTTGGAATCCAGAAAAACTTCTAGCATCAGGTAACCTAAAAATCAAGAGGTATCTACCTAGCGATATACATTATTTATCTGAAAAAGGTAGCGATGATGCTATGTTTGCAAAAGAAGAGGACAGCCAACTTTTACAGTTAGAGCCAGTAACTTTGGAAGAAGGATATAAACCTGATTTTGTTGTCATTGATTCACTTACAGCAATTGCCTCGGCATTTATGGGGAAAGAAGGTTCTTACAGGTTCTATGCCGAGCGACTGTTCAGGTTTTTTGAAAAAATTGGGAGTACAAATTATTTTATAACAGAGACTAGACAGATGCCGGAAACTTTTTCACAAACAGGTGTTGAGGAGTTCTTAGCTGATGGAGTGATTGTTTTGTACAATATTAAAAGAGAGAGCACGAGACAAAGAGCAATTGAAGTTTTGAAAATGCGTGGTACAAAACATCAAGAGAGAATTGTTGCAATGAAAATTTCCGATAATGGTATGATTGTTTATCCAAAACAGGAGGTTTTTGGTGGGATGGAAACCAAATAATTCATATTTATAGTGATCCTCAAACCAGATTTAAACAACCGTTGTCGAAATGAGATTGTTGGACTTGAACACAATTTTTTTTATTCAATCCATCCAGGGGCTATTTGCGCATTAATTTCTATGACGTTTAGAGCGAGATTAACGGTGACTCCAACATGGAATTCTATAGTTACTTCGCCAGTAGTATCCGCCACTGAAAAATCGGGACCATATCTAAGCCCAGCAGATTTTATTAAAGTACTGTTAAACGCTACATGCCAAGCATTTGGATACTTAGTGGCAATTGTGATGCTATCAACATCGTTCATTACCACGGTATGAGAACTAACGAACTCTGTTCGTATTGGATATGTTCCATATCCACCTGCAGATGTTCTTCCACCAACTCCTGTGATGTTTACAATATCAAAGGTGATGCTAACATTTACGTTTTTTATTGCGGAAAAAGGTTTTATGGACATCACATTTCCTTCAGATTGATTCAATATTACAGATCCCGCTTCATAAATGTAAGATTGATCAAGAAAGTATACATTTCTCGATGAATATTTTATGATTCCAAGTGAATACGAAAAGTTGTTTGAGCTATTTGTGATTGTCACTGTACATTCATCTGATAAAATCATTAGAGACCCAAATGCTCTGCTA
The DNA here is from genome assembly GCA_014894395.1 of Thermoplasmata archaeon. Taxonomy (GTDB): domain Archaea; phylum Thermoplasmatota; class E2; order DHVEG-1; family DHVEG-1; genus SM1-50. Next base: position 27,315 of record JADBLO010000096.1, read on the forward strand.
GCTGAGAAATAAGGTATTTCTTTATTTCCAAGAGTTATGGATGTCGACATTGGTGTTTTTTGCCCAGTTGCAGTTTGTATGTCTATTGCAGATTTTAACAAAGAAAACTGATCTTCTACGTCACCCATGTGCTCTGCTTCTATCTGCTTCATCCATTTTGGCACGTACGTGGTTTGTATTAATGAAATAACAATGACAATGAGTCCTACAATTAATATTGCAGTAATGATGCCTGCCACGGCATTATCCGAACGCCATCTCTGGTTCATCCTCATCTCAATTCTCCTCAAGTATGCCTACATCTCGCATCAGCACTTGCAGGTGCGCCCTCGACAGTACCAGCATACCTTCCTATACTGTAAAACTCATAATATCCCAGCCCTTTGGGGAAGTTAAAGTTCCAACTCCATGGACTATTTAAGTCAGGGTTCAATGCATTCGGCCATTTGATCCAATTTTGCCCGTGTGGACCACTCGTAGTATTCCATAAATGAAGCATGATCACGTCGATATTCCAAATATCCTTAATCGTATCTACTGATTCTGTGGCACCTTTCAGCTGTATAGTATATGTGGATGAGGTAAGTCCCGTTGCCGTAAAATTAGACCAGCCGGTGATTGTAATCGTGCCGAGTGATGACCAGGCTGATCCAGTCCAATAGTTCACAAGTAGGTTCTCGGTCCCGTTATGCGAAGCAACATAGAAACATACTTTTTTGTTCACCCAATTATAAGTAGTAGCTGTCCATTGATACTCAAAATCAAGATTATAGTTATGTATGGCTGTACGAGTAACATTAAGACAACAAGCATCAATATATAGATTGTCACCGCCCTTTTTATGTATAAGCGAAACACGTGCTGAATTGACCGCAGCGTGAGTATTCAATCCACTAATGGGCGTAGTAAAATACCATCCATTTGTGGGTATTACAAACGATCCAGTGAACTCATAAGTATTATCACCATTCGTATCAATTTCCCAGTCTACATTATCATTATGAGTAGCATTCATAAAAACATAAATACCAAGTTTAACACTAAGACTATCACCAGAGGATGCAGTGTCAGCAAAAGTAAACCATCGTATAACATCATTATTTTTATTGGATCTAACATAGCTACCAACATCAATCGAATTAAGATAAGGGAAAGTCCCTGCAACAAACCAATCTAATGTAGTAGAAGTGAAGTAATTAACGTATAAAGCTTCATTAACACTTGATAATCCTTTGTCTGCTTCTTGTATTGTCATTACATCCGTATCTGGGGCTACATCCTGACAATTAACAAAATTAGTTTCATTTCCTACATCTGCAACACCATCAACATTGCTAGTATTGCTGTTAACATAGTCATATCCACCGTTCCAACTGATGTTATCATCACTCCAACGATAATAAAGTGTAACGTTATTCAACCTAGAATCACCAGTAGCATTCACAGTCAGTGAAGGAGATGTTTGAACGTAGGGGCTAATCGGATTAACAAATGTATTTAGTGGAGGAATACTCGTTGTTTCTCCCTCCTGGAGAACTCCCATCATCACTATGGAATTGCTATCCATATCAACTACTGTAGCCTCGACTTGCAAATTTGTCATATCCCCATATGGGATGACTAGCCGCTCACCTACATTCCATCGATTATTTCCATTTGAATCAATTAAATAATCACCAACTGTCGCACTATTCCTTGTCCCCCCTACCACGAATGAGACTGTTGCATCTAGACCTAGTGAATCTCCACCACGATGTTCTAGTATTATATTATTACCTTCAATTATTCCAACAATGTCTACAGAAGGTGATGACGGCGTAAATGGATAGGACATAACAATGAAATACAATATGGCGAAAAGTGCTACACCTATTCCTACCATTAAAATAGCTCCAATGACTTCCGAGACCGCATCATCCGATTTTTTCCATTTTATTTTCATATCCATTATCCACTCTTTAAAATAAAAATTTAAAAACAAAAAGTGATATCACACCAAGAACAAAACTGTACCGAAGCCCTGAAGAAAGTTTACCATCCATCATGAATCCCCCAATCATACCTGCACCAATACCTTGAACAAAAACAAATGAACACAACGCGTATTTTAATGCCATTGGATCTATCGTATTCATCATTACGCCAGCCATTTCCACCGTACTTTTCTGGCTCTTGAAAAATGAGGCAAACAGTGTATTATTAAGTACCATAATTATTCCGAGGAACACAAAAAAACTCATTATAATTACAGTGGTATAGGTAGACATTTCTGATTTTCTCTGTTCTTCAATATTATTAATTTGCTTGATCTCCTTTGCTGCTGCCATAAAAACTTTCGATGTCATACCTCCCATTATTAGTCCGGTATTTATCGAGACAACTATTCTTTTAATGATGGCTGATCTCATCCGGTCAGCAAAATTATCAAAAACCTTTGTTACTGGCATATGCCAAGATAGTTCAGCTTTCATTTTTTGTATTTCAGGGGTTAAGTTCCCATAATGGCCTTTTGATGCAATTTTTATTGCATCAAAGACGGTCATCCCTGAGGAGATACAGTTTCCCATTTCAACCACAAAATCTGGTAATCTCCTCTCAAGTTCTCGCTGCTTTTGCGCTTGTTTATGACAATAGAAGGTAACAGGCCCTATGAGAACCAGCACTGATAGGAAAAAAATATCAAAAAAGAAGTACGTAGTAAAATTCACGTATTTGTAATAACTAAATACATAAATAATACAGTAAAAAGAAAGCAATAAACTTGTCGAAAGAAGCAGAATTAAAATAAATGATCTGTTTTTTTTATAAAACTCTTTAACAGAACGCTTTTTCTTCGAATGAGGGTTTCTTATTTCTTCTATACTTGTTGATCTTATGAGAGCGTAATATCCGCCATATGCTAGTGGCAGAACCAAGAATGAAAAAATAAATAAAATCTCTATAGTGAAACTTGAGGAACCGCCAAAAAACCCCATCACGGATATAATGATTACGAGAAATATCGGAAATGCAATAAGCGTGGTGACAAATGTTTCTGCAAGAACGCCAAGAGTATCTAAGTTTTTCTTTCTTGCTAAAAATTCATCTGCCATGTACTGATCTACAATGGTTGTTAAGTAAATATGAAGATCACTGCCTGATTGAATAGCGCCAATTATTCCTTGGAGAAACGATTTGAATTTTTTTGAAGGAGTGTTTTCAAGGGAGTGTTTTAACACAGTAATCGTATCGATCCCCATGACATCGAGTTCTTTGATGATTTTTTCTGCTTCTTTTTGTACTTCACCATAGATATCGATTGTTGAAAAAGAACGAAAGATATCTGCAGGTGAAACACCTGCTATTGCCATGGTGCTGATAAAATTCACTGCATAGGGTAAGAATCTATCGATATTTGCGGCTCTTTTTTTGATATAAGAGTGTGGGATGTATTGACACATCCCCCATATACTCAGCGGCACAAGTGTAAGTAAAAGAATCGCGAGTAGGAGAGTATTCGTAGAAGAGAAGAAGAGATACAGTAGTAAAGATGGGATAATGGTTAGTATAAACCCCAGGAGCATAGTCATCAAAAACATCGAGAAGTATTCCTGATATAACATGTTGATATCGGCTTGTTTTAATGTTATGTTTTTTTCTTGGAACCGCTGTTTTGTTTTTATTGAAAAAAATCTATCAAATTTCCATAGGCAGAAGTTTGAATATTTTGAGGATTTCATTCAGAACCGCCTTTTACCTTTTCTAATACAACATCTGGATCTTGGCTATACTCTGTCACAACCTTTCCGACTTCCTTATAGGAGCGTAGATTATTTTTTCTCATCCATTCTAATACCATAATTCTATTTTTGAACTCAGAAACGAGCTGCTCATCGCTCCATCCTTTCTTATTTTTAGTTCTATCAAGTAATATGCTTTTTGCTTCTTTCTTAAAATAGTCCTCTGATTCTGAAACCCATGAAAAAGGGAGTGTAAAAATTAGTTTGTTCGTACTAGAGTCCATTTTGATTATTTCGATAACATTGGTGATTCTTCGTGCAGGTTTACCATTTATAACGGTAGATTTTAAAAACACGACAAGATTAAGGGATGTGAGGAGTGCTTTTGGTAAAGAAATAGGGGGGTTCTCTAACCTTTGAACCAACGTATGAATATCACTTGCATGAATTGTTGAATATGAAATATGACCTGTTGCCATAGCTTGGAAAAGAGCATAGGCTTCTTGCCCACGTATCTCACCTACTATTACGACCTGTGGCCGCTGACGTAGTGCAGCTCGAGTAAGATCAAACATATCAATATCTTTACTAGTTTTATGTTCTGCAGATTGAGAAAAACCAGTTCTTGTAGTGCCCGCTATCCAGTTCTCATGGGGGAGCATCACCTCTCGGGTATCCTCTATGGAAAAAATCTTATATGCAGCTGGTAAAAAAAGTGCAAAAGCATTCAATGTTGATGTCTTCCCAGAAGCGGTACCCCCACAGAAGAGAATAGACGCACCATTTTCAATAGCAAGCCAGAAATATGCGGCCATCTCCAATGACATTGTGCCGGTATTAATCAAATCAATTGGAGTGAAGGGATCCTCTCGAAATCTCCTAATAGTAAAAGTTGAAAATGGCGTCACGGTTTTCGCCAACATTACCGATAGCCGAGACCCATCAGCAAGTTTCCCATCGATAATTGGTTCATAAATTGAGATTTGTTTACCGCAAATCTGAGCCAATTTCACAGCAAAAGAATCCAATTCATCAGGATTTTCAAAGACGATGTTGCTTTTTATCGATTCATATGTTTTATGATAAATAAAAATGGGGATATTGGGACCGTCACAAGAGATATCCTCAATACCTTCGTCATGCATCAATATATCGATTTTACCATATCCTACAAACTCTTGAAAAATATAGTAAAAAATTTTATCTTTGGAGGTCTCGTTTAGTTTAATATGGCCATCAACAATAATTTTTTGTAATGATTCATTAAGCATTGTTATTTTTTCAGCGGTGTTGATTTCAAAAACATCAATAGTAGAACGTAATTCAAACAACTCAATGAGTTTGTTTTTTATTTCTTGTTCCTTTTTTTCCAGCTGAGGCTCATGTACCTCATAGACGTAGGTCTTACTATTATTATCAAACTTGATTACCCGGCTTCCAAGGCCTTTCCATCCAAAACCTGCTCGTTCGTCGTCTGCCTTCTTGCTGTTTTTTTTCTGCGGCTCTTGTTGGTCGTTCGATAAGAAATCTTTCGATTCGTCTGTAGTTTCCTCTATGGAGGGCATTTGTAATTCTTTGGTTTTTTCAGATGGTTCTATTACCTGCTGTATTTCTTGAAGCCCTATTGCTTCTCCTCGGACCACCGCAGTATCGTTTTCTCTAATCAACCTCGTGTGGAACTCTTGGTCATCCGTCTGATCCAAATCTGCATCTATTGTCTTTATCCCAAGAATATTTTCTAGTTGCCGTTCCACAGCATCCATAAATTTAAAATCAGGGTTGTCGGTGACGGGAATATCTGAAATAACTTTTCCGGATCCAACAGGTTTTTTATTAAAAATATCCTTTGAGCATGTAACGAGCTCTAATTCCTGAGGTGTTTCCTCTTTTTTCCCTAGTATTTCCTCTTTTCGAAGTATTTTTATAATCTCAGGTTCGTCCTTCATTGAAGCCTCCAAAAAACAACTTTTTGTATTTGGGGAAAACAGAAATCTTCTTGACAGTCTCAATTAATAATACACTATCCATCTGATGAATCCCATCCTCTATCAGTACCTGTTTTTTATACTAATGACTGTAATGCTAGAACATTACATTCGTAGTGAATATCTTGCCAATATAAAATAGTAACGGATGAAAAATTACGATTATATTTTAGAAAGAAAAAACTGATACAGATACGTACCCCCAAGGAACAATGGTATAACAGAGTGAAGCCTAGAATATCTTAGGTATTACGTGCTTTACCTCAAAATATTTTCTTGCTACAAGAATTTTTTAAGCATATTTTCTTATTACCAAAATGATAACAACAATTGCTATCCCCAAAAATGTGAAAATAACATAATCAAATAAAGGGGATTTCTGTAAATCTTCACCAGGGGAGGTTGAAATAAAGATGGTAACGTATTCTGTTGCTGTATCACTCACTCCATCATTATCGGTAACCCTTAGGGATACCTGGTATGTTCCTCCAGCGGAATAATTATGAGCAGGACTCCTCACATTCGAAGTTGCTTCATCTCCAAAATCCCAACTCCAAGAAACCACTGTTCCATCAGTATCTATTGATGTATCGGTGAACAGTATCGTATCATTAATCTTTGGAAGAAACGGCGAAAAAAATGTAAATTTAGCGGTAGGCCCGACATTTAACACGGATATCTTCCTAGAAACCTTATTTACTGCTTGATCATCATCAACAACACTCAAAGTCACAATATACGATCCATTATCAACATACTGATGTGTCGCATTCTGCAACGTAGACGTATTCCCATCGTCGAAATCCCAAAACCAGGAAACAATATAGCCATTAAAATCAGTCGACATATCATTAAAAGTCACGATTTGTAAATCAGTAGGAGTCAGAGGAGAATAACTAAAATCAGCGACAGGTGGCACCGTAAACGGTTTCATCAACGGATGCTTATCAAGACTACCAGCACCACCTATACGATAGGAGGTATCGCCAAACCCATCCCTATCACGATCCACGCCAGCATAATCATCCCAATAGTTTCCACCGTGGAGATAACCAGCATCCCAGGAGTTACTCCCCAGATCATACGCATTATGCGTATTATTCAAGAAATTATTATTATAAATAACGTTGTTAAAAACACTTCCTAAAAACATACCGTACTCTGCATCTCGAATAGTGTTTTCCGTAATCATACTACCAGACGAATTATATATTCTAATACCGCAGGTGCCATTTTTGATTGTACAACCACGTATAGTCACATGATCAGCAGAAATATTCACAACATCTTCAACTCCACAGCCATCAATAATCACATTACCTTTACCACTACCATTTACATTGATAGTTTTATTGATAACTATATTCCCGCGATATATTCCTGCAAAAACATATACAGTACCATTTTCCATTACTGCATCAATACCATCCTGAATAAACCGAAATGGATGACCCGATGAACCATCCCAAGGACCCACAGCATTGTCACCATCGACAAAAATAGTAACCCCTGCGGCATTTGCCGTATCAAATAGAAAAACAAATACAAATGAAGACACCATTAAAAAAACTAAAAAGAATACCAATTTTTTTTGCATGTTTCTCCTTACAATAATAAAATCATAATGTCTTTACATAATTGTGATATGCTTTCTGTTCATTTTATGCGTGCAATGAAATTAGTCTAACATGACGGTGGGATGCATATGCGAGGGTATCCTGTTAAACTAATTTCATTGCTCATCCAGATGAGAATAGTGCAACCGATATCGGAACAATTAATATCATGGTAATGAGAGTAGAACTTCCTCTCTTATTTTTCACAAATTTTCTCTGTGCTTTTCTCCTCATCGCCACCTTAAAATTTAAATTACGCTAAAATTACAAAAGCATTACATAATATATATATTTTTTGGGTAGGCAGTTGAAAAATTTATGAAAACCAGATAGTTCACGATTTCGTTTCATCCTTTTTCCAAACCAAACACATCCGCTCCTCTAAAACGCTCTTCGATATTGATAACAGATTCAACCGGTAAGGTAAACCGAAATGTGCTGCCTTCTCCAGGTTTCCCCGTGCTTTCAACCCAAATACGGCCACCATGAGCAATAATAATGCCATAACAAATCGCAAGACCAAGGCCTGCTCCACCAAATTTTGTATCTGCATCAGAATCTACTTGATAGAAAGTCTGAAAGATTTTCTTATGATGTTCTTCAGGTATGCCTCTGCCGTAATCCTGAAATTCAAACAAAACATCTTCCTTTTCTTTTCTTGCTTTGATATGTATCATTGAGTCATCTGGCGAGAACTTTATAGCGTTGTTTAAAAGATTGACAACAACTTGTGTAATCCGGTCTATATCAATAGTTAATTCAGGGACATCTATTCCCGTTTCTACGTTAATTTTTATTCCTTTTAAATCTGCGGAGGCCTGCATGGTTTCAGCGATTTCTTTTACCATTTTTGTAACATCTATTTTTTCAGTAACAAATCTCATCGTCCCAGATTCCAGCCGTGAAATATCAAGAATATCTTGGATGAGACGATCCAGACGATTTGAATTCCGCAAGATAACCTCCAAGGAATGTTTTTGTTCCTCATTGATTGTTCCAAGATTTCCTTTTAACAACATTTGGTTATATCCTTTGATTGTTGACATTGGCGTCCGTAGTTCATGTGAGGTGATGTTGAGGAAGTTTGATTTGATTTTATCGAGTTTTTTCAATTGAATATTCTGCTGTTCAATTTTGTTTTTTGATTGTCCTAAGTCCTCCAGCGTTTTCTGTAGATCTTCCAGGATATTAAGAGTTGCAATCTCACTTTCTCTCAGTTCAGCAACTTTTTCATCGAGTTCACTTGTTCTTTCTTTAACTTTTTTCTCAAGAGTTTTTTGTGCTTCTATTTGCTTTTCCTCTGAACGCTTGAGCTCGATGATATATTCACGGATGTCATCTATCATCATATTGATGCCCATACCAAGTGAATCAAGATCGTCGTTCTTACCAGAAAGCTCAATCTGGATAGAGTAATCTCCTCTTGCAACTTTCGTAATTCCTTCAATTATTTCACTTATACGGTCTTTTTCTAAAGGTTTATCCATTACTCGTCCCCTTTCAGCCAAGCAAGAGCCTCTTCCTTTGTCTTAAAAAACCGCATATCTTTTTTTTGAGATATTCCCATAACAAAAGAGGCAAGCACTCTTGCAACTGGGTGCAATCCAAATATAGCAACCTTACCAAGTTTTTCACTCGTCTCAGTCCGTTCTCTATATAGCTCTCTCGCTACTGGCGATTGCTTTCCAGCTTTATTGATGTCTGCAAAGAGATTCACTTTTCCATCGACCATGTTCTCAAGTCTTTGAACAGCCTCTATAAATGCAATTGCCATTTTCTCATCCATTTCACCAACAAGTGTAATATATAGTATATTATCCTCACCAAGATACATTCTATTTTCTCCTACCCAGATTTCTCTTTCACTTACTTGCTTGACTTCTACTTTTTTTTCCATTTTTCTTCCCTTCATCTGAGTTTATCTATGGCTCATTCCTTCAACCATGCATAAGCTTCTTCCTTGGTCTTGAAAAATCGCATATCTTTCTTTTTGGTAATTCCCATAACAAAAGATGCAAGCACTCTTGCAACTGGATGCGTTCCGAAAATGGCAACTTTCCCGGTTTTCTCATACTCACTTATTTCTTTAAATATTTTTCTTGATTCGGGAGATGCCTTTCCAAATTGATTTAAGTCTACAAGGATATTCACTTTTCCTTTGACCATATTCATAAGTTTAACATCAGCC
>JADBLO010000138.1 GCA_014894395.1 Thermoplasmata archaeon
AACTACATCTCAGCTAGCGTAAGCCGTCAGTAATTTCCCCGAAGGGGGTTTGTTCCTTTGACTTCAAAATAAAAAAATTCGTCGGGATTATAGTCTGAGTATTTTTCCCAGCCTGCCGATACAAATGTATATTGAATATTTCCATCAACTACTGAGTCACCTAATTTATAGCTATCATTACTTCCTAAATTGATTCCCTTAAAGAATCCCGCGTAAAAAAGACCCGTAATAATTAAAATTACAACGACCACGCTCGCGGCAATAATAGTAGATTTTTTAGCATAATGCGAACGATGATAACCACTACCAATACTTGCACCAATCCAACCACCAAATCCAAAAGCAAGAACAGAAAATATAATGTTGACCACAAGAACCTGGATAATTATTTGTTCAAGTCCTAGAATTCCTATCATTGAAAATTGCTGCTGAATTAGGTTACCTTGAAAAATAAAGAGGAACAGCCAAATAAGCACATACATAGAAATGAATGGAATTAGAATCTTCTTTGATAAATAACCACCAATAAAACCAGCGACAATCCATGCTATCCAAGGTACAATTGACTGAACTTGCGCAGGTACTAGCAAAAATAATAGAAGAAATTGGATGGTATTATTAGTCCCAAAAAATTGAGATATATACGTCATACCAGGTTCCAATAAATACATTATAAGTAAAGCGATGAACAACGGGACGAATAAACCTAAAATAAAACCGATAGGCAGATTAATCTTGCTACCTGGTCTCTTTTTATATCTATTTTTGAAGTTATTCCATTTGTATTTTAAATTTGATAAGAAATTATATTTTTTATTTATTTTTCCCCTATATTCTTCAGGACTGTGTCTGATAGGAATTTGCTGTGAGTCACTTTGTCCTTCAGTTATACCGTGTAACTTTTTCTTTCTTCCCCTCCAATAATCATCACTAGTTTTCATATTAATACAATTATGATTTTCAGGTAATCTATGTTCTTCACAGAAATAATAATTACAATGCCTACATTGGAATGGGACAAGAGAGTCTAATTCTTTATTGCATTTCCTACAGTGTTTTTGCATAACCTTTGTCTCCACCTTCCAGTTTTTCGTATTACTTAATTATTTTGTATATTTTTTCAACTGTTACTTCTAATGTTACAGATTCTCCAGCGAGTGGGCCTGTGGAGTATCCAGCGTTCTCAATATCCCCTGCATAGAAATAGGAGATGTACATGGGCGGGATATTGTTGTATTCTCGAGGCATGACGTAGTTCCTGCTGAATGTTAATATCTTGTAGACGTCCAAATATGTTGGCTCTGGGCTCTGATCATTGACAATAGAGACGTTAATTTTATCACCAGTAATAGTTCTAACAGATACTATGACATTTATCATCCCAGTATTACCTTTGGTCTCGAAAGAATAATTCGTACCTACCTTTGGCGAGCAGGTAACAGTTATTGTATTATCATCCCATGATGCAGTCGTTGCATTTGGGAAAATCAGCATTTGTTTTTCACCATATCGCACATCTTTTACAACATCGGAAAGACTCGTGCTTCTTGTAGGCGTTGTCCTGACGGTTACACCATCATCAGCGATGCTGATGATTGAGGTAGCGTTTTCCCAGATATAATAGGGCGGTGGATAAATGACCATCTCTTTTTCATTGGTGCTTTGCAGGTTGTTAATAACCAGTTGTGGCATGGTAAAATTACCAAGGTTCTCCATCCCTATCCATTTCAAGCTCAGATATTCGCTGGTATATTTAGTCACTTCTACTGTCTGGTTCATCCCGAAAGCAGTGTACTGAGTAGTAAATATCGACCCTGCAGTAAGCTTTTTACCATAAGCTTTTTCAGGAGGGATAGGACCAATTATTTTTGTTTGACCTTCTTGCATCCCAATAAGTCCATCCAAAAATCCTTCTATTATATCTGCTGAATATCCTGATTTTGGGGATGTGATGCTTTTATTGTAACTGACAAATATTTTAAGTGGCGTTCCACCTGATGAATTAAAAATCGTGTTATTCGATGCGTATCTCTCAATGTAATTGACATCAGCGCAATCGCCGATAGCGATTAGTGGAGGTGTTATAGTGATTGTAGCTGTTGCACTCTTTGTATTTGTTGCGTTCGATGTAATCAAGATATATGTTGTTGTCTGCGTAGGTCGTATAATCCGATTTCCAGAAGGAGTAACATTCCCGATTCCATTGTCGATGTTGACTGAAGAAGCGCCTACGATAGTCCAGTTGAGGTTGGCGTATTCACCTTGATTAATTGTGTTTGGCTCTATAGTAAATGATACTATCGAAAGTGGAGTAATTTTTTTGGAGACATCCTCACATCCACTGAGAAGCGATAATGTCGATAAAAGACAAATCCCTATTACAATCATTGTTTTTTTCATTATGCCTTTGCCTCCACTCTTTTATTTCGTAATAATAACATCTTTAAAAATCTATACGCTTCGTTTCTTTCTCCACAGAATTATTGCGATCGCAATTGCACACAGGACAAAGACAAGTTCAAAACCTGGTGTTTTTTGTAGATGGTATGTTGCAAGTCCATTTGTTGTATTAAATGAATAGTCCCAATTACTATCTCCATTGCTATCAATGAGATAGTTCGACCCTGATTTACCCACTATAGTGTTTTGAGAGGTTGTAACATTATAGAATGTGTCGTAAATTCCATCACCATTATCATCAGTAAGATAGCCGATGTTCCCTATTTGTATCGCATTTATGTAAACCGTGATTTTTGACGAAGACACTGTTTGATTATCAGTAACCGTCACGATGATGCTATAGCATCCCGCAGCTGTCCAGCTGTGATTTACCGTAAAACTCGTCCCATTTGGTAAATATTCACTTGATGGAGATAGAGGCTCACCCCAATCAAACCTGTACTTAATCGTATCATTATCCAGATCTGACGAAACGGCAGTAAAGGTATACATGTTATTTTTCGTACCGTTTGTTGGCCCGGTAATAATCGGTTTTGTTGGAGGTCTGTTTGGTTGTGTTATCACACAGATTGTTGTATTAGTATCTGTTGCGCCTTCATTATCAGTAACTGTAAGGGTTACATCGTACGTCCCTAGTTTTGAATAGACATGTCGAATCGTTTTTCCAGTTCCATTCGTATGATCACCGAAAACCCAGAACCATTTCGTGATATTTCCATCCGCGTCATAACTTTTCGAACCATCAAAGAGAATTTCTGAATTGACAAATCCCTGGTAAGGTTCACCAGCGGAAGCATTTGCAACTGGTTTTTTATTTTGTGGACCAGCTGGTGGTGCTTCACCGCCTCCTCCACCACCGCCACCACCACCTCCACTATCGGAACTTTTTGGTGTAATGGTGTACCATTTTCTTGTAAATTGATTGCTACCAGTTGGGTCAGTCGCATTCACCCAAATCTTGTAGGTCGTTGAATATGCAAGTCCAGAAAGTAACAGTAATTTGGTTCCATTGGTTGCACCTGTCCCACTATTGACTTGTCCGTTACTACATTGGATGGTCCAGGAGAGCTGATCACCTTCAGGATCATTTATTGGAATACTCCAAGTCAGACCCAACAGGTTGACTGTAGAACCATTCCCTGGAGAAGATGCTCCAAACACCGGCGGGTCATTCACTGAATTTATCGTAATCGTCACGTTCACCACAGTAGAGTAAACGAACCCATCATAAGCCTTGTACGTGAACGTATCAATACCATAATAATTCGCAGAAGGAACATAACTGAAACTCCCATTACTGTTCAACGTAATCGAGCCATGAATGGTATTAGACACTTTCACCGCAGTCAACATATCGCCATCAGAATCGTCATCGTTTCCAAGTAAACCAGGTGCTGAAACTGAAAGTGTGGTATCCTCATTTGTACTAAAATTATCAGGGATCGCAATGGGGAGATGATTTGTCCGAGATGTAAAGTGCCAGATTGGGCTCGTTGCATTGGCTCCATGAGCATCCCACGCAACAACCTTCCAATAATAGGTTGTAGTAAAGTTCATTGTTCCAGGATCGTAAGTTGTATCAGACTGGTTACTCGTAACCTTGTCTGGCGAACTTGTTATTCCAAAATAAACATCATAGGTTACTGTATCCCAATTAGGATCACCACCAGTCCAACTCAGATTAGCAAACAATGGAACATTACTTGAACCATTTGTTGGGGATGGTTTACTTGGAGTATTTGGTGGATAATTTATTGATACGAGGATGGTTTTCTGAATCGTATCGGTACCACCGTCATTGTCTGTTACATTCAACGTGATAAGATATGTCCCATAATCTGAGTACAAATTTCTTGGTTTTTGGTTATAACTGGTATTTCCATCTCCGAAATCCCAGGTGTAGTTCGAGATACTTCCATCAGAATCATTGGCGGAACTATTGAAAAAAACTGTCTCTTGTGATGTTGGATTGATTGGTTCAAAATTGAAATTAGCAATAGGTGGGGTATTGCTTACAGATATTGAATTTGTTTTAGTGTTTTTTGCTCCATCATTATCCGTGACATTTAGAATGACTGTATAATCTACGTTATCTGAATATTGATGTTCAGGATTCTGTTGGGTTGAAGTGCTACCATCACCAAATCTCCAGAACCAAGAGATAATCGTTCCATCTGAATCAGTGGATATATCTGTGAATTGGATTGTGTCGCTTGTTTTTGGATTCAATGGTGTATAACTAAAGTTAGCAATCGGTGGGGTATTACTAACCGAAATAGATTTGGATTTTGTTCCTTGTGCGCCATCATCGTCGGTGACATTTAATGTTACCATATAGACACCGCTGTTTGTGTATTTGTGACTTGGATTGGGAAGAGTAGTTATAGCTCCGTCTCCAAATTTCCATGACCATGCTACAATGTTTCCATCTAAGTCGGTTGAGGTCTCATTAAACTGGATTGTATCAGAAGTCGTTGGATTAAATGGTGAATAAGTGAAGTTCGACATAGGTGGTATATTCGCCAGAGTTTTTTCTTGATCTTGAGAATATCCGATAGAATTATTATTTATAGTACTCCAATAGGACCATGCTCGATAATAATACGTTGTTGATGAAGTGAGACCCGTGTCATTAAATGAAGAATCTGTTCCAAAATAAACTTGAGTCCCATCGTTAGGAGAATTAGGATATCCACCAATTTTTCGTAATATCTTTGTTTTGTCGGCCCCAATTCCCTTTGTCCACGATAAATCAATCGATTTTCTCGTTGGATTATACGCATTCAAATTTAGGGGTGTCGCAGGGAGTGTAGCTGCAGAATTATAACTCGTCATTTCATAAATAGTTTGACTGCCCCACCAATCTGTATATTTTAAATGAAGTTTAATTGTTACTTGTTGGCCAGGTACCATCAAGTGGGAGATTAATAGTGTATCTTCAAGATGAGTTCCTGTATGCGCTGAGGCACTACCGGTTCCATCTAAAAAACTAATGTCAACATATCCATCATCTGCTGATCCAGGACAATCCATGTAAAAATCAGCGTAAAATACTAGCTGTTCCCCATTAATTGGAACATTTGTATTCGGGATTGTAGCAAGGCTAATGCCCCAACTTGTTTGATGAATGTTAAGAGATCCGATATAAACACTGGATATTTTAAAAAAATCTAGGGTTACATAACACGGAGTGTTTTTTGGGGTGTCCGGTGACTCAGAAGATATGCATGAAAGACTCCCAAGAGTATACGAGTTTTCGTAGTATTCCACTTTGAATGAGGTAATGGTCCCGTCCGTCGCTGCATCACCGATTTGAAGGTAAAAGCTGGTGACGTTCATCGCCCATGTATCCATAAACTCTGTGATATCAAGACACATAAAGGAAGGATATTGGTGCATAGAGTGGCCTGAACCGCTCCACCATGGAGTTCTTGTTTCAACAGGATTGCTATGCGGGCCGATGCCTAATACGACGTCTGCAGACCGATCGCACTGTGGGTTAAGGTTCCATATACCAAGGAGTTTCGGATGGTCGTTCACATATCGGCAGTCAACACAATTAAGGCCTCCGAAATTCCAACTACCAAGGAATGCCTGATAAGTTATCCAATAGTATCCATTGTAATCTGGTCCCCATTGTCCCCAGGAGTTTACGATTTTGAAGGCACCAACCTGGCCGGTTTCATGATCAACTTTTGAGTCGTCATAGCCAACGACCGTATTTGCGTGATTTAAAGAATAACCCATCGCATTTGATCCAAGAACATCGTCGGTTCCGAAATTAGCATAACTATTGGCATCCAGGGCAAACGTGACCGGATATCCAGCGGCAATGATAGCTTTAACGGAATTGATACCAAGGGGGAGTGTGTATGTGTTATTCACACGATACGGGGGTGCGTCTCGCCAAGCATTCTCGTTTCCCCAACTGATATAATCAGTATCGTCATATGGCATTTTGCTCAATCGACAGACACCGACAGTTTGACTGACATCCATGTTTGCAAAGATGCTGGATCCTTGATCAATTCCATAGTTACATTTGTTATAGGTCCATGCAGGGCTTAACAATTGATCGGTGTTTCCTTGGTATGCGAGGTTCCAATTATGCAGCTTTGCTTGCACATATCCCGTAGCATAGTAGGTAGCTGCCCAGGCGGTACAAGATCCTTGAGCTCCTTGATTGCCAATGGCCGGAAAACAATGATCAGAAGATAAATCTACAGAAGAACGAAGAGGGGCTTGAGGTAGGGCATATTCGACAATCTGAATGGAACCTACCATCTGTTTGTATTCTTCTTCAGTTGGTGGTGTGAAACCCGTACCATGCCCATTAATAATTACATTATAATTTTTATTCGGATCTCGAATACCGCATCGACTTTTTATCGCATCGATATCATTTTGAGTAGCGGAATGTGAAATAATTTTTAAATCATTCAGGTTGTTTCTTTCGGTGATAGAAGTATTTTCTTTGATGTTTGATTGTTGACTATTTTCATTTTGAGTTGCCGTATGTGAAATAATTTTTAACTGTAACTCCTCAATTTATTAGGGAATAACATCTGAGGAATTGTAACCATATCTGTGGAAAGCGACCGTAATGTTTATATTATGTATTCCCTATTAGGGTATAT
>JADBLO010000144.1 GCA_014894395.1 Thermoplasmata archaeon
TTGATACACTTCCTTTGTATCTTTTTTCAATTTTAAATGCAGAAGAAAATGGAAAGCGAGCGTTATCGAAAAAAAAATTTGTGCTTATCAACATCCTTGCTGGAGCGACACGGGGAACAATAGTCATCGTCGTATATTACATTTTAAAAATAAAACTCACTTAAACCTTAAACACTTGATTGAATGATTTTCTAAGAACCTATTTGGAAAAAATTATCTTCTTCACTTTACCTTTTTTTTGTGAATTGAAAATAGATAATAGAACAAGATGCCGAGAAATCCGAGGATTGCACCAAGACCAAGAACTTCAAGCGGAAGGCTAATCAACATAAATGCTACTGAACAAAATCCTAAGAAAGGGATTACCGGCATTTTTCCAATGGCAAAGGGAATTCTGAATCCCTTCTGAGTTTGTGGAGACTTATAACGAAGATAAATAACAGCTGCATTGACTGCAAGAAATACGATAAAGATTGTGAAATTGGTAAGATTTGCGATAATAGCAATATCTCCTATAATAAGGAAAAACATCGCAGCGAACATTAAGGCTATAATAGCTATCCACGGTGTTTGTCTAATTTTTAATAATGCAGTGAAACCATAGGGTAAAGCATTTTCTCGTGCCATCCCATAGACAATGCGCGATCCACTGAGAAGCATGACCAATGTAGTGTTAAAAGTTGAGAAGAGTGCGATAACTGAGAGGATAAGGAAACTTTGTGATCCAAAGACACGTTCTGCTATGAGAGAAAGAGGTGCTTTAGCAGTTGCGAGCTCCTGCCATGGAACGACACTGACCGCTGAGATACCAACCAGGATATAAAAAACCGTAGTTATGATAATAGAATAGATGATCGCCCGTGGTATTGTTTTTTCAGGATTCTTCGTTTCTTCAGCAAGACGAGTGATGCTTTCAAATCCGATGTATGCAAAGAAGATCAACACTCCAGCTTGGATGATGCCACTAAATCCTTTAGCGAGTTCACTGTAATCTACTGACCCATAGTATGGGATACCGATGTAGATGATGATAACAAGCCCTATTGCCTCAATGAGAGTGAAAATGATAGTCATAATCGCGCTTTCTTTGACTCCTATGATAAGGATTGCTCCACAAATTGCTAGTAGGACAAAAGCGGTGATAATGATGGGAGTTTGGAAGAGTGCAGAGAAATAGTTTGCAAATCCCATGGCAACGGTCGTCGCTCCAATTATGCTACCTACGATGATGAACCATCCGACCAGCCATGCGAATTGTGGGCCAAAGGAATGTTTCACATAGATGAACTCTGCAGCTGCATGAGGGAAACGTGAAGAGAGTTCTGCATAGCTAAGACCTGTAAGTGATGCAACGATTGCAGCAAGGATGAACGAAAGCCATAACGCATTCCCACTCAACCCAGCAGCTTCACCAATAAGAACGTACACCCCAGCACCAAGAATGACTCCGATGCTCATTAGCGTCACTTCAAGGAGACCCAATGATCGTTTTAACTGTACCATAGAATGTACCTCAAATATCCAGGTGTATATTGTCTATCTTTATAGGATTTTTTATGGGAAAAAATGGATTTTTCTGAAAATCAATGATTGCAGATATAGAAATACTCATTACAGATGATAAGCTGCCTCTTATTTCTATAAAATTAAAAATAAGTCTTTTCACAATCAGACCATACTACATATTGTATAAATCCCATTCTGTTTATATCTTTTTCTAGGTAAACATTGTTGAGATCAATTCACCAATATACTGAGCAATTACAATGACAATTATAGCGATACCAAGATGTTCAATAACAACATTCAAAGCTTTTATTTTTTGAACGCGGGCAATACGAAAACTCAATACACATAAAAGAGAAAGACCCCAGATGACACTTACAATAACTGCTGTTACTAATTCAAACAGCACAACAGGTATGATAAATGATGATGCAACAACAAACTTGAAAAGAAAAGTTGAGAGCGTAGATTCCCAGATTTCTTTTTTACTATGTGCATTTTCAGATTCTTCAGATATGTGAATACCTAACGAATCTGAAAAGGCATCTGCTATCGCAATCGTAAGTATCCCACCCAGAACTGCAAGTTTGGAGTTTGTTCCTGAATTCAATCCAACCATTAATCC
>JADBLO010000038.1 GCA_014894395.1 Thermoplasmata archaeon
CTGAAAAAAAAGCTGTCCGCTTTGCCAAAAAAATCGTACCGGTTGAATGCATAAAAAAAGAAAAAAAGTAGGATAGTTTTTAATTTGTTAATGCACTAATTTGTAATTCAGGATGATTATAATTAATATCTCTTTTAACATTAAAACATGCTTTTACCATAAAATAAACTGCCTTTCACCTCTTCATTTCTAATGAAGAGGTGAAAGGCAGTTGTTTATCTGTTCTTCCATCGTTCTTTCTAGTAATGGTTCATTACTCTATTTGTAATGTATTGCCATTAATAATTTTAATTTTATTCATTATGGACCTATAATCGATATATCTCAAATTCATATTCCGCTCCATCTACACCACCAATGCGAATCCAAAGAAAAGTGGAATCTCCATTGCACAGATTGATCATGGTGGGGTCTACAATACCTCCATACGCTCTTATATACTCGCTGACACCTCCACCGCAATGACTCCGGTCGTATTTGAATTCAATAATAGTGTCGGGGTCAATACATGCGGAAACGCCAAAGAAAATATGATTTGCATTATTTGGTACTTCAATATACAGATCTGTATCATTAATATCGAGTCCATAAGTAGTGCCCTTATTGTCCATAATGAAAAATTCATCTTCATCTACTGTAATGTTTATAGTAGTTGCACACACCTCAACTGTCCCACAAGGACCTGAGTCTTCGTAGCATACTTGAATCGTACCATCCGCGGTTGCGGTAATTGTGTTGGTTGATTCATTGCTAACGATAACACCACCGGTTACAGTATAGGTAACTCCGGTACTATCAAGGTATAGAGTCTTATCTCCATCGCTGTAGGTTGCTGTGATGTCGAAAGTGCCAGGTAATCCTACGCAACATACCAAGGAATCAGTGCTAAGAGTGAAGCTCTCAAAGGCAGGTAAAACGTTCACGTCTACACTGGCATCATCACTATCGGTACAACCATTTGCATCAGTCACTTCCAAGGTAATGGTATAGCTGTCGGGAGCAAGATAAAGGTCTAGAGTTTCACCAGTACCAAGAGAAATAGCTCCATCGAACCACTCGAAAACATTTACGCCATCACCTTTTATTGAACCAGTACTGACGAGATGTATGTTTGGTGCTGTACTTCCACAGATTGCGTCACCCGTGTAAGGACCATTTGCCTCAGCGGTCGGACCAGCAACTGCATTAATCACTACACTGGCATCATCACTATCGGTACAACCATTTGCATCAGTCACTTCCAAGGTAATGGTATAGCTGTCGGGAGCAAGATAAAGGTCTAGAGTTTCACCAGTACCAAGAGAAATAGCTCCATCGAACCACTCGAAAACATTTACGCCATCACCTTTTATTGAACCAGTACTGACGAGATGTATGTTTGGTGCTGTACTTCCACAGATTGCGTCACCCGTGTAAGGACCATTTGCCTCAGCGGTCGGACCACCAAAATTAATTGTGGCTGTACCGGTCGCAGTTGCAGTACCACTACATTCGTCAGTATAAGTGAATTTGATGTTGTAGTTTACACCAACTTGACCATTGTTGCTTTCATCAAGACACACCGTTCCTTCAACAGGATTAAAAGTGATACCAGGATCAACTTCCCAAGTTAGATTCTTTCCTATATAAGTTGGTACTATTTCTAAATTAGGAGTTACTCCATCAGTATAGCTAACTGAGATTTTGCTAATAGCAAGGCATGTACCATAGCATGGAGTTTCATCGCTTTTAGTTATTACCAAAGCTTCATTAAGTGGTGGGCAAACCACAACCGTAACGGGTCCCCAAGGAGTTGAAGTACATCCATCGTTTACATTTACATAAATTTCAAATGTGCCCACTACAAGTGGAATTACGGTAATTACATTAGATGCAACTGTTCCAACAGGGGTCTCGTCAATAGTAGCGCTATAAGTTAAAGACCCTAGAATACCGTCAGGATCAGAAGCATTTATAGTAACAACATATGGAGTTCCTACAACTACATGAACGGGCTCTCCAATTGATACAGTTGCACTATCGAGCAAAACAGAACTAATGCTGGGTGCGGTATTGCCAGCACAAGGAAGTGGTGGTGTCGGTGGTGGAGGATTTGGTGTTGAGGGAGTAAATCCTGGTGCACAT
>JADBLO010000066.1 GCA_014894395.1 Thermoplasmata archaeon
GCGGGTCTTACGCTGATGCTTCAGACCGCGCAGTATTCCCAGCCGCAGTTAATAACAATTTGAACTCTTATTTGACGGTAGAACCATCTTCTCACCCTGACGGTACTGGTGTGTTCTGTTACTTGATGGAAAGTAGATGGCAACTTGATTTTTACAAGGCTTTCTCATTCATAGCTTATTGATTTATGTTTATAAGTTTTTCAAGGTCGTATTTTTATCTGAACGTTGTTCCAGATAGTGCTTCATTCGGAAAAGAATAACGAGATATGATGTCCTATCAAATAAGTATGATTTGTATGAAAAAAAATAAATATCACTATTTTCTTACCGGTACTGGAAGCTGAAGATTTATGAAAGGAATGAAATTTTATGGTAGTACAACAATGGGTGAACGAGGGCAAATAGTTCTACCCATAAAACTACGAAAGGATTTCAAAATAAAAAAGGGAGATAAACTCGTAGTGGCTGGAAACCCCGATTTCTCTCGTATTGTCTTAATCAATGCAGATACTATGGATGATTATCTCGATATTATGAGTGAAAAAATCAACCAGATGAGAATAAAAATTAAGAAAAAGGGATATGAATGACAGAGAATTCAACTCAAGCAATGAAGATCACAAATAATTTTAAATGTCCTCGTTGTGGTACCATTGGAACATACGATGGACTGCCTGGTGAACCACGCATGGTTACCTGCGCTTCTTGCGGTTTAAACGGAAGGGTGACTATAGCTAAAGGGACGATTTCAACGAATTCAACAAATGGTAATGCTATTGAGATCGCCCATCTGAAGAAAGCATTCGGGGATTTCACTGCAGTGGATGATGTCTCGTTCTCAGTGAAAAAAGGAGAAATTTTTGGGTTACTCGGGCCGAACGGTGCTGGGAAATCCACTATCATCAGGATGCTGTGCACCCTGAGTACACCTACTGGGGGCTCCGCAACAGTCGCTGGCTATGACATTAAAAAACAGGACAATAAAGTAAGAGAGCACATCGGTCTCGTCTCTGAGAAAATGATCATGTATGATGAATTAACAGCCCGGGAAAACCTTAAACTATTTGGAAAGCTGTATAATCTTCCAGATCACAATTTGAATAAGCGGATCGATGAACTATTAAACCTTGTACGAATGGAAAAATGGGCAGATCAAAGAATAAAAACATTCTCAACCGGTATGAAACAACGGATTAATGTCATCCGTGCGCTTGTCAATCAACCTGAAATTCTGTTTCTGGACGAGCCCACCCTTGGATTAGATCCACAATCGACTGCAGAGATACGGGAACTTATCAGGAGAATCAATGTTGAAAATGGGACAACAATCATTCTTACGACACACATCATGGGTGAGGCTGATATGCTGTGCAAACGGATCGGAATTATTGACCATGGAAAAATTGTCGCTCTCGATACATCCGCAAACCTGAAAAAGCTTGTCTCCGGGACAGATAATTCTGCATTTCAAATCGAGGTATCGAATCTTGAACCTCGGATGATGTCGTCATTGCAATCTCTGGGTTTTGTGAAATCGCTTGTTCAGGAAGATCCGACGCACCTTATAATTCGAACAAACGGGAACGATGCATTTGATAAGATCATAGACAACTTACGGACAAATGATGCAAAAGTAATGATGATGAAAAATCTTGAGCCCTCCTTGGAAGATGTCTTTCTGCATCTGACGGGGCGTGAAGCACGAGAGAAAGTCTCAGAGAATCCAGTGAGCTCAGGGCCTAGACATGGACCAGGTAGACGACGGAGAGTCGCGAGAGTAAGGTAGGTGAAAGCATGAGCGTAAGAAATGTAGTAAGTCATAGTTTATGGATTTGTTGGAAAGATTTGCTGGAGTTTAGCAGGAGTAAATTGAGACTGGTCATGTTAATTCTGATGCCTTTGTTTATGATGGTCATGATCGGTTTTATTTTTCCCTCTGGAAATTCTATCAGTGATACGCCTATCGCGCTCGCAAACACGGATACGGGTTTGATGGGCAATACGTTTGTGGCACAACTGAATGCGATCAATAACAAAACAGGGATGATGAAACTCAGTAATGCAAAAGATTTTGAGAGCATTAAAACCAAGCTTCAAAATAGTGAAATCAATGGCGGGATCATCATACCGGAGAATTTCTCATCGAATCTTCTTTCAGAGAAGCAGGGTTATATAACGATTGTTATCGATCAATCTAATCCACAAATGTCCATGACGATTCAAGACGTTTTGTCGCAAACAATCGTAGCGATGGGTGAACAAATGGCTATCCATCAGCTCAACATAAAATACAATGTTTCCACAACCCAGGCAACCTCAATGGTAAAACCCTATACCGTTCAGTCTAAAGGAATCGTTCCTGGAGAACCAAACTACTTCCAGTTTGTCGCACCGGGAATCATCGCCATGGTCGTCATGATGGCGCTAATGACGGGACTGCCTCATGCGATTTCCTATGAAAAAGACATGGGGACGCTTGATGGGATGCTTACCGCACCTATCAACCGACTCTCGATTATCCTTGGGAAAGTGATGGCTCAGACGATTCGAGGCATGATTCAAGGGTTTATCATCCTTCTTCTTGCCGTGGTTCTCTTTGGTGTTGTCATCGAGGGAAGCATCCTATTGGTGATTGCTCTTATCATTCTCACTGTCTTTAGCTTTGTCGGTCTTGGTATCTTGATCACGTCTTTTACCGATAAAGAAGAAACCGCAACTATGGTGATGATGACATTGATATTCCCGATGATGTTTCTTTCCGGCGTGTTCTTCCCCTTGCAACAGATGCCCGGGTATATGCAGACTTTTGCGCATTTCCTTCCGTTGACCTATGCAACAGCTGCATTACGGAAAGTAATGGTGCTTGGTGCGGATATCCCTGCAGTAGGAACTGAGATACTGATTCTTGTTGGATTCGGTATCGTGCTGCTGTTAATTGCAGTGCCGATGTTCAAGAGAGCGATGAGTAGGTAGGATTTATTCTTGCTACTTTTTCTATTCTTTTTATATTTGTTTCATTCAAAGGTATTGCTACGAAAGGATACTTTTCATAATTACCACTATTTCAGAAAGTTGAACAATCAGACACATTTTCAATGACACGATGATATTGAGGTACTTATTCGTTACTATTGTAGCAGATTTTCATCTGTGAACATACTTATTTGTTTCTGTCCTTGAAATCGCATCGTTATAATCGTGTATTCTTTTCTTAACATAATTTATATGAAGGTTTATATACTACTACGTCCCCTATAACTTTTGTTAAAACTTAGGTCGAGGTAGAAATTAATGATGAAGAAGATCGTAGGAATTTTTGTTTGTATGCTGATGATATGCGGTGCATTTGTAAGTGCCAATAACATAACAAAAAACAAACAAGGTTTCAATATCGAAGATGGCGCAATAACGGCAAATATCCCTGTGGGTAGCTATGAGATTAAAGAAACAACACAGGGTCATGAAGTAACAGTCGACAATTATGGTCGTTTACTAATACCGGGAAAACCAAACCTACCATCGAAGATATTTTCTATAGCGATTCCACCCGGTGCAAAAGTTCGTGACGTTACCTTTGAGACGAATAGAGGTATCGTCATTCCTGGATTGTATCAGATAGCTCCTAGTTCACTCCCCCGAGTTATCGGCGAAGAGAACTCTGTCCTCTACGAACGCGATCAACACCAATATGAGCAGAACTATAAATCGGTGTATGGACAAAACAACCCCTATCCATTATCGATCGGGGAGGTTGTCGGAACAGGCGGATATCGCAAGTATAACCTTGTTGACGTAAGAATCACCCCGTTTGTCTACTATCCACTCTCTGGCAAATTAATGTATTATCCAGACATTACTGTCAGTGTGCAATATACGTTTCCAGAAGGGTTTTCCTCCAAGGATATCATAATTGATAATCTTCCACGGACTGAACAGACTGCAAAAGAAATAATCCTTAACTATGATCAAGCCAAGAATTGGTACCCAAACGGTCCGGAAGGCAGAGAACAGTATAATTATGTGATCATTACCCTTGATTCATTGACTTCGTCTGTGACACCACTTGCAGACTGGGAGAGTGCCAAAGGGCGAAGTGTCAATGTAGTTACAACCTCATGGATAGATAATAACTACGATGGTTATGACCTTGCTGCGAAAATGAGAGCGTTTTTACTTGATAAATATCCCTCAGGTGCCTGGGGTATCGAAGATGTATGTCTTATTGGTGGATACGATGACGTACAGATACGACGTACAGCACAGGATGTTGGGTATGGGGCGCCTGAGACCGATTATTATTATGCCGAGCTCTCACTTCCTGACAGTCAGTCCTGGGACGCGAATGGGAATCATCAATATGGGGAGAATTCTGATCCTATCGATTTTGAGACCGAAATAAACGTTGGTCGTATCCCCTGGAGTGACCCTGCAACCGTGCAAAGTATCTGTGAAAAATCGGTTGCCTATGAACAGAACAATGATGAATCATTTAAGAAAAACATCCTTCTTCTCGCTGCATTCTTCTGGTCTGATACTGATAACGCAGTGCTCATGGAAGCGAAAGTCGATCAGGAATGGATGACCGATTGGACGATGATACGCATGTATGAGGATGCGCAATCATCGCATCCCTGTGATTATGATCTCACATATAATAATGTCAAATCAATCTGGTCTGCGGGAACCTATGCGTTCGTGGATTGGGCAGGACATGGATCACCTGATGCCTGCTATGAATTATACCCCTCCCAGCCTTTCGTTGATGAAGCTACATGCACCTTCCTTAATGATGACTATCCTGCGATTATCTTTGCTGATGCCTGTAGCAACTCAGATACTGATGACCTGAATATCGGTCAGGCGATGCTCAAGAAGGGTGGCGTTGGTTTCGTTGGTGCGACGAAGGTTGCATTCGGATGTCCTGGGTGGAACAACCCTATGTCTGGTTCGAGCCAGTCTCTAGATTACTTTTTCACGACCTGTTGTACCTCAGGCGAATACACTCAGGGTCAGGCACTTCAATGGTCACTGAGACAGATGTACACCAACAACCTCTGGTCTTACGATCGATATGAAACGTTCGAATGGGGATCAATCTGGGGAAATCCAGATCTTACCATGGGTCCGGTTACCACCAGTGATCCACCAGCCACACCATCAAAACCAAGTGGACCTACTCATGGAACAATCGATATACAATACACATTTTCAAGCGTAAGTACTGATCCGAACGGTGATCAAATCTATTATATGTTCAGTTGGGGCGATGGAACATCTAGCGAATGGCTTGGGCCATATTCATCTGGAATAACGGTATCTTCCATTCATTCTTGGTCTGCACTTGGAAACTATACCGTAAAAGTAAAAGCGAAAGACACAAATGGTGCCACAAGCGACTGGTCGGAATCACTCACAATAACAATCGTCCTAAACGATGCACCAAACACGCCGATAATATCAGGGCGAACACCGGGGAAGGTCGGGGTAAGCTACCTGTACAAATTCTCTACGACAGATTCAAACGGGGACGATGTCTACTACTTCATTGACTGGGGGGATGATACAAACAGTGGGTGGATCGGTCCCTATGATTCCGGAGTGCAAGCAACCATTACCCATAGTTGGAGCGAGCAAGGAACATATACTGTTAAAGTCAAAGCAAAAGACGTACCAGGTGATGAGAGCGACTGGGGTACTTTAGATGTCGTTATGCCGACGGAATACCGATTCTCTTTCCAAGTGCTCCTCCAGCATCTGTTCGAGATGTTCCCGCATATATTCCCAATCCTGCGACATCTCATGGGGTATTAAACCCCTTTCTTCTTTATTTCTTATATTGTTTATCATAATGCTAAAACCTTAGAAGCGTTGTATTATACGGGAAAAAACGGAAGGAAAAAATTTAAAATACTAACGGGGGATAATTGCTACCCTCTTGTAGATTGAAGAACAATGCAAAAGAAAAAACAATTCATAATATTTGGATTCATGCTTGTCCTTGTAGCTATAGCACTAAGTGGGTGCATACAAGAAGATAATCAAAATAACCTCAGCTATGTAAACCAAGAATTTGGATTCGAAATCAATCCACCGGTAGGCTAGACAACGAATGAAAACACGTAAGACCTCGTTAAATTTTTTTGTCCAGATCAAAATGACTACCCGGTAAATCTCGCCATAAAAGTACCCATAAGTTCAAACGAAACGCTGAACATTGTTGTTGAACAATTGATAGATTATTATTCTCATACCTCTTTTAAAAATTTTTCACTAATATCTAGCGAACCAAAGACAATCAATGGTATAAATGCATACGAAATGGTATATTCCGAAGGTCAAGAACCGTATATGCTCCAACACAAACAAATCCTTCTTGAAAAAAATGAAAAAATATATTCCTTAACCTACACTTCATTGGTCAATACATTTGATATTTATATTTCAGTTGTTGACCAGAGTATAAACTCCTTTACACTCATCTAAATACAAGTTTTATTTGCAGATTTTATCATAATGAAAACATTTAAATGGTATAGGTTATATTTGAACA
Source organism: Thermoplasmata archaeon (assembly GCA_014894395.1). Lineage (GTDB taxonomy): Archaea > Thermoplasmatota > E2 > DHVEG-1 > DHVEG-1 > SM1-50. Next base: position 6,551 of record JADBLO010000066.1, read on the forward strand.
GTAAGAGAGGATAGAGTACCATGCAAGAGAAGAATATGTTTTGGAAAATTTGGATTTCTGTATTAATCGTGGTATTGTGTATAGGAAGTGCTGTTCAAGGTTTTGTTGCAACAAAGCAATCGAGTAATAGTAAAGCCCCACAAATATTGTGGTGGTATGACTTACAAGCTCCCTCGTTTGGGTCAGCAGCCGCTGGTGATATTGATAACGACGATAAGCTGGAAATCGTTTTTGGAACCTATTTTAATGATGAAAACATCTATGCGTTAAATGCGGAGGATGGTTCTCTTCTTTGGAGTTATAATACCGGTGGGTGTAACGACGCATCACCAGTAATCGCAGATGTTGATCTGGATGGTAACCTGGAAGTTGTAATCCCTGCGTCCTCACCATCAACGGTGTTCTGTTTCGATGGAATGACCGGTTCAGTAAAATGGTCGAGATTCACAGGAACCGCAAACTGTATTGACTCGCCTCCCGCAGTCGCTGACGTTGATAACGACAACAAACCAGAAGTTGTTTTTGGCACCTTCCATGGCTATGTCTTCTGTCTGAATGGGGAAGATGGCAGTATCTGCTGGCAAATAAACCTTGGAACAAATAGTTATATTCAATCGTGTCCGAACATCCTTGACATAAATGGTGATCAAAAGTTAGATGTTGTCGTCGCTCAATGGAATGGTGATCATAGGATTTATGCTTTAAACGGAGAAAATGGATCAACGAAATGGTATTCAAATCAACCTTCAGATTGGATGTATCATGGTGGTTCATTTGCGGACATCGATGAGGATGGCAAAGCTGAAATTGCTATTGGTTGCTACGATAATCATGTGTATGTGATGAATAGCGAAGATGGTAGTCCCGTGTGGAATTACCTTGCACCATTCTATGTTGGAGCACCAACATCAATAGCGGATCTTAACAACGATGATCACCTCGAGATCGTGTTCGTCTCGTATAACATACTCGGAGTATTATCATATACGGGATCGTTACTCTGGAGTTATTCCGCTAGTGGCAATATCTTTCGCGGAGCTGCCATCGCAGATATTAACGGTGATGATACTTTGGATGTCGCATTTGGTGCGGAAGACGGAAAAGTAAGAGTTCTGAGCGGTGATACCGGTCAAGTAATTTGGACCTATGATTTACAAGCTCATTATGGAATGGTATTTAATATCGACCATGCACCTATTATTGCTGATTTTGATAATGATGGGAAACTCGATCTTTTCATTGTAGGTGGATATGGTATTTCCTCACCAGAGACCAATAATCACGGACGTGCGTATGTGCTTTCAGCAGGTGATGGAAGAAATCCGGGATGGCCGATGTTTCGGCATGACCTCAGGCATAGCGCATATTATGGTGAGAATCAGATACCAAATACCCCGGCTACACCATCGGGACCATCATGGTTATACATCGGACAGTCAGGTATTTTTAGTACGAGTGCTACCGATCCTGATGGAGATCAAGTACAATATCGGTTTGATTGGGATGCAGTTGGTGCTCATGACTATAGCAATTGGACGTCCTTGGTTTCTTCAGGTGAATCTGTAAACATATCTCACTTTTGGAATTCTCCCAGTACATATGCTGTGAAGACACAGGCTCGTGACGAACATGGGGCTATGAGTAACTGGTCAGATCCACTTACGATAACCATCGTTCAGTATGGTCCTCCACCTAGTCCACCATCAATAGATGGTCCAACACAGGGAAAAGCAGGAGTAGCATATCCCTATACCTTTGTTTCATTTAATCCTGAATCAAATGATGTGTATTACTGGATAGAATGGGGAGATGGAGCTCAAACTGAATGGATCGGACCCTATCCAGCAGGTCAAATCGTCACCGTTAACCACACATTTACTCAAAAGGGAACCTACACAATTAAAGCGAAAGCAAAAGACATCCATGGTGTTGAGAGCGATTGGGCAACACTTGAAGTGAGCATGCCGAAAAACAGTGCGTTTTCGTTCAACTTTTTCTTCCAGCAGTTGTTCGAACGATTCCCGCACATGTTCCCCATACTGAGACATCTGCTAGGATATTAAAACCACTTCTTCTTTCTTTTTCTTTTTGTATTATAGGAGAAATTGACACGAATTTACTAATAAAAAATAATTTTTACGGTTGTTTACCTTTAGGTCAATGAAGGATATTTTTATTTATTGGAAAACTTTTAAATTAACCTAAGCTATGTGAACCCATACTTCAAGGGAAGATGGAAATAATGGAAAATGCGCTATAGTGGAGAGGTTTGGTTGAATCATGAATTACGATGTTGTCGTAGTTGGTGCGGGTCCAGCTGGTGCAACTGCAGCAAAATTCCTCGCTGAAAAAGGAGAAAAAGTTCTCCTCATCGACAAAAGCTCATTCCCGAGAGATAAACCATGTGGTGGTGGGTTATCAGTCAGAACTCTCAAACGATTTAACTACATTTCAAAAGATTTGATTGCTTCGTATTCCTTCAGTGGTAGCATCCATTCATCATCTCTCAAATATCAGGTCCAATTGCATAAAGATGAACCTATCGCAGCATTTGTTCTCAGAAAGGATTTTGATGATGGACTCCTGCAACTTGCAATTGAGGGGGGAACCACTTTTATGGAAGGAAAAACTGCTACAGATGTTAGTATACTTCCAGAAAAAGTAAAAATCAAATTGAATAAAGGAGAATATGTTGAATCCCAACTGGTTATAGGCGCTGATGGAATCTGGAGTACGATAGCTAAAAAATCTGGATTAGGTCATCACTACCAACCTATGGGCAGATGCCTCTTTCAAGAATACCCCTTAGCAAGTAGTCTGCTCGATGACTATTTTACTGAAAAAAGAATTTTTCACTTCCACTTAAAATTCATGGGAATAATTGGCTATGGATGGGTATTTCCCAAAAAAGACAGCGTAAATATCGGCATCGGCGAAATCAAACCATCAGCGTCCCAACCAACAAATAGACCGAATTTAAAAGAATTTTATGAAAATTATATTCGTCTTCTAAAGGAAAGTAAAATTATCCCTCCAACAATAAACCTAGGAAAGATTCAGGGAGGAATCCTCCCCCTAACTCCTTTAAAAAAAACCTTTACTGATCGCGTTGTTCTCTGTGGCGATGCAGCAGGACTCATGAATCCACTTACTGGCGATGGCATCGATTATGCTATGTCCTCAGGTAAGATAGCAGCGGAGGTTTGCACGGAGGCGCTAGAAGCAGATGACACCAGTGCATTCTTCCTATCGAAATACCAACGGCTCTGGAAAAATGATTTCGGGAAAGAAATCAAACTCTGTTTACGTATCCTGAAAGGATTATTAGAAAGGAATAGTGGCGAAAAATATGTCAGACTTTTATCCAGAGATACACAAATTGTTGACATGGTTCTTACTCTATTGAATAATCAGGGTAGACTCCATGAGTATCAATGGAAATTAGTAAAACGGTTTGTCTATATTTATTGTAAGGATCTTCTTCGATTATAAAGAAGCGTTTTCCCTTTTTGTATCTCTAGTGATAGCATTGTGGAAGTGCCTATTCGTTTAAATTTTCAAAACCGGTCGAACCAAACCGAAGGTTTTCACCAATAGTATACATAAACTGCTGATGGTAATTCCTGAGAGACCATAGGCATGCCATAAAGGGTATTCAGGCATCTTCTGCCGAAGTTCTTGAAGAAAAAAGGTTTCAGAGGATATCGATTTTGATCGTTTCACCAGCGCATAGACTTCTTTGAAAGAAAAATACCGTCCTAGAGCCACCAAAGGAACGAGAATGAACAACCAAATGTTTATCAATAAAAATAAACCTATGAGAGCGAGTATTGTCAGAATTGAACCGATTACATTTAACAGAAATGATAGCCTAATTGTTTTGTAGAGTCCCCATTTCACCGCAGGGGTCAATAAACCCATTTTCTTATCATCTGGTTGATCCTCAGCTTGACTAATGAGTATTAATGCATAATGACCTATAGTTATCCCAGTTGCTGCAAGAAGGAAAAAAATAGTATACGGATCAGTAATAGACAACGATGAAACAAGGAAATAGGAATAGACTCCAGGGATAAAAAAAATTGGAAGCGCTACTATTGAATGAAGAATTCCTCGCTTCTTAAAACGAATAGGTTCAATGGAGTAACCAACACCAAGAAATGTACCAATCCAGACAAGGAGGCTAATTTCGATTCTTTGTAAGACCATACTTAAATGAAACGCCAATACAAACGCTAGAAGAATATGTATTATAATGATGACTCCGAGCGAACGACGGCCTAGTTTTTTGACAGCTTGGTATAATCGAGTCTTATAGAGTTCATCAACCTTCCAATCCGCCCAACAATTCACCATGAACCCAACGTTAAATAATAAGATGAATATGAAAATGCCTTCAAGTAGAAAAGGAAAAGAACTTGCCGCTAGAATTGAACCTACTGAATTAGCACCAATCAGAATTCCAATAAAAATGCCAATAAACACAGCGGGTAAGAATTCCCAACGACTTACTGTAATATAGAGATGTATGGCTTCGCCAATTTTCATAAATCAATAAAAACATGATCATATTTAAAATGTCTCTTCGTTCAAGATTAAAAAAAAGTAAAATATGATTTAATCTATATTGAGGGATTGTTGTTCTGCTTCTTTATTTTTTTTCTATAATATCTAGAATCAGTTTTTCAACATGATTCCGAATCGTGTCTCGGACCTCTCGATATTTGTCAAGAGATTTTCCTTTTGGATCTTCAATCGTCCATGCGATGGTTTTTTCCCGAGGTGTGAGAGGACAGTCATCAACACAACCCATTGTGACTATTACGTCGAACAGGTCATTCATCTCGAACGTTAATTTCTTTGGTTTGTAGTGACTGATATCGATGCCAACTTCGTTCATAACCTTGATTGCAGAAGGCTCGACATGGGTTTCTGGTTTCATACCAGCACTATCAGCAGATTTACTCGAAGAGAGCGTGTTGAAAAATCCTTTCGCCATTTGGCTACGGCAAGTATTTCCTATGCATATAAAAAGAACTTTTTTCATCATGTTAACTCTCCTGTCTTTAATACTCTGATGTCGATTGTATGGGTGAATCATTAAATAATATTTTCGTGAGATAGCTTGTTTCGTTTGGTTTTTTCCGAACGTTTTCTTACTGTTTAAATAGAAAAAGGATATTATTGATTTATGGGGGAGTCTTCGAAAAAAACTAGATTTTTTAAATCTTTTCCATTTTTTCCTCCCTTCTACTCCCCCGTTGCTTAAAATACTTGACTTTTTCTCCTATAAAACGCCTTTATAAATATATATAAATGAATATTCATTTATAAATCTTTTTTTAACCATTGACGCATACAAACTCAGATCAATAACCTATTTACTCATTGCTATAATATTGAAGATATGTGTCCACTTCCTACGTTTATCTTTCGTATGAAAATGATTTAATATTTTAATAGAAAAATTATCATAATTTAGACATCGTTATAGAAGAAGTTGTTATGAGAATAAAATTTGGAGGATTCAGAAAAATGAAAAAACAATTGGTAATCATTGGAGTTATCTTTCTTTTCTGTACGATCATTATAAGCGGATGCAATGAACAAAAAAAACCTGTTATTTCTTCTTTCGAGGTAATACCAAATCAAATCGAAATAGGACAAACAACCCAACTAAGCTGGACTGTTTCAGAGGCTACTTCGGTAACCATCGATAATGGGATTGGCAATGTTACTCTTTCTGGCAATCGAACCATTACGCCAACGGAAACAACAACGTATACCCTAACCGCAAAATCCTCCACAACAACTGCAACAGCAACAGTGCAGATTAGTGTTATTGAACCAAGTGAAAAACCAAATATCAGTATGATTCAATCTAGATTTTACATACAAATCACTGGAATGACGAATAAGCATGTAAATCAGACTCAAGTAGTTGTTACGGCTATAAATAAAGTGAACGGAGAAAATCAAACAATCGCTTTAGGACCTTACATAACCGATGGTGATGGCAACCCGAAAACGATAGGAATTGGAGATCTGATTAACTTTAGCCATCTAGCAGATTTCCCAGATGGGGAAGAATGGACAATTCAATTATTTTATAAAGGCGAAATCATTGGTCAATGTATCTTTATAAATCTACGAGGACCTTATAATATTCCATTTGTGCTCATGTCACAATCTAGAGCAAACGTAACAATCATTGGAATAATCAACGGCCCAATAGATCAAACTCTCAGTTCAATAATTGCTATTAATAAAACCAGTGGAGTAATTCAAACAACTGCACTTGGAGCTACCATTACTGATGGAGATAAAAATCCAACTTTACTTGGGATTGGCGATCAAATCGCATTTAGCAATTTAGATAAATTCCGAACCGGAGACCAATGGATAATTCAGCTAGAGTATAAAGGAGAGCATATTGGCCAATGTACATTTACTAAGCAGCCAAACATCATAGTAATTCCACCTTAAACGCGGCCACAATCAAAGAAATATCTGTTTAATACAAACTGCTAAGTAAAATGGTTCAGTAGAAAATATTTTAATTAGAATGTAAGTCATCAATTAATGTTCTAACAAAACAGAAATCTAGTATTGAAAAACTTGATATCGCTGGCGATAGAGTTATTGAAAGAATATCATAACAGTATGAGAAGATCATATCCCTCATTTCACCATGAATTTAACGTTCTCGTATTTCATAAATCTAAAAAATTTTTTTATAATCGATAGTATGACTGTGTCTAGCAAATTGAAAAAGATGAGATGTTAAAAAGAAAAAATTATTGAAGAAGAAACAGTGTTTAATCTTTGAAACGAAAAAATAAAATCTCTAAAGAAACTTATTTCTTCTTCTTTTTAACGACTTTTTTCTTTGTTGTTTTCTTTGTCTTTTTTGCCGGCATTGCCACATCTCCTCCTTTTTGTATTGTGATAGTTCATATCGTGTAGGTGATTAAAAAGGTTTTGTTCTTTTTAAAAATAATAGCGGTTTTTTTCAATAAATTTTTTTTTATATGTCGATACGCACAGGTAGAATAACCACAGGCAGACCTTTCCATTGCAATCGACGCTGGACTGAAAACGCGGTTTCGTTGTGAAGCAATTTATGAAAGAGAGTCTCATGTCGGAAAACGAGTTTTGCAGTGAAAAACATGACTTTTGGGAACTCTTCTGCGATGGATTCACAGAGATGGCTCGCGGTCTCTACCACATCAGTACCAATATCCATTCGATAGTCAGCGGAGAATCCGAGTCTCTGCGCAAGAATGACGTACTTGAGTAACGAACTTTGTACTGATGTTTTCAATGCTTCTACTTCCTCAGCGCCTTTGAAGGAGCCTGAGTCGATCTCCGCAATTGAAACAAAAATAATATTCTTATACAACCCGGGAAAGCTTCTGATCAATGATAAAAACGTGTTCACCCCATAGCCATTATACCCTGTCACTAGAATCACGGCGGTCATGTGTTTCGGATTCACCGGTTTTGTATTTGGATGCCCAACAAGATGGATGCTTGATAACAACAATACCTCATCGAATTTCCGCATCGCTTTTTTGATTTTTTTATAATGATTATGAATCAAATAGCAAATAAGAACAACAGCCAAGGTAACCACTAGAGTAAACCAGCCACCTTGCCAAAGTTTTTCATAGATGGTAACAATCAGGATGGTAAAACAGAGAATAAACCCGATAACGAAGATGAAAAGGTATCGTATCCAATGCTCTTTCTTTTTTCTGATTTTTATCGAAAATTTTGCCATACCTAATTGTGAGAGTGAGAACGTGAGGAACACATTAATCGCGTACATCACCACGAGCGCGGAGATGGAACCATTGGTACCAATCATTAAAAAAAGAGCGGCAATTCCCATGAACAAAACACCGTTTCGCATAGTGAGTCGCTCTGATAACGCGGCGAATTTCTTTGGAAACCATGAGTCGACAGCCATGTTGGCCATCACTCGCGGTCCGTCAATGAAACCGGTCTGAGCTGCAACAAAAAGGAGCAAACCCTCAGAAAAGATAATAATTGCCGCAATCCAAATTCCTGCTGGCCACCCGCCAAAGAGTCTTGTTGCAAGGACAGCGTTTAACGTCTTACCTTGTACAGCCTGAATATCGAGAAGAAAATAGCAAATAAAAAGCACCCCTGCCACTAGAGCAAGGGAAATTGCCATATACATCATAGTTCGTTTACCGGTCTTTACTTTGGGTTCTCTCATGACCGGGAGACCATTGGAGACAGCTTCAATTCCGGTATATGTTCCACCTCCTAATGAGAAGGCGCGGAGGAAAATCGCAAGGATGCCAAAGAGCCCTATTACCTGCAAATCACCTCCCAATCCTGTTGAAAATTGATTGACGTGTGTACTAACCACAGATGCTTGACTGAAAATACCGTATCCTAGCAGGATGATATGAGTGATGATAAATAGGAGAAAGATAGGAGCAAGGATAGTCACCGACTCCTTAATCCCTCGAAGATTTAGAATGATCAAGATGAAAATTTAAGAGACTTTGAATAGAAGACTGTACTGATGAAATTCTAAAGGTAAAAAACTAAAGATAGCGTCTCCACAGGCGGCAATGGAAACTGTGATAGTGAGCACATAGTCGATAAGTAAGGCAGACCCGGAGACAACCCCTGCACTTTTGCCGATTGTATGGGTGGCAACGATGTACCCTCCACCACCGTGAGGGAACTGCTCAATGATTTTCGAGTAGGTATACGATATGATAAAAACTGTGAGCGCTGTGGCTATCGCTAAAAAAACCGCAAGATAGATATGTCCTGCGATTGCTTTGAATGCTTCCTCAGGACCGTAGGAGGAAGATGAAAGACCGTCTGCTCCAAGCCCTATCCATGACAGTAATGCTATTAATGATAATTTATGAAAAATTGAAGGGTCTTTGATATTGCGCGGGCGACCAATAATCTTTGTTGAAATCCTCCGCAATATGCTTGGTTTAGGATCATTGTTTTCCATGGTTTTCGCTTCTTTTTATAGTGAGATAAGGAGGAAAAACCTCCGTATTCTGTTGATATAGATAGTACCCGCAAGCTACTAGGGATTTATTATCGGCTATTAATACCTATTTACAGCGATTTGTTTAGGAGAAAAACAAAAAACACTCATCCGAATTTATTCCGAGTTGCTCTTGGGAGCTTTATGAAAGAAAATAGACCTTGTTGAATTCACTGTAACATAATAAAAAGTTATAAAAAATAAGAAAAGAAGGTTGGATAAGCTGTTTTATTCAACCTGCTTTGACACACGTGGCATTCTTGAAGTGATTGCTACAAGGATGACCCATATAAGCACAATGGCGATTGTCATTGTTCCACCTACTGTTGCCAATTCCTGTAACATAACTGGGATATCAGCGGGGTTCTGCATTGCAGTCAGGAATGGTGGATAAAACACCACTGCTCCATGTGCTATGTGCTCGATTGCAAGCATTGCGACTCCACCCCACAACATGATATTCAACCAGCCTATTTTAAGTGCTGCTGGAATTTTTTTTCTAAACACAGTCGTTACTATTCCTGTCGCCATTGGTGCTAAAAAACACGCCATTTTTTTACCTCCTTTCTACATTTTGTTTTGGTTTTTTTATGATAAGAACGGTTATCCAAATAATGAACACAGGTATTAACATAACGATTCCAAGTACGATGCCATTAGTGATGAGGCCACCTGTTTCCATTTCAACGAATGATCCACCTTTATAGCCTAAAATGTGATCAACCAGTATCATGAATGATGCGCCCCAGAACATCAAACTGAGCAAATCAAGCTTATATATTCTAGGTACTACATACCAGAGAATTGTTGCGCCAATTGCTGCAATGAGTGTAGTAATAAGCCACATGTTTTATTTCTCGGTAGCAACTTATATTTTTTCGTGCCCTTAATACAATCAAGGGTATAAAAGAATTATGGTAACAAAAATTAATAATTCGTGCTACGCTCCTCAGGCAAACGTGTTACCATAGATGCAATAAAAAATTTGGAATCTCTATCAAACATAAACGTTAAAATAATTATTCGTAGCAGCTTTCTTATAATAGTTCCACGATTTTCCTATGGACGTGCTACCATGCCTGTAGAAAGAGTAGGAGTATCTTTTGAACCTGAGTTGCTAAACAAATTTGATATATTAATAAAAAAAAAGGGCTATACAAATCGTTCTGAAGCTATTAGAGATCTGGTAAGAAAAGAGATTATCGAATCAGGGATTAAGGAGGAGGAAAGTGAGGTCATCGGGACTCTGACTATCATCTACGATCATGATATTGGAAACGTCACAGACAAATTGCTTCACCTCCAACACCATCATCACGAGGAAATCATCTTCACGACCCACATTCATGTAGACGATCGTACATGCCTTGAAATAGTTGTGATACGTGGTCGATCGAGCCGTGTGAAAAAATTTTCAGAAAACGTCAAAGCTCTCAAAGGTGTAAAACACGGGCAGCTGGTCGTAACAAAAACATCATTCTAATGCGACAAACATTGAAAAAGAGTAATAGAAGAAGAAAAGCCCTGAAAAATTTCTGAATAATTACATATTTTTCTTCATATTAGCTAAATATGCTTGACCATAGCAGATACCACCATCTCCCGCGGGTAGCTCTCTATTAACAAGAACACCATGTTGAAGCATAAATCCGGAAATCATTCTGTTATATGCAACGCCCCCTGAAAAAACGATAGGCATATCTTTCTTTTTTAATGCTGTTTTTGCTATCTCAAAAAGCCCTTTGGCGATATACATCTGAGCAGTTGCTGCGAGTTTTCCTTTATCTTCTTTATTACCAAGAAGATAATCAAATAACGGGGTTGTCATCAGAATTGTTTTACCCTGTTGATGAGAAAAAACTGGTTCAAATTCTAAAGGTGTTGTCGCCATGCTTTCCAGAATCATCGCTGGTCGTCCATCATAAGTTCTCTTATCACAGAGACCTAACAACGCAGAAACCGCATCAAGGATCCTCCCGGTACTTGTGGTGTGTTGTACGTTGAAATTATTATGTAAAATTTGGAGATATAATCTGCTCTCTTTTTCATCAAATAATCTAATTTTTAGAAGTTCTTTTTCAGTCAATATCTTGGAAAGAATCCCAAAGAGCATTTTCTTTGGATATATCGTTGCAGAATCCCCACCCAACTGAAGTTGTTCTTCAAGATGTCCTATTCGTGTAAATGTATTTCCTTTTCGTACGGAGAATATTTCTCCACCCCACAACTCCCCATCATCACCATACCCTAATCCATCCATCGCAATTCCTACATAATCTGTCATATTATGCTCAGCTGCGACGCTAGCCACATGCGCTTTATGATGTTGTATTTGAATTAATTTTGCGTTATACATTGTAGCTAATTCCTTTGCAAACATTGTTGAATTATAGCTAGGATGAAGATCACATGCAATAATCTGTGGTTTTAAACGGGTGAGATGGATAAACTTCATAACAGTATCTTTTAAAAAATTGTATGTTTCATATTTTGATGTATCACCAATGTACTGAGAAAGATAACATTTATTTTTCTTTGTCGTACAGATGGCGTTATTTAACTCAGCACCCACCGCAACTGTATCTTGACACTCTACCGGTAACATGATGGAAATAGGTGTATATCCCCGTGAACGTCTGAGAAAAAACGTTGTGTCATGAATAACCTTTAAAACAGAGTCGTCACATCTATGGACAATTCTTCGTTCATGGGTCAAGAAATATTTACCTATTTTTTCTATGATTGATACAGGTTCTCCTGGAATATTGCACGATGTCATTAAGAGCGGCTCATTACTATAATCAAATAGGAGGTAATGCAACGCTGTATAGGGTAACATCACTCCAATGGTATCTAACTCCGAGGTGGTTTTGAAGGCATCCTTTTTTTTCTTTTTTAGAACAACAATTGGTCGTTGTGGACTTTGCAATAATTCTTTTTCTTTTTCAGATACGTAGGCAATCTTTTCAACCATCTCTACATCTTTGACCATGATCGCATATGGTTTGTGGGGGCGGTGAAACATCTCTCTTACTTTTCCCACATTCTCGTCATCACATAATGAACAGGTGTGAAACCCTCCGACTCCTTTGATTGATAGTACCTCCCCAGATTTGATGAGATCGATTGCTTTCCCAATCGTTTCCATATCCGATTTACCGCTAATTTCTTTTTCATCACTAAGGAGACGTAATTTTGGACCGCACTTTTTACAAGCGATTGTTTGTGCATGATATCTCCTATTAAGGGGATCGGTGTATTCTCTTTTGCATTGGGGACACATCTTGAATTGATGCATCGATGTAAACGGTCGATCATAGGGATAATCTTCTATCATCGTAAATCGTGGTCCACAATTTGTACAGGTGATGAAATAATAGTCATGTCGTCTATTTTTTCCATCTCTGAGTTCTCTGAGGCAATCATGACACATGAAAATATCTGCGGGAAGCTCTGTTTCTCCTTCAGATACTGAGCTTTTAAGAATTGAAAAATCAGAAAAATGTTTCTTTGATTTGATTTTCTTAACCGTGTAATTCGAGATTTTTGCAAGCGGTGGAAGATCAGTGAGTTTTTGAATGAATTCTCTGTCATTAATGATGATTTCAACACCATTACCTATGTTTTTTACCGAGCCGACGAGTGTATGTTCTTTTGCTTTTCTGTAGATATATGGTCGAAACCCAACACCTTGAACAATGCCTTGAACGAATATTTTATACATCTTCTGCTCACTGCATAAACATGCATCTATAAATTTATTTTCGAGGGAAGTGAACCTTGCATAAATTTTGTGTCTTTTTCCGAAATTACCTTCTGTTGGTATATAAAATAGTTGATTCAATATACTTACAAGACAAATGATCTGATTAATTGAAAAGTTATCTAGAAAATCTAAAAAAAAAGTAATCGATAATAGAATCGTAGATATGCAAGAATATACCCTTTATTCTATAGTGATTTCTTTCTTAAATAAAATATCTCTGAAACGTAATTTCTTGCCATCGGGTAACAGCTCTAAAGGAGGTTTGATTCCCTGCTCCAATAATTTATAATTTGCGCAGAGAACATGATTTTGTTCCGATGAACAATATTTGTCAGAGGTTCTCTAAAAAAATTAATCTTATCTATTAGAGGTCACTTGAAGTGCCAAATAGGTTTTTTTAATTAAGTGTATCCACTCTCTTTTTCATCTCGAGGATATCACGGTTTTTCGATGAAGTCATCACCGACGATCAGGTTTTTATTTATCGACGAGCGCCTTTTTAGAAGCTTTATTGTGAAATACTTTTTCAATTCTATTTTTCAGATCGACGATTTCAAATGGTTTTTCAATGTAATCTTCACCTAAAAAACTTCCTGCATTTTTTGCAATTCTGTCTGTCCGTGCAGTGAGAAATATGACAGGAATAGTATTCCAGGAAGGGTTCTCCTTTATTCGGTCAAAGACCTCCCAGCCGCTCATCTGCGGCATCATAATATCAAGAAGGATAATATCAGGAATTATATTATCTTTCAACATTTCCAGGCATTTCTGACCATTTTCAGCCCCAAGAATTCGATACACTCGAGTTGCGTCTTCTAAACCTGTTTTCAGAGAGGTAATGACATCAGGATTGTCATCTACCACCAATATCGTTTTCGTTATAATCATTCCTCATAAAACCATATTGATTCTTACTTCATTAGTGTTTGCACATGATGTTTTCTTCACCGCTCGTTCTTTTATGAGGTTTTAAAGTGAAAAAAAACGTTGAACCTTTCCCTTTGCCTTGGCTTTCAACCCATATACGACCACCATGTTTCTCAACAATTCTCTTGCAGATTGAAAGACCAAGCCCGGTGGAATCAAGATCATGCCTGGAGCAATCCACTTTATAAAATTCATCAAAGACGTGTTTAATTTGATCTGGCTCTAGCCCAATACCCGTGTCTTTTACAGAGATGACAATAAAGTCATCCATTTCCTTTGCATCGAACGTGATTTTTACTTCACTTTCCTGTGAATATTTTACTGCGTTGGAAATGAGATTGTCGAATAATTCTCTGATTTGTAATAAATCGACTTGTACAATGGTTTCTGCTGGTATATTGTTTTCCAAGACAATGTTTTTCCCCTCAAATAGGGCTCTTTGCAAATCAAGAATATCACGAATTTGCATGGAGAGATCAATATCTTGGAGGAACAATTGCGTATTTGGAGAATTTAACTCAGCAAGAGCTAAGGTTTTGATAACAAGATTTTTCATATAATATACGTTTTTAAAAATCACCTCAAGAAGCTCTTTCAATTGAGGATCTTGTTCTCGTTCCTTGACAATAGGCAGTAAAATATTAAGGGGTGTTAAGGGTGTTTTGAGATCGTGACCAAGCTGGCCGATGAACTCATCTTTCTGTTTCAAGAGTTTTTCAACATCAGCGGTTCGTTCCTTGACCTTTTTTTCAAGATCTCGGTTGAGGAAGGTGAGTTCTTCTCGTACAGAAGTTAACTCACTATTTATTTTTTGAAGTTCTTGATTCTTTTCACGGATTTTCGTCTCAGCTATTGTGAGCGCTCCTATAGTATTTTGTAGATCTTCCATAATGTTAAGGGTGGCAAGTTCACTCTTCTGCAACTTATCAAATTTTTCATGCAATTCGTGCTCCATTCGCTTCTGTTCAGTGATATCCTTTGAAATAAAAAGTAATTCATCATTTACCATATCGACGGTACTATGCAGAAAATGCCATTGGCCCGATTTATCGCGAAAACGAAAATCCAGTTTTGGCGTATTTTCCACCATATCAGCCGTTAAAACCCCATTTATTTTCGCATCAATATAGGCAAGTAATATCGTCATTATGTGTTGTTTATCATCTTCATGAATAAAATCTAACCCTGATTTTCCTAACAGATCGTCTGCTTCAAATCCGAGAATCTTTAAATGTGAAGGACTAACAAATGTAAAAATTGGATCCACATCAAATGTAGTAAATACAATCAAATCACTTGTATTAAGTGCAATCAAACGATATTTCTCCGATAGATCCTTTGATGGTTCTGTATTTTTTCCATTATTACTATTTCGAGTGTTTTCCAATACTTCCATACTATTTCCACTAATACTAGAAGGCACTCCTAATACTGTCCCAGAGGAACCTTTAGCGATTTGTTCAACTCGAACTGTATTTTGTGATGTAGTAGAAATTCCTGCCAGTTTTTCTTCTTTTGACATTTCTTTTCCGATTTCAGGTTCATTACTCATTTGCTCATTACCTAATAACAATTGATAATTCTAACAAACCAAACAGGTGAAATGCTTAGATCGTATACACCATACCTTTGGTGCATACCCCATCATATATCTCTCCAAAGTGACAATATTCTAAATAAATTAGTGCTATAAAATAGTGACGGATGAATAAGATACTGATAAATCAATGAAAAAAAACCTACCAATCTCTATTTCAAATTGAGGAAAAAACAAATATCAAACTATGAAAGGCTATCGCATGCGACGTGCTTTCATTCTAACAATCGGATCATCAGAAATATTACAGATTTTTTCCGCAAGACCTTCAAAACCATTGACGGTATTAATATCAAATCTACCAAGTGAGACACCTTTGCTGTTGACAAGGCTTATTTCACCAGAGGTTTTATCTAGTTCACCTATGTGAATATTTGAGAGAGTCTTAGAAGCAGCATGCATCTCATTGTCAGAAACATGTAGATGATTTTCAAGAAGTTCTGAGACAAAAATAGATCGAGTACCAATCGTATTTTGTTCATCAATTTTTTCAATAATGTTAGTCGGCAGCTCCAAAAAGATGACTTTCTTTTCCATGCAAAATAAAAATGTTGTAGTAGCTACATTAAGTTTTAGTTTCTTTTTTTCTTGACAGCAGAGATATGCATGTCACTATCCCTGTCGTTATGGCGTTAGTCGTGATCGGTCACGCGGGAATAAGATACACTCCCGAATATTATTCATATCTAAGAGCTCCATCAAGAACCGTTCAATGCCAAAACCAAACCCCCCGTGCGGCGGCATCCCATATCGGAACGCCTTCAGATACGCATCGAAATCTTTTGGATCAAGACCGCATGCTTTCAGTCTCTCTTTCAACAATGCGACATCATGGATTCGTTGACTGCCAGAGGAAATCTCAATACCTTTGCATTCCAGATCAAACCCACGGGAATACTTCTCCCCATCAGGCATCGTATAAAACGGCTTTGACTCTAACGGATACTTGGTGATGAAGTAGAAATCAACTCCGTCTTCTTTCATGATGTCTCCAAGGAGCCGTTCATCTTCAGTGCTGAGATCCATACCCCACTGGATCGGTGACTTCCTCTGCTGAACCTTACTGACCGCATCATCATAAGGCACTCTGGTAAACGGCAATTTCGGAATAGTAACAATCTTTTTTAGAACATCAAGTTCTTCGGAACATTCACCCGCGCGTTTCCACATCGCATGAACCAGATGCTCAAGTATTTTCATTACATCTTCTTCATCCTTAATAAACGCCATCTCCACGTCAACTGCTGTGGACTCATTCAGATGCCGCCGTGTGTTGTGTTCCTCCGCTCTGAAATACCAGGCAATCTCATAGACCCGGTCAAGACCGGTCGCCATCAAACTCTGCTTATACAACTGAGGGGACTGCGCAAGAAACGCCTCTTTCTCAAAATACCGAAGCTTAAACACATCAGTTCCACCCTCTGAGGAACTCGCGACGATCTTCGGGGTATGCACCTCAAGAAAAGACTGAGACCTCAGATATTCATGTGCCGCGGCAAGTACAGCGTTGCGTATCTTAAAAATTGCTTGGGTCTCCGGTTTTCGCAGATCAATCACCCTGTTATCAAGCCGCGTATCAAAATCAGCCTCAACCTTATCAACAACACCAAGTGGTAACGGGGTTTCAGCAACAGAAAGAACTTCAACAGACTCAGGCAAAATCTCATACCCATTCCGGACTTTTTCATTTTCCTTACAGAAACCCTTCACCGAAATAACAGACTCCCTCGGCAACGAAACTAATTGTTCAAAAAGATCAGGAGTCTTCTTTTTCAGAATCGTCAACTGTAAGGTCCCTGACTTATCACGCAGGATGAGAAACGCAATCGAACCAAGATTCCTGATATCTTCAACCCAGCCAGCAACTGCAACTGAAGAATTATACTCCTTTTTTGTGATTTCTTTTGAGTAATGACTTCGATACATATGACACACCGTATTAAGACAAGGAATTTAGTCTTTTTGAAAGAAAAGACAGTACCTCAGCAAGGTTTTTTGCATTATCCCATGTTTTTACCAATTTATCAAGATCAGATCGTTTTGTATCTTTTAAATCATGAATCCAATGTTCAATCCGAGGAACAGCTCTGGTCACATTATCGACGATGGTGATGGTGGCAGCCTGTGCCGTACGAGACAACGGGTTCAAATCAATCGCTATAACGGTCTTTCCCATCCTTTGAAGTGCTTGACAGCGGTCACCATCCTCAAGAGGAACAAGAACGACGTCAGCAGTAAAAATCCCTTTTTTCTCACAGAGCGCACGATCAGAATCAAGCCCTGGTATCCTAGCATCAGGATTCAAACCATATACGGTTCTCACGCCCTTCTTACGAAGCAAGGCGGTAATCTTCTTCATCCGCTCCGACGTACGATGAAACAGGTTCACTTCGAGCTTTGCTGGAATACTCTTTGCTAATGAAATACACCCATCAGCAGCTAGCGCAACAACATTTCCATTCACAGAAATCACCGGATTTCTTGCACACAACAAGACTGCTGCTGCAACCTTCGCTGCAACATCAGCAGGAGGTATCGTGGTTTCACCAAGGAGATAATCAAATGCTTCACCACGACCATGAGCGATCAATCCTGTCTCATGAACGATACCAAGCTTCATTGCCTGTGAAATCTGTTCTCGCGTCACCAAGGAAAGGTACCGTGGATGACTCGTAGGTATCTTCTTCATTCTGTCGCCATAAATAACCAGAGAGCCTTTTTAAAAGTTAGGGAGAAAAAACAGAAAAAAAAGATAACAGAACCTATTCTCTTATCCGTACATTTCCGGTTGTGGAATCTGACTGGCACCAGACACAATTGGTTTTGCCTGTTTGTGGAATTTCTGGAGTTGTTTCTCAATCCGTTCCGCCTCCTCATACAAGGGGCCGACGTTAATCTCGATACCAATTACGAGAGCAATGACATTAATCGCGGAAGCAGCAGCACGGGCATCAGGGTAATTCGGATGCGCCTCAGCAAGAATCGATATCACGTCGAACTTCTCATGTTTCCCCTTATTCAACAGTACCCCGGAAACACCAGCGATGATCCCGTTTTTAAACTGTGGGATGTTTTTCGCCGTAAGTGTCGCCCGAGCGTTTTCTGTTGACCCGATCGCGTACGCATCAACAATCATATCATCTTCTGATGATTTGCCTTCAACGACCATCCCTTCAGGTGAAATCAACAGTTTACAGCCTTTTTTCTTTGACCAGGCCATAATCACGTCTGATAATGAATTAATCAAGTTTGGTTTTGGTTTGAACTCAGAGACAAAGACAGCGAGTTTCTGCCCGTTTGGTAGCGTCCCACCATAGATCCGTACGGGGGAGAGTGGCTCACCGGTATGCACAACAGAGAGAGTGGGAAAATACGCTGAATCCATCGCTCCAATCTGTTTTAAACCTAATGCATCAATCATGTAATTCGCAACAATCGTACTCACCAAGCCTATGGATGGAAACCCTGCTATAACGGTTCCGTCTCCTAGATTCATCTCTTCATAATCCACGATTTGAATATCTTCCAACTGCATCACCACACAATATACACCGTAATAATTCCCAAGCATTTAAAACTAATTGGTATAAACCCGCTAAAGCGATTACCCTTTTACGACGCCCAACGGTAACAGTCTTGCAACTTTCAAGGAAATTCCAGCACCATGAGTAACGTTTACGACTTCACTGACGTCTTTGTATGCATCCGGTGCTTCCTCTGCCATCACTTTCCAGCTGGCTGGATGCGCGTAGATACCCTTCATTTTCAAATCGTTCATGATTTGTTCTCCCCGATAACGATGAACTGCTTCGGTTCTCGACATCACTCTTCCTGCGCCATGGCAGGTGGAGCCAAATGTTTCTTCCGAGTCCTTGGTACCATGCAGCAGGTAACTTTCCGTCCCCATATCCCCCGGGATTAACACCGGTTGTCCGATATCACGGTATTTCAGAGGCACTTCCCGTTTTCCCGGTCCGAACGAGCGTGTCGCACCTTTCCGGTGAACATATACTTTTCGTTTTCTTCCTTCGACTTCATGTTCCTCGAGTTTTGCGATATTATGGCAGACATCATACACGATGCCCATGTTAAGATCCTCAGCACGTTGACGAAGCACTTTCTCAAAAGACTCCCTAATCCAATGTACTATCATCTGTCTGTTGCACCAGGCGAAGTTTGCGGCACATGCCATCGCTTTCAAATAATCCTGCCCTTCTTTTGAAGTAACCGGGGCGCAGGCAAGCTGACGGTCCGGAAGCCAAATATTATATTTTTTTACTGCTTGCTCAAGCACACGAAGATGATCAGTACACACCTGATGACCAAACCCACGGGAACCCGTATGAATCATCACCATGATTTGGCCTTCATTCTGGATGCCGAACGCTTTTGCTGCAGCAGGATCATAGATCTCAGCGACTTTCTGGATCTCTAAAAAATGATTGCCTGCACCAAGAGAACCCAGTTGAGGGGCACCACGTTGTTTTGCTTCATTGGAGACTTTTGAGATATCCGCGTATTCTAAACAACCGTTTTCCTCAAGATACTCCACGTCTTCTTTCCAGCCGTACCCATTCTCGATAGCCCATTTCGCCCCCAGTTTTAAAACATCATCAAGTTGCTTTCTGCTCAGATGAACCTTAGCCTTCGAACCAAGACCAGACGGGACATTGATAAACATCTCATCAATAAGACGCTGTATCTTTTGTGGATCCAAATCGGTGAAATGGAGATTTGTTCGCATCAATCGTACACCACAGTTGATGTCATACCCGACACCACCTGGAGAAATCACGCCATTTTCCTCATCCATGGCTGCCACGCCACCTATCGGAAACCCATACCCCCAGTGGATATCAGGCATCGCTAGGGATTTCCCGACAATACCAGGGAGCATTGTCACATTGGCAACCTGCTCGGGGGCATTATCCTTACGAATAGACTCAATCATTCCATCGTTTGCATAGATGACCGCAGAGGTCTTCATATGAAGATTCTTATGCTCGCCTTGATAACTCGAAGGAATTTCAAAACGAAAATCTTTAATTTTCTGTAATGGCCCGTTCCAGTTCATGGTTCATCTCAACTTGCGAATACGAAAAAGGATTTATAAACACTGTGAGACGCAATTTACTTTTTCTTTTTCAGATACGGGATTCCGGTTTTCTTATTAACCGCGATTTGATACCCGTCCGGTAGCTGAGCAGGGTCGCCCATATCTGGTTTTTCTTTACTAAAGAAATGAATTGTTGTTTTCTTCCCACTGTATTTACCTGTTTCTCGTTTATAGAGGGTGTATTCCTTATGGGTACAGGCAGATCTAAGAGACGGCTTTTTTAATATTTTCTCAACAGGGTACGATTCCCACTCGGCAGTATCTTCCGGTTCTTCTTTTGGTTTTTTCGCACCCCTTTTTTGCTTTATGGGAACAAACTCTGGCTCCTCGGGTATTGTGGTTTTTTGTTCAATTTCTTTTTTAATTTGTGTTGCGAGTTTCCGTTTGATCCCGCGGATTTGAACAAGATCATCCACGGTTGCATCTTTGAGGTTTTCTATGGAAAAATATCCGTTCGTATATAACAGTTCAGCGATGTTATCATCGATGCTTTCGATGCCCTTGAATGCGATGAGATCAACCTTTATCTGGGGCGACGACTCAACCTTCATGATCGGCTCTGAATTCGAGGGTTTCTCCCCTGGTGTTTGTTGGACTTTTTGTTGTTCTTTGACGATTCGTTTTGCTTCTCGTTCTTTATCTCGTTTTTCTATTTTTAATTTTTTCAGTTCGAGCTTCTTCAGTCGTTTCGCTTCTTTTTCTTTTTTCTTCTGTGTTTTTTTTGCTTCACGTTCTTGTTTCTTTGATAATTTTTGGAGTTGCGGTTCTGGTGATTCTACAGCTGTGAATTCAACCGGTGCTTCAATAGTTTCTTCTTTTTCAGGGAATGGTTCCCACTCGACTGCTTTTTCCACTTTTTCAGGAGTAACAGGGATATCAACTCGCTCAAACTCAGGGATGTGGTCAACCGCTGATTTTGCATGAGACATCGGTGGCTCTGCTGGTTGTTTTTCTTCAACCGGTTGCCATTCTGGGAGATTAGAGTCATGAGCCGATGTTTCATCGTGTTCTGTGATCATTTCTGTTTCCAAAGACTTCTGTAGTACCTCCTTAGGTGTGACTTCTAGAAACTCAGGCAAGCTTACATCAACTTTTTCAACCTCGTAGAGCTCTTCAGCGGTAAACGACAATTCCTGCGAAGGAATTGACCTCGCGGGCGTGGAAGGAGATACTAATTCAAATTCAGGTAGGGTTGTTGACGGTTCAGATTTAGGCAGGGGGGCTATCAACCGAGGGCTCACTACACTTTTTGCATGAACAGTTACTTTCGGTTCTAAGGAATCGAATGTGCGGAAAAAACTGTCAGATTGCGGCTTGGTTTTTAATGTATCACCAGCCAATCTTCTGCGAACGGAATCAAGGGCTTTCTCATCCGCCGAAATCATTGTTTTAATATTCGGGTCTGACGAGTTATCTAAAATCTTCCGTAGTTTCACTAAATCATCTACTTTAGATTTTTTCTCTCGAGACATAATATCCAAAGAGTATAAGATTCCACATATATTAATAAATTTCCTTCTGTAGTTATTTATTTTATCGATTTTTCTCTATAAATTAATTCATTAAAAAGGTTATTAAGCAACCCCCCCATTCGTTTCTTTTTGATACAAATGAACTTTAAAAACAGGGACATTATTTCAATTAAGGATTTTTCTAAAGAGGAAATCGAGTACATCCTTGAGTACGCTAAGCGTATGATCCCATATGCGAATGGGGAGAAACATACGACGCTTTTAAAGCAGCATATCCTAGCCACCCTCTTTTTTGAGCCAAGCACTCGCACGAGACTAAGTTTTGAAAGCGCAATGCACAGGCTCGGCGGAAACGTGATTGGTTTTGCGGACCCGAGTGGCACCTCACAGAAAAAAGGTGAAAGTCTGGCTGACACTATCCGGATGGCTGATTCCTATAGTGATGCAATCGTAATTCGTCACCCGCAAGAAGGCGCAGCACGACTCGCTGCAGAATTTTCTGAAGTACCTATCCTTAATGCAGGAGATGGCGCAGGGCAACACCCGACCCAATGCCTTCTTGACTTATTTACCATCTTGACGGAGAAGAAAAAGATTAAGGGAAATAAGGTAGTCCTTCTCGGTGATCTTAAGTATGGGCGAACTGTTCATTCGCTCGCCTATGCGTTGTCCTTGTTTAAAGCTGATCTGACATTTGTTTCTCCTGAGACGTTGAAGATGCCAAAAGAAGTAATCAATGAATGTAAAGAATTCGGGGTGGAACCGGTCAGCACCTCGAACCTAGAAAAAGCAATCAAAGAAGCAGATGTTCTCTACGTCACGCGAATTCAGAAGGAACGATTCCCTGATGCAGAGGAGTATAACCGTGTTGTTGGAAGTTACAAGGTTGACAACACATTACTTCAGCAGGCAAAGCAAGACCTGATAGTGATGCATCCGCTCCCCCGAGTGGTGGAAATTGACCCTGAAGTAGACAAAACCAACCATGCGCTCTATTTTAAACAAGCGTTCAACGGCCTCCCCGTGAGAATGGCGCTTCTTTCCCTCATCTTAGGAGGTAAAAAACAATGAAAGAACTGAAGGTCACCCCGATTAAAGACGGGACTGTGATTGATCATATCACCCCGGGACATGCGTTGAAAGTGTTACACGTGTTAAAAATCCCAGAAACGACCTCCTCCGTTGTCAGTATTCTTATGAATGTGAACGGCAAAAAAGGGAAAAAAGACATCGTAAAAATAGAGAATCGAGAATTGGATCCCAAAGAGCTAGATAAGATTGCGTTGATAGCCCCAAAAGCAACCATTAACATCATCCGAGAGTATGACGTTGTTAAAAAACATATCGTGGAACTTCCCAATGAAGTAGTTGGACTTACGAAATGCTCAAACCCGACCTGTATTTCCAATGCACGTGAGCCAGTCGAAAGCAGGTTTCATGTTGTAAGTAGAGATCCGTTACGGATCAAATGTTATTATTGCGAGCGAGAACCTGAAGATATCGCTGAAGGAATTATTTAGCCTTCTTTCTCATTTTTTCTAGGAGCTCTTTTGCATAATCAAGTTTTACTTTGCCGTTGTGCACAAGTTGGTCTGCGAGTTTTTCGATTTCGTCTCTTTGTGCACCTGCCATTACCGCGATGTTTTTCGCATGCAAAGACATATGTCCTTTTTGGATACCAACCGTTGATAGTGCAAGGAGTGCAGCAAAGTTTTGGGCAAGACCAAGACTTGCGACAACCTCAGCAAGTTCTCGTGCGGAACTAATTCCAAGTATCTTTCTGCAGAGTTTTGCTTTCGGATGCATGTTCGCGGCACCACCGACCACACCAACCGCCATTGGTAATTCGATTTCACCGACTAGGTCCCCATTGTTGTTCTTGTGATATCTAGTGAGTGCTGTATATTGGCCATCTCGGGCTGCGTATGCATGAGCGCCTGCCTCAATAGCACGGGAATCATTACCGGTGGCAATAATCAAGGCATCAATGCCGTTCATGATACCTTTGTTATGCGTTGCTGCCCGATAGGGGTCGATGGAAGCAAGCGTGTAGGACTCAAGAAATGCGTCAACCACCCGATCTCCACCCATCTTCTCTTTGTCAAAGACAGCGGTTGCTTTTACCAGTCTTTTATCCGCAAGATTTGAGAGTATCTTCAGTCTGACTTTCCCACCGGAGATCTCTTCTAACATTGGAGCGAGTGCCTCGCACATGGTGTTGACTGCGTTTGCACCCATTGCGTCACGCACATCAACAATAAGATGGGTTACAATCATGGTACCAAGCGGGCTATCAAGGATTCTGACTTCCAGATCCCTTGCGCCGCCACCTAAATCGACAAGGATTTTATCTTGAGAGTTCGCAAGTGCAAGGAGCTGCTCTTTATGCTTCAGGATTTCTTGGGCTGCGGTGACCACATCCCCGATGTGCAACAACTGCAGTTGGCCAATCATAAGAGGCTCAGAGCAAGTGGTTGAAAATCCACCTTTGATTCGAGCGATTTTCGCTGCGTTACTCGCTGCAGCAACGACACTGGATTCCTCGGTTGCCATCGGGATAATATAGTCTTTCCCATTAATGAGAAAATTCACAGCCAATCCAAGTGGTAACTCAAAGGTTCCCAGAACATTCTCAATCATACGATCTGCTGTTGCGAGATCGAGACATGAAGAAAAAATCTTCGCATCATCCTCGCTTAAATTTGCGAAATGCGTGACAAATTCTCTTCGCTTTTCAATTGGGAGTTTATAGAATCCTGAGACAACAGATGTTTTTTCAGTCGTTGACATACCTCATATGCCTCCTTCTATTGTACTCGGGAAAACAGTTCATTGTTTTTATAATTGTTTATCCTTAGAGCGGAGTTCCCATCGATCAAAAACTGTTTTCTCGCCGTAGAGAATCTTGATGATACGATGATACGGGATAGTTGCCGTAGATGTCTCCAGAAAAGATCTTCCAATACCGGTAATTTCGATACCAGAAATAATTTTAGTGTTATTCAATGCTCCTCGATGGATATACCAGATTTTTACTTTTTCCAAATCCTTTGTCCATTTGATTTCATTAAGAATATCTCGAACGTGTGTCATCTACATCAACGAGCGAATACTGCGGAGTGTTTTTAACACATGATCCTTTCCGTGTTGTTCAACGATAGGCCCATGACCAGGATAAAGGTTTTTTACCTCAAGTACCGCCAGTCGTTCAATAGAATTCAGTAACGTATTGAAATCCCCGCCAGGAAAGTCATATCTACCAAAGCCACCATCAGCAAAAATCGTATCACCTGAGAAAAGAACCTGCCTTTTTTTGCTGTAGAAACAGAGGCTGCCGATGCTATGACCTGGTGTGACTAGAACCTCAAATGGTTGATCTCCGATAGTCAGTTGTTCTCCGCCGGATAACGGAACATCAACCTTGAGTTTCGGCATCACCCCACCAAGCATCTCAGCAAATGTGCTTTTTCCTTCTTTGAGTTTCGGTACGACATCCTTGTGAGCAAAGATTCTCGCGTTTCCTTTTGATGCCTGAACGATATCTTGGACACCGCCGACATGATCATAGTGTTCATGGGTGAGAAGTATCTGTTGTATCTGACTTACTTTGACAATCTTTTGAATCGTTTCTAAAATCACCCGAGTATGAAAACCGGTACCCGTATCGATTACGGTTGGAATCTTTCCAACAACGACATAAACATTAGAGTCGTACTCCCTGCCAGGTATCGTAAAAATATCCATAGAAGTGACTGTATGTCTTGTACAGAAATAAGTGTATCGAAATTTTAGAGGATAAAATTTTATTAAAAACCTGGATAATAGTAACAATTAAATGTAACATACCGATTACCCATTAACTTGGGGAGTTAGAACATGAGTGATAGAAATATTGTTCACGTTGTGGGCACAGGCACAATAGGAGAGCCATTGATTGGATTGCTTTGCGATGCAAAAGATGATCTAGGGATCGATGAAGTGACGTTTTACAAACACAGCCCCACACTTGAAGATCGACCAAAAATGAAAGGTATGATAAATCGGGGTGCAAACCTTTGTGTCGCCAATGATAAAGTCAAGGATTTCCAAGAGCTCGGTCTTGAACCAATGTACGATGCAGAAGAAGCAATCAAACGAGCATCAGTTATTATCGACTGCACGCCTAAAGGCACCGGGCTGATGAACAAAGAAAAATACTACAACAAATACAAGAACAAAATCAAGGGGTTTATTGCACAAGGATCTGAGTTTGGGTTCGGGAAGATGTACGCTCTTGGCATCAACGACGAAACGATTACCAAAAAAGATCAATTTATTCACGTGGTGAGTTGCAATACGCACAATATAGCGGTGCTTATCCATACACTTGCAATTGAGAAGAAAAAAAGTCATTTGAAAGAGGGACGGTTTCTCTGCATGAGACGAGCGAACGATATCAGTCAGGTGAAAAGCTTTGTGCCCTCTCCTGAAGTCGGAATTCATAAAGACGAGAAAATGGGGACACATCATGCAGTTGACGTCTACCATCTCTATAAAACCTTAGGAATTAACCTAAACGTGTTTTCCAGTGCAATGAAACTAAACACTCAGTACATGCATTGTATCTGGTATGACCTGAAACTTGATACGAAAATCACAAAAGAAGAGGCGATCAAGAAGTTTATGGAGAATCCGCGGGTCGCAGTCACCTATAAAAAATCCGCGAACCTTGTTTTTTCGTTCGGACGAGACCATGGTCACTATGGAAGAATCTTGGATCAAACCGTGATAGTCATCCCAACGATTCATGTGATTAACGATAACGAAGTTATTGGTTTCTGTTTCACCCCACAAGACGGGAACGCGCTGCTGAGTAGTATCGCAGCCACCGAACGGTTCTTATCTCCTGATTCGTACGAAGAGAAACTCAAATGCCTTGGCGCATTTCTGATGCAAGAAGTATAAATGATTTCTTGTAGGAGTAATACCTTATACTTCTTTTAACAATTTTTCGTAAAAAAAAAGAGAGATTCCTCGTCTACGAGGAATACCCGCCGAATCTCAAGCTTGGGTCACCGAAGAGCGCCCAGTTGGTAATACAGAACGCTGCGAGTTGATTGATTTCGTTTTCATTGATAAACTTCGATATAGCTTGGCTGTGAGCTTTGGCAAGGTTTGTTACGCTGTTATTACCGATCTGCCAGAAGAAGTTCATCTCAAGTGCTCCACTTAATGTATTCGGGTTTCCTCCACTGCCGAAACCATATCCAGTACAGCCAGTTGAAGCGATTGCACCACCACGGGGTTTTACAACAAGACCCCAGCTGAAACAGACAGGGAATGGCGTACCATAGCAGAAGTAATCTTCACCCGTTTTATCACGCAAGGTACCAAGAATAGTGATGTTATAGAGAGCATTGTGACATCCACCGACGACCACGACAGGTAATTTATCACGGTTGGAGATCAACGGAAACAGGAAGACATTCAAACCACCAGTCCAGTCACCTGCATCGTAAGATCCATCAAACCAGATCGTGTTCCACCCGAGCGGGTACCCGTGTCCTTCGAAGTCGACAAAGCCAGCTCCTTTGTTTATGGATTTGATGATATCCTTTGGTACCGGAGTCAGACCACCAGAGTCCCTGTTTGATGAGTAACATCTCACAAGCTCTAGATCAGGAATTGCGTTCTTTGTATAGTTATATGCGAGGTCATTGAGGTATTCACCATCAGGTTTTCCTTGGTAATAAGCAAATGTTTTACCACCGACACCAACAAAGGTCTTGTACCACGGTTTTTCAGCTGGACCTGTGCTTTCATATGTGAGGATCTTTTTAACGACTACTTTGACTTCGCTTACAGTGGTGCATGGTAGTCGTGATACATAGACTTCTGGGTACATATCGAATGTATCTTTCGCCGCACCTGGTGCATTCCAGGCGGCATAGACGCCGTCACCGTTCGAATCCCAGCTGTCAAAACCACCAGTAGCGTTGTACAAACAGCCATAATAGAGATCAGATAAACATCCTTCATCTTGATTCTGTGGCATACTGACGTATCGGACTGGGACCCACCACGCTGTGTAACCAGCGGATCGTGTATCCTTATCTTTTGCAGTAATATGGGATTTCAAACCACC
>JADBLO010000048.1 GCA_014894395.1 Thermoplasmata archaeon
ATAAAACACAAACTGCTGAAGGCACTTAATATTTATTAAGTGCGAAACTCGGGTTGATAATCATTAACCTATGATTAGGATTTCTTGTTAACATATGGAGAAAAACGATGATTGATTTCTCTTTATTTCGTATTTCTTTAGATAAAGGTTTATAAATATTCTTTAATGTAACTTAATAAGGAAGAAATTTAATAATGAGTCACTTATTACTTAAGATATGCAATGTATTTTTTGTAAAGAAGATTCATCTGGTTCAAAAAGCGTTGAACATTTAATCCCGCAGTCATTAGGAAATAAACATCATTTTTTACCTCCGGGAATTGTTTGTGATTCGTGTAATAATTATTTTAGTAAATTAGAGAAAGAATTATTAGAAAGTCCATATTTTATTAACTTAAGATTTCGAAATTTAATTGAAAGTAAAAGAGGTAGGATTCCAATTCAAAAAGCAGTAATTACTAATCCTTCTGAAGAAATTAAAATTAAAATAAATAAGAAGGGTGAGATTATTGCTAGAGTTAAAAATACAGAAATTTTTAATAAAATTAGGAAAAAAAAAGGCGGGCATATTTATTTTCCGTTTTATAATTTACCTGATAAAAACAATGTAATAATTTCCAGATTTATTGGAAAAATCGGTCTGGAAGAATTGGCCAAGACATTAATTAAAAGTAAAAAACTGTTGTTAGAACTTGTTAAAGGTGAAGAATTGAACAGATTAAGAAATTATGTTCGCTATGATGAGACTGGACATGTCTGGCCATATCATCTAAGACGAATATATGATGAAGAAAAAACATCTATTATCAATAATGCTCCTAATCAACAAACGCTTCACGAATATAGATTATTAATAACTGACGAAAAAGAATTATTTATTGTAGTTGCCATCATGGGAGTTGAATATTGTCTTAATATGGGGCGCCCTGATTTAAGTGGGTATTTAAAATGGTTAAAAGAGCATAATAATGATAGCCCTTTGGATGATAAATATGAAAGAAATGCTGATCTAATGAAAAATCCTGATATTTTTAAAGATTAAAATTATCTTTTTGTTTAAAATACAAGTGGACAATTGCTGTTATATAAGGCTTTTATGATTTTTTATTCATTTTCTTATTACTTATAACTTCATTAAAAAATGATTGAGCTACTTTATATCGATCTTCGGCCCCAGACGGAATAGTTAATTGTGTTAAAGATGATAAAAACGTATTAGTAGCTTTTTTTATATTCTCATCTGAGTAATCACCGCGGCAAAAAGAATTTGGCCAATTAACTACATAACATTCCTTAGTTGTATTGTTTTTAAAAGGTATTTCAGTTTTTATAATAGAATCAAAATATTTTCTTTTTGTAGCCAGGTATTCAATAATTAAAGATGCGTGAGGAGTTAAAATTATTCCATTACAATCAAACGCTTCATACCAATTCGCAACATCATTCATTGTAGGCCCTAAAATTGATTTTGATTCTCTATCAAATAAATATTCACCGACAGATATTGCACCACGAAAAACTATTTTTTCGATTAATCCATCCCGTAATAAATCTCCCATTACCCAAGATAATCTTTCGAGCCACATACCATAAAAAAGCGAATCGGCTTCAAGGTTACCTGATGGAAATTTTATTTTGTCACTTTTACTTGAAAATTCAAGCATTTCAATTGCTACAATTAAAGTGTCAGCAAATGATAGGAAATGAATTTTTTTCTTGGAATTATTTTTCGATTCTTTTGCATGAGAACTAGCAACTTCCCATCGCTGAAAACTTCTTTGAATGAGTTCCTGTCTTTTTTCTAAAAAATTAATACATTCATCTAACGAATAGTTTCTGGTCCCTAAAGCATCAACCATGGCTATTACGCCATAACATTTTTTTATTTTAGCACTACCTACATCTTCATAATAAATTTTCTTTTTTAAACGTGTAGGCACTGATACAACTCCTATCTATTAGTTATTTATTTAACACGTTATTTTTAATCAAACTCTAAACATTTACATATACCATCTTCATTTTCTAATGCCCTAAAAAATGTTGAATTCTCAAGATAAATAAAATTTTGAGGAGGTTTAAAATCAGAAATAATTTTAAAAGGATTTATAGGACAATCAAATTCAAAAAATTCATCAATTTCCATTGCATGAATGACCTTTTTGTCATTACAGTATGCAAAATAATTCTCTTTTTCTATTCCCCCATTATTTTTACATTTTTTCCATATATTTTCTGGTGAGCCAGATAATATTTTTTTAATTGTGAAACAACCAACAATATTTTTTGAAGGATTACTTTCATAAACTAATACCATCTCCACTAGTTCTCTGGGTTTTTGTTTTCGAAATTCATATTTTTTTTCTCCTGAAAAAATTTTTTCTGTATATTCAGGCTTAATAGACAACAATATTTTCATTACTGTTCGTTCCTGTAATTATTTTTTGGAATGATTCATCCGAAATTTTTTCAAATCCACGAGGTGCGGATTCTATACCTTTAATAATTCCTAATTCAATCAAACTTTGTAAATTAATTCTTTTGGGGAATGAATAAGTATAAAGAAAATTAACAATAAAAGGTTTGTTATAATCAGGAGCTGTTTTCCATTGTTGCTTCAGCTCTTCATCAGAAAAAACACTTCTCTTTTTACATAATTCAATAAAATGATTTTCATCTTTTATTTCGGTTATTATATTTTCGACAATACCAATGGTTGTAATAACAGATTTATGATAACCCCCGGTTCTATAAAATATTATGACATCTCCTGGTTTTAAATCACGATTTAAGGATCTTGACACATATATTTTTAATAGCGCATTTCTGTATGGTTCATTTTCAATAAAATTAGACGGTGATTCAGTTTGAAGGATTGAATCGGGTAATAAACTAGTATGATATTCAGGACGTATCGGAACAAGAAATTTTCGAGTGTTTCTTGAGATATATGGAAATGTAATTTTTGGCGCGGTCATAGATACCTTTCTTGAAAAATCTCGTACATATACATCTTCTATCCCTGAGCTGGACTCCTTTTTACCATGATATTTAAATCCAAAATCAGTTAACAAATTTATTAATCGTATATGCTCTAGACGTTTACGAAATATCGTAACATAGATTTCATCAACAGAAAGATTTAATGCATTATCAAAAATTATTTTTAAAAATCTTTCGCCTAATTTGAACCCATTTAATTCTACTTTAAATGAACCTATTTTCAAACGTTTTTTTCTAGAAAATGTCGGTGTAATATCTGGATAAGGTTCGGATTCATCCTCCACTTTTAAATAGAGAAAAGCTAAAATTTTATCATCTTGTGAACATAAATAAGCCGTTTCGTTGGCTTTTCCATTGAACCAATCTGTAAAAGGTGTATAATCTTCCTTAAAACTATTAAAAAATTCATCGTCCAAGTTAATTTGCCCAAAATATTCCTTTGTTATAGGTGAAGTTTTATAGTCTAATAATTCTGGGTTTTCCTTTATAACTTTTTCAAGAAATTGATCTATTGTAAAAATCTTATCTTCAATTCCCAATTCAATAGCTTTAGTATGAATACCTTTATCTTCAGTTATTAGTAAATCAACTCGATTTGAAAATACTTCATTTATAAGGATAGTATCGTTTAGATCGTTTTCATTTTTATCATATTTCTTTGCAATGACTTGTAGTTCCGGTTTGAGCGGAGCTGTCGTTGGAAGACGAAAATAATTTTGTATTTTTATTAAGAATGCTTCCCGAGCTTTAAGATCATGATTCTTTGATATTTCATCGATAATTACTTTATGAATACATTTAGTAATTTTTA
Organism: Thermoplasmata archaeon; assembly: GCA_014894395.1. Taxonomy (GTDB): domain Archaea; phylum Thermoplasmatota; class E2; order DHVEG-1; family DHVEG-1; genus SM1-50. Next base: position 3,815 of record JADBLO010000048.1, read on the forward strand.
ATTTATCTAACCAAAAAAACAATTTTCCAATATCTTTATTGATCGGATCTTTAGTTTCACGATGTATTACAATATTTGTATCTAATAGGATTTTCATTTGATTTGTTATCTAACTTATACTATTAATATATGTTTAAAATCTTAATTTTTTCTATTATAATATTTATAATTTCCAACCACAGATATATATTTTCTCCTGTTGCAACAGAAGAAATACTTTCACTGACCCCAACAGGAGTATATAAGGAAGGAAATCCTTACTTTTCTCCATATAAAAGTGGTCAAATTGACCCCCAGATGCTATGAACATCCAGGGGTCTGAGACCATAATACGGGAGGTATTATGATCCCAAATGAAACACATGGAGAAATAAGTAGAAATAATTTTGTACAATTGAAGCTGGGAGAACTATCAAGTCAACCTGAATGCACTTTTATTGAGGACATTGAAAAACCTCCGATTAAGCGGAATATAAGTTATAATCTAGATAAAGAAACAACTAATGTCTTGGAAAAATATCGTCACCATCTCGATTTGAATTATCGGAAGAAAACAACGATACTAAACTACTATTATTATGTCAGACTTTTTCTCAGATGGATAAACAAACCACTAAAAGATATTACACATGAGGATATGTTGAACTGGAAAGGATACCTCATTCACACCTTCAAGAAAAACGGTAACGCACGTCGAGTCATGTCTGTGAATCATTTCACCAAATGGCTGGAAAGAAGTGACCTTAAAATACCTGTGCCCAGTCAGGAACACAGTAACAAGATTGTGCTCAGTGAACAAGAACTTAATCAGTATATCAAAATAAGTAAAGAAAATCCACTATGGCACATGATTGCACTTTTCCAGATAGACGGACTCCTGCGACCAAGCGAGTTCAGCATCCTCAAAATCAGTACCATGGACCTTGACAACCAGACATTTTATCTTGACGATACCAAGACAGGAAACAACTATATCATTCTCAGTCCACGGCTTGTAGAAGCGATTAAGGAATATCTACTATGTCGAGAACCATTACAAGAATATGAAGACTATCTTGTAATCATTCCACATGGAACATACAAAGGAAAAGCACCACAGCCATTTGGAGGATTCATCAAAAAACAAACAAAACTTATTGCACAAAAAGCAGGGATAACAAAATACGTAGCACCCTACATCATCAAACCATCATCAATAACATGCGACTTTAACAAACAAGTCAACCCAAAAATCATCCAAAGAAAAGCACGACATCGTAAGATTGAGACAACACTTCAGTATAATCATGTTTCAGATGAGATGGTAAGAGAATATTTTACTAACATTTCTAATAATATAAAATGATTCGAAAAGCAGTAAATAAAAAAAGATATTAAGAGAATTTTTGCGATAATTTTAATCTAAAGTTATGTTTTTTTGGTTATATAAAATAGTGTCATTTACTGTATTTTTTCTTTTTCCAATAATCAAATTTCATTAGATCTTGATTTAAGAAGATTTTTTCTGGTTCTATGCCACTTTTTATTATTTTTTCTGCACAATTAAAACAGATTCTTATCTCTTCTAATCTATTATAATAAGTTTCATCAAAATCAAATTCTTTTTTACATTTATCACAAGGCTGATGATGCACAGTGGTGAAAATCTTTTTTGTTTTTTCTAAAAAATTACCATCAAAACCCCATTTGATAGCTAATTCATCTGCTTCGTCTTCTAGTTGAATTGGTAACTTAGTATAATTAATTTTATTGTGATCTAAGATGTGGTGAGCTATTTCATGTGCAATTACAGCTTGAATTTCTTCAGGTTTATTATCTTTAAGTGCAAAACAATTAATTTCAATAGAATAATGCTCATTTTCTCCTGCAGGATGTATCAAATACCTTCCATAGGAACCCATTAATACAAAATCAATTTCTACACATCTTTCATAGACATCATTTGGTAATTTAGATAAAGTGTTTATTATTTCCTTGTATATTTTATCATCAAGAGTATTTCGTGGTTCCTGTATTTTTAATCTCATGTCTTGTTCGACTTCTGTTGGTTTCTTAGGCATAATAACATCAAATAATATTTTGAATATTTTTTATAATTTTTTTGTGTCTTCTATAGACAAATTCTTCAATTTCCCTACAACTTTCAAGAAGCTTTTTCTTATCTTTCAACATATTTTGGTAATCAGTCTCTGACAAAAATTTTTCCCGGTCAATCCATTGACTAATCCTGGAATCAAGAATCTCATCTCCTAAGAATTTTTTATTTTTTGATGAATTATCATCACCCATAATAAATGCTTTATTACCAAAGTCATCGTAAATATCTTCCTCAATTTCACCAAGAATAGGTTCTTTTGTAAGTTTTGAACGAGGATAAATATGATCTACATGGATTCGTTCACTATTATTACGACTTATAGACCAACTAATTAAATTGCTATTATAATCTTTCATTTTATTAAGGATGCCCATCGCATACATCAAACTAATAATTCCTTCAGGTTTATACTCGTTTTCGAATTTTAACCTAGTCATCTTTTCAGAATTATAAAACCTTTTTTTCTTATTCAAATCTTTCAGATCCTGAGTATAATTAGAAGTTATTGAATATCTACCTAACAAAATTGTTCGGTATAACCATTTACGAAGATAATTTCGTTTTTGAGATGAAATTTTATGACCTAAATCATTTACTTCAAGGTAACCTGTCAATGAAATAATAATATTATCGGCAGTTAAAAATTGGTCAGAATCATAACCTGCATTCCTCCTTAAGAACGATAAGGCATCCTTTACCCTTGAAAAAGTATTTTCCCAATCTTTTTCTATATTCCTATTACATGAAGTTAAATAGTCTATAATCAGTTTGTCCGGCCGTCTTGTAGATGGTGACCAATCAGTCTCTTTAATCTTATTGACAACTATGAAACAATTCATTAAAACTCTGTCGGATAAATCAAAACCTCGCTCTATACATCTCCTTTGAAAATTAATTATTTCAGTTGCTATTTTTGGATATTTATCCTTTATATACGCAAATGCGATAACAACATTATCGATTTTTTTTCCAGACGTATTGACTCTATTAAAAATTTTTATAGCTTCTTCGTTATTATTAGGATAAACAATTTTTACTGGTATTTTATAAGTTAAAAAATTACTATCAACTTTCTCATTGAGAATATCAGTCATATCAACTAAATCTAAACTATCCTGTTGTTCTGTATTTGAAGTAAATATTTTTTCTTTTTTATTATAATAAAAAAAATATTGCTCTCTATTACCATCCTCACTTTTAAGTACTAAAAATCCCCGATCTTTTAATACCTTTAAAGTGGTCAATCTTTGCTGTCCGTCCAGAATTAAACCTTTCGAATGGCGATTTTCTCGAGATTGATCCCAGAGGGAACCAAGATGTCTTCCGTGTGTTTTTGTTTCCCATACAATTATCAATCCTGTTGGCCAATTCTTGTTTAAGCTATCAAGGAAATTAATAACGTCCTTTTTATTCCATACGTAATCTCTTTGAAAATGTGGAAGGGCAAGATCATAATTACATAAAGGTAATATTTCTTTAATTGTTAATTCAGGTTTTCTGATTAGCACATTATCACCTTAAGTTCCAATAAAGAATTAAGAATGTAATATTTGTATTTTCGTAATACATTCTTTTATTAATTAAAAAATTATTATTACTATATGACCCAACATAACATGATTTTTCCAAAAGAAGAAAATTCCTATATCAATAATGCTATCTGGAATAATTCTGTTAGTGATCCCTAAGGTATTAAAGAAATATATTTATAATCCTCTCATCATTTTGTCTGATTATTCTTTGTTTTTTCTCCTGTAAACCCTAAAAAACCGCTCTCATCATGATTCTTTGATGGGCAAAAAAACCTCCAATCACAATGAAATCTCCATAGGAGAACCGCCTCCTGATTCATGATTAGTTTACCCCTACATTTTACTAAAAATAGAAAAGTTTATTAATTTGTAGGGGTAATACCTATGTATGGTTTCAGTAAAGAAAAAGATCATCAATGGCAACACGTACTATTATCTCGAACAGAGCTTCAGAAAAAACGGTAAGATCAATAAAAAAGAAAAATATCTAGGCCCAACCCTTCCGAAAAACATCGAAAAAATAAAAGAGGAATTCCAGAAAGAATTCTACCAAGAAACATGGTTCAACAGATTCGACATCATTAAAGAACAGTTCATAAAAGAAAAAAGAAACATCCCACTATCTCTGGAAAAAAAACAAACCGAACAATTCGCGACAACATTCACGTATAACACGAACAGGATCGAAGGATCAACCATAACACTTCGAGAAACCGCAGATCTCCTCGAGCGAGGGATATCGCCATCACAACGACCGGTAGAAGACATCAAAGAAACAGAGGCACATAAAAAAGTCTTCACCGATATGCTCGCCTACAAAAAAGAAATCGCCTTACCAACGGTTCTGTATTGGCACAAACAACTCTTCCAAGACACAAAACCGGATACCGCAGGAAAAATCCGACAGCACCCAGTAGGAATCTCCGGAAGTAAATTTCTCCCGCCATACCCCATTGAACTCGATTTCTTATTACGAGACTTCTTTGACTGGTATCATGAGAATAAAAAGACACTTCACCCCGTGCGGCTCGCAGGACTTGCCCATCTTAAATTCGTCACGATTCATCCATTTGGAGATGGCAATGGTCGTCTCTCACGACTCCTTATGAATTATGTGCTTCACAAGAATGGATACCCGATGCTCATCATCCCGTACTCACAACGAAGAAGCTACTACACCGCCCTCGAGCGAAGCCAACTGAAAAAAGATGAGAATATTTTCATCCTGTGGTTTTTCAAACGATACCTCAAAGAGTACAAACAATATCTTATATAATTCTCTCAATTTCTATTTTTTTTAATTAGCTGACTCATCACATGTTATGATTATTGGTCCGTTTTTCTCCTTACGAACCCCCTCCAGACTCCAATCATGATTACCTGATTATAGCGTTTTAACTCTAATCATAAATGTATTCCAGGGAAATTTCCATCACAATAAAATGATTTGATAAAAAAACATTTAGTGTAATACGGATCCCATCATTATTCTCAAAAGATATGTTTTTAAAGAACTAATTGTTTATTTTTACCGGAGATTGAGGATGGGAATCATATTACGATGCGCTCGTTGTAACGGGATAATATTGCTAAATTATTACACATTATCTGACAAGACAAAGATTTGTTGGCTTTGTGGTGAAAAAGAAAAAGAACAAGAAAGACAAAGAATGATTCAAGAGACATTACAAAAATTTCCAGAAGGCGCATATAATGTTTTATATAAGTTCGTTGAGAAATATCGAGGTATGTCACCAATTGAAGAACTACATAAATTAATCAATTTATTAGAAGTAAAATATCAAATTCATATCTCCTTGTATGATTTTAATGATATTGAAGATATACTTAAAAGAAAAATTGAAGAAGCAGAGAGAATACAAAGTTTAGAAGAATTTGAAAAAGACTTGCTCGGTAAAACAGAGTATATTCATAAGAAAATCGATGCTCTTTTAAAAGAAGATGATGACACTAAATATTTTTGTACCGTATGTAACAACATCATAGATAAAAAAAATTTCGAATATACAAAAACACATTTCGGCAAACCACTTTGTGTAACACATCAGGGAACTCGTTATCAAAGATTGTTATTTGAAGCATTAAAACAACGAGGTATCGAATGTGAATTTGAAGCGTATGATGGATTCAAACATGTTGATATTGCTATCCCTAAGGTTAGGTTGTATATCGAGATAGATGGGGACTATCATTCAACAGATCCAATGCAACTTGGTAAGGATTTGATGAGGGATGAATATTCTAGTAAAGAAGGCTATATAACAAAACATTATACCAACAAACAGATAGCGGAAAATTTACCTGCAATAGCCGATGCACTTGTTGAAGTTATTAAAAATAGGGAAAAAATAAACTCTGTCATTAATTAGCACAAAACATATGTAGCCCTCCCAGACTGGACTTCCAATTCTGATTATAACTGGAAAGAACGGTTGAATAATTAGACGTTTATTGTCCACGTTCCGAGTAATGCGTTTGTCGGAACGTATCTCATGGTAATTTTAACGTTGCCACCTGGCGGATACCAGATGAAGATATAGTCCCCAGCGGTGACGTCTGATGTCGGCATAACATCTGTAGTCTGATTTGTTACCCCGCCGCCATCATAAATCGCCCAATGACAATTTGAAGAACCGGTAGTATTTGTGATCACAATATCATTCCATTTTATGTTTACATCTGCAACAGCAACTTGTATTTTATTCGTCGTAGAATCTGTCGTACAAGCAATATTAGGTGTTTGCTGTGGTGGTGTTGGCTGTTCAACATGCACATAGATCTGTACGTTTGCTTCCTTGGAAGTCTCTGCATTCAATGCAGTCAACGTATACGTTGTCGTCACTGTCGGCATGATGATCCGGTGTCCAGAAAGACCGACACTCCCAATACCATTATCAATACGAACAGAGGTAGCACCAATGACCACCCAGCTGAGGTTGGCTGATTCACCCTGATTAATGATACTCGGAGTCACTTCAAATGAAGCGATACTGATTTCAGTTGTTTCATGCGATTCATTCGATTCGCTTCTCACCGTGATGGTAACAGTAGCATTCTTCGTCAGTGTCGCGTTTGATGCGGTCAATAGATAGGTGGTCGTCTGCGTCGGTGCTATCATCCTATGTCCTGTGAGAGCGACACTCCCAATACCATTATCGATACTGACCGAGGAAGCAGCAATGACCATCCAACTGAGGTTCGCTGATTCACCCTGATCAATGATACCTGGTTCAACATCAAACGAAAAAATAGAAAATTGAACTAACTCATCCATGGGTACATTTACACAACCGCTGAACAACGAAACAATCGATAAAAGACACACAGCTGACACGAGTAGTATTTTTTTCATGACCTTTACATCCGCTGATCGAGTTGAAACAATTATTTCTTTATAATCCCGCCTATGGTGGAATATCTTTATCATTGATAATACAGAACTTACAATCATCACTGATCCCATCAGGGTCATCGGTTTCTTCAGTACCACCGATTTTACAGATCATAACTATCTTTTAATAATCACTCGGTTTTAATCCAATTTTTCAATGTAGCAGTCCTTCCAGCTTTAACATCCAATAAAACAGCAATATCTCGTCCATGAGCGGAATTAATTCTTTTTTCTACATGTTTTTTCCATTCATCAGCTAATTTTGCAGCTTTTGTGAAGAGTATCATCCAGTAGTAACCCCCTTCCGATCGAGGAATTTTTATCTTAGCATGCGCAGTTTTATCACAATCATTGAGGACTCTGGTAATAAATATTTTTGTAAGTTCTTCAGCTGACTGGGCATTTTTCCATTGATCGTTACCAAGTAGTTCTGTTAGACGTTCCCCACTTGCCTCTGCAGCTTGATGCTCATTTTGAGAGCAAGCAGCGCATTTCATCCGCCAAAATTCAGCTTCAAACCATGTAACCATGGCATCTCCCTTACAATGTAAAAGTGGACCTATGCCTGCCCAGGTCATCCCTTGAAATGCTTGAGGATCAATGACGATATAAGAAATAGTTTTATGTTGCAATTCTTGTGCGATTCCCTGAGAAACATCAGCAATATCTTTATTGAAAACTGTGACATTTTGTTGAGGTAACAACGTTTCAAGTCTCTTTTTAAAGCATCTCCTTTTTTAGGATCTATTTCTACAGCCATTACTAAATCAAAAGGATATTTTCTTGCGGATAATAGTGCACCAGGGCAACTCCCGCAAAAGTAGTCACCGGATCGTTTTGTAGCGGTTACGCCACTTCCAGCCATCGTATCAACATAAGCAATTCGATAACCGTATTTCTCCTTAAGTTGTCGATGTGCTATTGGTGAGAAAAAACCTACCCAATATGCCAGGCTAATCAATTTAAGAAGTGAATGATCATTGTATTCATCAACAGAATCGGGACAGATTTTCTGAAGAGTGTTCCCATTTTCTACGAAAAAATCTAATGATGTTTCGAAGAATTCTTCATCTTTTTTCGGCAATCCAACTTTAACCGTTTTATTCACCTTTCTGTTGGCTAAAGGATGCAATTACATTTTATATCTTGATAAGTCATCCCAAGCTTTTCCCACATCGCCATCGTCTCTTTACACAAACCTATGTCAACAAACTTATACCGTCTCTTCAGATAGGAGATCATCGTCTTATACATTTTATACCTGGTTTCGAAGTTTATTTTCTTTCCCCAGTTAGACGATTCATTGAGATAATTAACCCAACTTCTATCTTTCGAGAAGTTTATCGTACTTTGTAATCCACGAAGCGAACCAAGCGTTATCCGTTCGGGAATAAGATACTCAAAAAGATAATCAATAACTTCTTTGTACCCACTTATCCAATTCTCGACTGGAATAATGGGATCTAGTCGCATTCTAATCGTATATCCCGCATCATATAATTTCTTCGCTGCTTGTATACGTTGCTTCGGACTCGGTGCCTTTTTTTCCCATCGTTTCGCTACATCAAATGAATTGATACTAAAGCTGACGATTGTACAATCCTGTGAATTTGAAGATAAAATTCCTTGTATATTCGTGGACTTCGTCAGAATCAATAACTTATGTTTATTTTGTTGTTTAAAGAGCGGAATGATTAATTTTGATAACGCAGAGTCATTACCTTCAAATACTAAAGAATCGGACAACTCACCTGAATTTAATAAGGACGGAACAGTATTTTGCTGAAGGTATTTGTTTATATGATCGAGTATTTTATTTTTTTCCTTACAATATGGTTCCTTACCGTGAGGTCGAAATCTCATAGTTCCATTGAGATAACACCAGGCACAATCAAAATTACATCCATTAGCCCATTTCAACTCAACAAAATGTGGGCAGACAACATCTTCTTTTTTCTCAGGAAAAGGTGTCTTATCGAATAGTGTTACAATTGATCCATCAGATAAATTGGAGAAAACGGTTTTAACTTCACCATTCAATCCTAACATATTTTTAAATTCAATAGATAAAGTTGAACTAGGGAATCTGAATCTCGTTCGATCATTTATATCACCAGTTGATAGCAAACTAATAACATCTGTAGGGTTTTGAACTATTTTCATTGGATCCTCTAACTCGTTATAGATCTCCAGTTTTATCTGAGTAAGCATTACATTATCTACGCGTTACATCAATATATAATTACAGGAGAGATCACTGAAAGTAAATTTAGGTATCTGCCTATATTCTTTTCGTTTCCTTGTTTCTTTCCCTATTACAGGAATAGATAGGTTGAATGTTTAGATATACAACTCCCAAAGATAAAAGGATGTCTGCAGAACTGTTCAATCCCTGATAATAATTCATTTTGATCTGTTTTTTTCTTAAGCTTCTTTAAAAACTCTTCATTCTTCTTTCATCTTACTTACATACAACCGTTTCTTCTTCTCCAACTCCCTCTACTCTTTCAATTCCTTTATCAATTATTGATTCTATCAGAGTATCTGTTTCTTCAATGCCACAGATTTTCCAAATTACGTACATTGTCTTCCGCTCCCCATTGTACATTTCCCCTTTTGATTCTAAGATGTATCCTTATTCTTGATACGTTTTGAAGAATTGTTTTTCAGGTCTTCCTCTTGCTGATTCCTATTCTTATTTGGGAAACGAAAAACCCGGTAATTCCCAAAGTCGTCACCAGAAAACCACCTCATCGACCATGAAAACCACCATCATAGTAAACCGCTAAAACCAGGAGAAAACCATTTCCCATATTCGTCGCTTCCTGGTTTCCCAAATCCGTCACCTAAAAACAGGTTCGTTGATATTCTGTCCTGGAGAGCAGATTTCCCAAAGTCGTCGCCTAGCATTTCCCAAATTTGATACCTCCAGTTCCCAAAGTCGTCACATCAGGTGTGTTTATATCTAGTTTCTGGTGATTACTGAATTCATTGCTCATCATCGCCGAGTCGGTTTGAGAGTTGATAGGAAAAGTAAAAACTTTACATTTACTTTAAAAACACGTTAAAACATTTTTTAGAATCTTTTAGGTAGGGCAATTATACTGGTGCTGCTATCCGTTTTTTCGATCGAGTGAGAAGAGACATCGGAGTTCGTTGTTTTTCTGCTTGGTCTGTCTTTCGTATTTCTTCCTGAGTGATGATGTTGATGATCTCGTTATCGAATTTTTTAAACGCTTGGACGAGCGGGTTTGTTTTATGCAAGGTGTAGAGAGTAACATTTCCAATTTTTCGTGTCTCTTTGATGATGCTCCATGTAAGAAAAATGTCTATCACGTTGTACACGGTTTGTCGTGAGATACCAGCGTGTTCTGCTAATTCTTTTTTGGTGTAGTCAAAATGGGAGTGTGCAAGGAGGAACTGCAATACTTTTAATTCAGGTGTTGATCCAAATATTCCTTCGAACGGCGGTTCCATAAGTATCATCTCTATATCTCATATATATGGTGGTTCTCCTATTTAAACATGTCTAGTATATGAACATTCAAAGTAACATTTTTAGTCATACATGTCTAATTTAATTAACCTTCCTAGTTATTGTAAAGAACGTTTATAAATCAGGGTTGCTATCTGATATATGGTATGGATGAAAAGGAAATTCAGCAGGCAATTGTCGAGAAACTCTATCGACTTAAATATATCGGTGGGAGACACACTGAACTAGCTAATGTCCGAAAAGGGATGAAAGGTGTTTCAGATAAGGAGATTGAACACGCAATGAAATACTTGGTCAACCAAGGTATCATTCAAATCGCGATTAAAACAAAAGAACCACATGCGAGCATTAACCCGCGAAAGATGAAAGAAGTACATAGAATACTAGGAGAATGACAAGTAATATTTCTCAAGAAATGTTTACCAATTTTTACCTATTCTCACCAATTTCTATTTTCAACTCAACTTCACCAAATAGACCTTTTTCCCACCAACATTTTCTCGTTGGTTTTTCGTCCTCCAGAGGGAATTTCCCAAAGTCGTCGCCTGCATCATTTCCCAAACTCGTCACCTGGCATTTCCCGAATTCGTCACCTAACGTTTCCTGTTTTTAGTGACTTGGCGTTTCCCATAACTCAACCGGGAATGGGAATACACAGTCATAGAAACAAGAAAACAAATACAATGGTTTAATGATATCAAGTAGCCAGCCAAAGAAGCGATTACTTACACTGGCCCTATGAAATGATAAACAGCACAAAATCTTAAATATCCATTTTGACTATTTATATAGGTGGTTAGGAACATGAAATCAAAGAAACAGACCGTAAATCAGGATCAACTGCATGCCGATTATCAGTGGTTATTAATGCAAAGTCTTTCTCAATACCAAGGACAATGGATCGCAGTTTCAAATCAGAAAATCGTCGCACGAGATGTCTCTTTAAAACAGGTTATGAAAATTGTTTCTTCCATCCCATTACCAAACACACCCCTCTACCTCTGTGTACCCAAAGGGGCAATTACAACCGTGAATCAGTGCAGGTGACGTCTTTGACTTCGCTCTCCTACGCCTTCATCCCGTATCGAATAGGAAATGAAATTATCCCCCGCCCCATGCTCCCGGTAACATTGAAAAGAACGTCTCAGACATTTCCGACGATGCTTTTGGTTGATTCAGGTGCAGACTACTCTATGCTTCAGAGAGAGATCGTTCAGGAGGCACTCCACATCGATATCTCAACGTTACCAGAAAAAGGAGAAACCTCTGGTGTAACAGGAAAAGCCAAGATTGCCTGGATAACAGTCAAAGTACTATTTGGACAGAAAAACCTACAGTTTGAAGAAGACATACCGTTTCAGGTTTCCTTAGAACCGGAAAAGGACACACCATTATCGCTCCTTGGTCGATTACCATTTTTTTACAAATACCGCGTCGACTATCGAATGGGATACACAACTGATCCTGCACTCGGGAAATTTGTGATTTACCCAGAGACCCATAAAAGACAACCGGACGACTATCGCCGTCCAATGAACATTAAAAGATAATAAAAGATGTTTCCTTATTGAAAACGAGTCGACACCTCTTCTTTCCCAAAGTTGTCATCTGGCGTTTCCCTAAACTCATTGGATCATGATTTTTTATTCGTTGGAGCAACATGGACTAAAGAAAACACGTTGGGAAAACAAGAAGTGATTATTCTCTTGAAAGGATGTTGAGAATCTCTCTTGGGGAATACACAGGAATTTTTGCTTGTTGTTTCAGTTGTTTGTCCCCAGAGAATATTGGACATCTTCGTTTCAATGCTAGTGCGATATAGGGGGCGTCATTCAGGTTTCTTTTCTGTGCTTCAGGTAACATATCCGAAAACTCGGAAAACGAGATTGTTTCTATCTGTTCTCTGATAAATATGAAAGCATCTTGTAGTTCATCTGTGGTAAGTGAAGTAACTGAGAGTAATTTGGTTGTTTTCTTTTCGATTTCAGAGAACATATATTCTGGTGCAATGAAGGTGAATTTCTTCCATTTCTTGTTGCGTTCAAATACCTGGTATGTTTCTCCTTTGTTGACGAGGGCTGAAAAGACGACGTTTGCGTCTACAACGAGAAGCATTTATGTGCCTCTCCGTTTTTTGAGTTTTTCGTATCGTTTTGCTAATGAGCGGTTCACTTCTTCAGCCAGCTTCTGTGCCTGTTTTTCTGTTAATTTAGATTTTGAGACAATTCTTCGAAACTCTTCTATCTCTTGTTCTTGTTTGAGTTTCTCGAGGATCTCCAGTCGTGCGAGTTCAGACCAGTTAATCCAGCTGAGGCGTTTCATCTCTGCTTTAACATTGTCAGGTAATGCAAAGGTGACTGATGCCATTAGAGAACACCTTTTCTCTTTAATTCGTCCACTTTTTTTACTTCTTCGATCTTTCGGATGATCATTGTACGGAGGATCTCTGACCATTTAATGGATGGATATGCATCCATTTTATTTTTCAAAGTATCTGGTACGGATAGTGTTGTTTTTGCCATATGTACACCTTCACATAATTACGTTAATACAAGTAAATACGTTTATCGTTATAACTTTTTCGGTCTAGCTTTATAAAGAAATGACATGATATCTCATTTCACGAACTCGACACCTGGTTGCCTCGATTTCATAGAACTGACGCTCCTTCATATCAGCAATCTCTAGTAAAAAAACATACTGCGACCAACTTAAACCAAAAGGCGTTTTCGAATCAGAGGATACCATCTTCCAGGATGACAATTCCTTTGACATTATTTGGTTCTTATCAACCCGTTCAGGTAATTGCCCAGACAGTGTCTGGGTAATCCTTGGAACTCGTTTTCCATATTCAAGAAAAAACCGTCTCATATATTCAAGGTTACTTTTCGAAAACCCTCTACCGAATTCAGAGGAATATCCTTATCAGTAATAATACAGGATTTGTATTCATCACAGATCCCCTCTGGCTTCTCCTTCCCTCTTTTGATTCTAGGATGTATCCTTATTCTTGATACGTTTTGAAGAACTGTTTTTCGACTCTTCCCCTGAGACTTTAATACTATAACTTTCAACATCCTGTTTTTTAAGGACTTTATCCCAGGTTTCAAAATCTGCGTTTATCCAATCCTTAATAGTTTTCAAATGTGGTATTTCTTTTATTAATTCATCTTTATGTCTAGCTCTCACCAGGTCTTGTAAATCTTTGGTAGTCCCACTTATGCTATTACTACGCTGATGATCACTACAAAGAGCTTTTTTATATCTATTCATTGAATAGAAAAACTCTTCACCTGAAATGGTCTTTTTACATTCATTGCAATAATATCCCATTTGCTCCCACCGGAAATCACCAATTTCATAACAACTGTTTCTTTAAAAAACCAACCATCAGTAAAATTAAGATAAAAAGCTGTTGAAAATCGCTTCTCTATACTATGGAGTTGACAAATCGGGGTTGTAACTTTTAGGGTGGTTCTGTTGAATGAAGATGTGTTGAAAACATGGATTGTTGAATTATGGTTGATAAGGACAGTATCCGCATTCATTCATAGCGAGCATGTTTTTCTTTTGTCTTTTTCCTACGTTCCTTTCTTTCCTTCTTTGTTAAAGGCTTAGATTTCTTTCCTGGAGATATATCTTTTCCGCCCTTGACTTTACTCATATCACCTTCCTCCTTTATTCATATTCATAAAGATGGATAGAAAAATGTAGTTAAAATATTTACTGTTTGTAGTAGTGTATGTAGATTTTAGAAGGATAAAAAGATGTTTATTCCTTTTTTCCTTATTATTTTTAAAAAAACTCCCCCTTCATCCCACGCATCACAGCGTTTTTATAGACTACCGTGTTAAAAGCCCAGTTGAGTCCCCATGGAGCTGTGGTTCATCTTTAGCATACTCGGGTACATGATCGGTGCGGTCGCAGGCATTCTGGATAAGTACATGATGAACCAGCGGTACTACCCCGTGACCACCGTTCTGCTGCGCACCCTGTTCAACGCCGTCTTCCTCGGCACCGCAGGACTGCTGTTCCTCAACCTCCGCATCTCTGCATCGCTGCTGCTACTTGCAGCACTCCCTGCCTTCCTCCTCGCAGTTAGCTTCGTCGTGTACCTCCGCGTGCTCCAAAGAAAGAACACAAGCGAGATCCAGCCGTTCTCCCAATCACTCGATGTAATGTTCATTTTCCTTGCATCAATTGTCTTCCTCCATGAACCAGCAACACTTCCCAACTACGCAGGAATCCTCGTGATGGTAGGTGGCATCTACCTCGTCCTTGTCGAACACATCACTACACGACCACGCCTGGACCGCAATCTCCTGATCATCGCAGCGCTCGTCCCCATCGACATCGCGTACGCACTCCTCGTCAAAACCTTCCTTGGCACCGCAGAGCCGATCGCCCTAGCAGTCTCCATCTACCTGATGGCATTCCTTATGCTCACGGTCGTATCCCTGTTCCTGCGACGACAACGACAACCGACAAAAGCCTCCCTTAAACCACAGGTACGCATTGTTCTTGTCGCATCACTGTGTGCAGCCACTGCCGCAGCATTCCTGTACACGGCACTCTCCCAGGCAAACGCCTCTAAGGTCTACCCGATGGCAGGCGTAAGCTCTGTTACGGTCTTTTTGCTTGCGACCATGTTCCTCAAAGAAAAGTTCCACTGGCACCGGTTCATCGGAACCCTGATCGTAGTCCTCGGGATCTACCTCATCTCACTGTAAAAAAAAGTCCATGTTGATTCAAGAAAGACTCCGTCATCCTTCTTCCTCCTTTTCTTCCTCACTTCCTTCATACATTAAAAAAAATCTCACTTAGGGATGAAACCTCCCTCATTCTCTGTACATACGTAGTTTCATGTAAAATTGTCCTACACTGTTCCCGTGTTTGGGAGGTTTCCTTTTTACGGAAGGGTGAAATACTGTTTCGTAAGAGGATTGATTGCTTTTTTTTCTCCAACTATCTCGGCATCATACCCTGGAAAACCATAATCTCCTAACGTTGGGTCAAGGAGGACAGAATCTTTTCCCACTATTTCATAGGTGGTAAGCTTGTTTTCATTATAGGTCTCGTAAAACGATGGTTGAAAAGAAAATAAAAAGTCAACACTCACCGTTGCAGCCGAAGCTCCTTCATTGAAAAGAATTATTCCACCAAAAGTAAAAAGCTGGGGAATCGTTCCAATTTTATTGGTAAGATTCGTTTCTTCCCATTGCGTAATGTGCGTAAAGTTTGCGATGTCACCATCCCTGAGAGAAAAGAACTCTGTTTGTGTCGGAACAACGAACATGTGTAATGGTTGATTTGATTCTATACGATAGTCAATGGTCATGTAGTCAATGACACCAGCAAATGTTTTTCCTTCATCTCCACCAGCATACAACATATTTAATGAACCAAGCGTGTAGGTTTGTAGAAAAGGTTGAGAAATTGGCTCCCCAAAGGTTTCCTCAACCTGGCGGATCAATGATTGCTCAGCGCACTCCCAGAGGGAATCGGTGTTGACATCAGAGGCCATTGCATACACATGAGAATCGGTGAAGACAAGATAGGATGTCATGCCAATATTGGAGAGCAATGAGCAAAGTAAGAGAGAGAGATCTTCGCAGGTTCCCTCTTTTTTCTGTATGGTCTCTTGTGGTGTTTGCAGTGTTCCACTATCCAGAGGAGCAGCGGTACAGGTATAGTTCTTGAGAACATCTCGATACAGTGCATTGACTTGACATTCCCTTGCGGAAGAATCAATGCCGTTGATTATGGTGTGTGCATAGTTCTGTAATGCGCTATCATCGAGTACCAATTTCTCGATATACGGTTCTGCCTGCTCAAGAAAAGCGTCGGGTGGAGGTTGCTCCCAGCGTGTCTCATCATAAGGGAAATAGTCTGCATTATCACCCACCCCATCGCCATCCGAATCTTGCCATTCGGTTGGATCAAGAGGAAACACGTCCGTGTTGTCACCAATCCCATCACCATCAGTGTCTCTTATTTCATTCGCATCGTAAGGAAACGCATCTGAGTTATCACCAACCCCATCACCATCGGAGTCTTCCCATTCTGTGTTGTTATAAGGAAACGCATCAAGTGCGTCAATGTATCCATCACCATCAGTGTCTGTTTCACTCTTGTCCTGTGGTCTCTTTTCTGTGCATCCGCTCATCAAACCTGTAGTGATGATAACTAATCCAATGAGTACAACAACAATTTTTCTCACATCACCATCTCCACTCTTAGCTATATTACATGATTTGTTTCTTTAAAAATATACCTTTTTCAATCCAAATGAGGTGTTGTGAGTAACACTAGAGGCTTTTTCTATTCATTCTTTCCGTTCAAATACTTTATCATAAGTTAAAATACTTCCGTCAAAATCATAAGGCAACAAATTGCAAAAAACCTTATGTAATAATGATTTCCTTGATGCCGTGGACCAACTCTTACAAAAAAAATGAGAGCTCAAAATGATATGACGAATTCATTTCAGAATATAGCCCTTAGACACTCATGTTTTGTGCTCATACTAAACTGAATAAAAAAGAGAAAAGAAGAAGATGGCCTATCGTGTTTGCAACTGTCTTTGCAGTGGGAATGCATTCGGGGATTGATTGACCTGTTTGAGGAGCAATATGTTACCTGAAACTAAGTCCAACGGCATGGTGATTGGCAATGAAGGAGACCAATCGCTCTCAACACCATGGATGTCTTTTGCTTTGGCTTTGATCTGATAACCTCCTTTGGCCCATGTATGCGATGCGCTTCCATTGGTACCTGAATCATATGGTCCTATCCATCCGCTGGTCGTCCCATCACCCCAATCGAACAAATAGAAGACTTGATCACCATCGATATCGGTCGCACTGGTCGTATAGGAATAGACCTCACCAGCTTCCCCCGATGTTGGGCCTGAAGGAGTCAGAGGCGTGTTCGGTGAATAATCAGGACCAATAGGAACGGTAATGATCCCTGTACTTACCGAATTACCTGAGGCGTCTTCCGCTGAAATGTTGTATTGTAAAATGACGCTGGTGAGATTTATGGGATCAATAGTGGTCCATTCCCAGTAATCACCACCAGTATTGTACATACCTGCATAGGTATGCGATCCGTCATCAAACCAATACTGAACGTTTACGTCTATCACATAACAATTGTCGGTCACCGTCGCATTAAACGTAAAGAGATCACCAGCATGCGCAAAGGATGGCGTGTTGTCAACAATCACGGGATCATCATTATCGGTTACAGACACAGTTTGCTGAGACCCTATCATCATGTTATTGGATGTGTCGGTAACTTTGATGGTATACGACATCGGATTCAGGTAGTCATCAAGGGGTATCGTAAGACTCCACGTGCCGTCACCATCATTATTCAATGGAATATCAACGCCGCCATGGCTTCCATGATTCCAAGTTACCATTACCGATGCTACACCGATGTTATCAGAAGCGGCGACATCAAAGATATATGAATCACCAGTGGTTCCTGATGAAGGACTGTAATCAATAAATGATGGGTTATCATTGTCCAGAATGATGATGTTTTTCGGCTCTGTGCTATTGAAGTTATACGAAGAATCGATGGCAGCAAAAAAATAATTCAAGGAATCCAGCGTGTTCTCAATATAAATGGGTACTTCCCAAGTATCACCATTAACATTGTTCAAGAAGAGAATATTTTCCTCTCCATTGTCGTACCAGAAATGAACAAATGCGTAAATGACATCGTCGTTATCGGTTATTGCAGCATTGAATGTGAAGGAATCACCAGTGTAACCAATAGTAGGTGTATAATCCACAATTTCTGGTAAAAAGAAATCCAAAACTGATATGGGTACAGTGAGCGAGTTTTGGTTTCCGTCATCATCAGTGACCGTTAAGGTCACAGCGTAGGTCGCATAGCCGGCATAGGTGTGGTTCACCACGATACCATTCCCATATTCAGTATCGCCGAAATCCCAAAGATACGAGATTATACTGCCATCGGTATCAGAGGATACTGAAGCGTCGTACGATACCGTGAGGTCGTTGATAGTATAGGTAAAGTTCGCTATAGGTACTCCAGTTGGTTCTTCCTGCGTTGTGAAATCCCATACTGGGCTTGACGCCGACGCACCGTGATTATCCCACGCGACAACCCTCCAGAAATACTGCATCGTGTACTCCATGGCTCCAGGATCATACGAGACACCGGATTGATTCGCTGAAACCTTGGTGGTCGGTGGTGTTATTGTACCGAAGTACACATCATAGGTGACCGGGTCACCATAAGGATCTCCGCCAACCCAACTCAAATCCGTATTCCGTGCTACCCCAGACGATCCATTTACTGGAATGGGGTTGGAAGGAGTATCAGGTGGTTGATTTACACCAGCGATGTGGATCGTTGCCCCCGAAAGACAATGATCGATTTTAATTGAAATTTCACCGATAATGACAGGGAAAAAGGTAAAAACAACCTTCCCGTTGATGTCTGTGAACTGTGAATATTCCCCAGGAATCCCGGGGATTTGAATCGTTACCAACACGTCTTGTATAGGGACGCCGGTTGCTGGATGAGACACCGTGATGGTAACAGTAGATACTTCACCGACATACACCGTCGGAGGAACTGGAGTAGCTATTCCTGGGACAATCTGGAGTAAACCCTCCGCGGGTCTTTCTGCACCACCATCTGGTATATAGGCATAGGTGACGTTTCCAAGGGTGGTGGCGTTGACCTCATCAAGGGTACCAATTCCGTTTTCTATCGTGATCTGAGTGAATTGTCCCGGGTAGGAAGCATTCGGCAGGCTCGTCATGTTATTGAGTCGTAACGTACCGTTCCCCGGTGGCGTCAGCTGGAAGCTCATGTTGACCGCCTTATCAATCTTCCATGCAAGGATGGATGGTGAACTGCAGATGGTGTAGGGAGTAATAACAAGGGTTGCATTGTTACCCTGGCTGTCACAAGAATCATTAGAGGCGTAAAGGTAAAAGGTTCCCCCAGAGAGAATGATCTCTTCATCGATGATAGAATAAGCACCGGCATGTGACCATGCGTCATCACCGGTGACAAGCGCTCCTGTTGAGTTATACAGCGTGACCGTCAAGCCAGTCGTTGCAGGATGCCCACCACCGACAAGGTCGACATTGATATCATACGTCGCAGGGTCACCTGCGTACGCAGTGGATGGTGTGACGGTGACCTGCATGTTGTGGTTTTTCTCCATGATTACTTTAGTGTATCCCCAGAATTGACTATACCATTGTGCTGCTACCGTGATGTTCTGCGGGGCTGAATCTGGCGTCGTTGCATCTTTTTTATGCGGGAGAATCCAGAACGTGTATTCACCGTTGAGACCATTGCCTATGGTGTTTGTACCACTTGTATCGTTAAACTGATAAGCAACGTCCTGCCACATGAGATAGACATGAGCGTTTTTCACATGATCACCATCCATATCTGTGACCGTGATGGTAAGGTTGTAATCCGCTCCAATGGTGAACATATCCACTGCAGATGTGGCGTATGTTCCGTTGACGATATCGATAGTTTGACTCGCAGTCCCGTTGTGATCCCCAGGCCAGTCGATGGTTATGGTGAGTGTTCCCCCTGGTTTTGTTGGTGTTACTGCGGCGCTCCATCTTCCTTCAGTTCCCGAGTAAATAAGGGTGGTTGCATCAACGGGGTAGAGGATATCGCCTTCAATGGTAATATTGTTCCAGTCTTCATCAGCATCATCACCATAATAGGCATTTCTGTACTCATCAGTGATGCTTCGGCCGAAGATATCAAAGGTCATAAGTATAGTCGCAGCCTGACCAGTTCCAGAAATATAGGCGGGCACATTCACTTTTTTATCAGTGGGTTTCCCGCTGCCGTCATTTACTATCACCAGTTGCACGGGCGGGCTTGCGCTTTTCACAATAAAGTTTTCAGAATTGTTCCATTCGTAGGTTCCATCTCCGTTAGAATCATATCCAAACACTACGTTCCAGGTGCCGTTTACGTTGGCACCAACAGCATCAGAAAGGTTTTTCCAACCGTTAGGAGTACCAAGATACCACCGTGGAATTTCAATACTATAGTTATCACGGCCCGTATTATTAATGTAGGCAGCATCGGTGTAAATTGATCCTTTTTTGAGTCGAATCGCCTCTTTATTTACGTTGATACCTTTTCCTTGGTTGTCAGTCACGTTCACATCAATGCGTGTTTTATATCCCCAGTAAATCGTCGTGTTTGTTAAGCTAATACAAGGTTCTCCGGTGTTCACTGTAAATGTGATATCAGAAGCGTTTTTCTCTGGTGGATCCCATGGACCCATATTCGCATAATTGTAATTTTCACTTGTAGTTGCAGGGTGTGCTGGGAAGGAACCGGAATAGTCACTTCCATAGAACATACTAAAGTTATCACCGTTTTCATCAGGATAATAATAGGTGCTGTTTTGTGCATCAAAATCTCTATATGCTTTTACCGTATAGTCTCCAACCAGGGTAAAGTTACCGTCAATTTTAATCGCTTCTGTGACACCGGTTGCACGCCATTTATGGTAGACCGTTGAGTTGTCTGAATCCATGATTGCGATCATACATCCTGTGTCGGTTTCAGTGTTAACGGTTATTATGATACTGCCGACAGCACCGTAGGCAAAATTTGGAACACTTACAATGGAATACGTCGTCGAGGTATTGACCCAAATATACCCTGCATAGGAGGTATTGTCATTCCCAGCGTGGGCTCCATCATTATCAAAGATCCACATACCGGATCGGTTAAAGGTAATTGCAGAACCACCTGTGCTGAGGGGTGCACTGTTTATTCCAGCGGTAGTGACTTGTGCGCTATACCCGTCTACCTTATAGGGACCATCCCAGGTGAACGTATTTGCATTTCCTCCTGTTCCACCGGACCTATACGTCGGGTAGTACAAATAAAAGGGGCCACCTCCAATCCATTTTGAGGTATTGATAAAAACAGATGAATATGATACTCCATATTCTAGGTTGATTGTTGCATTTCCCCATGTGTCCACACCGGGTGTTGTTGCACCGGCTTCCCCAATAATGTTAATATGTAATTTATTCAGCGCTACCATCGTTGATAATAATATACCTACTACGATCAGGGAAGCGATTATTTTGTTTCCTTTCATTTTTTTCTTCCTCCTCTAGCGCTATTTCGTTCATTAAGGATTCCCGTAAAACTCGCCATTATCATACAAATGATTAACAATATGATTTTTTTCGTCATGACCTTTTACTCCCCAAATATATATTTTACTACGATTATTATCCTCTTGATTTATTTAAATGTTTGGAACAACCAGGAGAAAGTACTTTCGGGAAAAGACAGGACCATAAGGGGACAGTAAGATTTATCTACCAGTCCACCTATTGAAGAAATATGGGGTCTGGCATTTTCGAAAAGATTGTTTTTAATAAATATCTTTCCTCCCAGACTTGAAAAACCAGGCCCCTTCACGATAACAACGATGAGGACATCACCTGTGGTTTTCAATATCAGACCATGTCCTTCATCCGTATTCATTATGCATTCCTTCATCTTACTCAAATACAACAGTTTCTTTTCCTCCAACTCCATATACTCTTTCAATTCATTTATCAATTGTTGATCCCATCAGGGTTATCAGTTTCTTCAGTACCACAGATTTTACAAAACATATCTTGAATATTTTTTTACTGACGGTTTCGCCAATTCAAACAGTAGTTGGTTTTTTAGAGGTATAAAATAGTAATAATCACAATGGTTGAAAAAGAAAAAAATAATAGAAGGCTTTTAGTAAGAATTGAACCGACCTTTACGCAGCTGAAAAGTCGAAAGCCCATTTTTTCGATGTTTTTCGACAGATTTTCCTTCGAGAAAACAGTCCTACTTCTGGCTAAGCTCGCTGCTCTCTACAGGGGATTTTACTGCCACTCGGATCCTTTTTACGTTATCCCCAACACCGCCTTCGTATTAATCCTGAGTAGTGGGCATATGCATTCTATTTTGTTAGAGCAGTTCGTTGAAAGGAATGGAGAGAGTACTCTTTATGTAGGATACCCGCCAATCTGAAGGCTGGGGTCGCCAAGGAGTACCCATTGTTCTACTGTTTTTTGATGTGCCGAATCCCATTCGCCTGATCCCTTGAAATGACTGATGTATTCTGTAAGCGTACCTGCATAGGCTTCTCCAAGGATCTTGTGTCCATCGGTACCATATTGTACGAAGAACTCCGTTGTGATATAGTTATCAAGCCCACCGGTTGTACAAAACTCATTTAATATCCCATATCCGTAACCCGTGTTACCCATCGTTGCTATCGCGCCATGTTCGGAGAGTCTCACGAACCTTTCACTCCAACACTCAGCAGTCGGATTACCATATGAATGTGTCATATGTACGTTTTTTCGATCGAGAAGTGTAGGGATCAATGAAACGTTAAACATACTGTTATGACATCCGCCGACGACAACAATAGGGTTCTTGTAATTATTCGATATTTTATCCATTGGGAAGATCGGTAGCCCGAGATTAAAAACGAATAATCCTTTCACCTCAGCATTCTTTCTGTTACCAGGTATACCAGGGTAGTGGTTACTCCACACCCCTGGGCTTCCATGACCTGAGAAGAACACAAAACCGCATCCCTCGCTAATGGTATCTATTACCTGAGTCTGTCCAGTCCATTGACCATTCGAGCTCCATAAGAATGTTTTCTGAAATTCTGAAGGCATATAGTACGCCGCTCCGGCTCTTCCAAGTAAAAGTTGTTCTCCTGTTGTCCATTCCCCTTCGTAGTACATCTTAAATCCATTTTTAGTGGTGGTAAATACAGTTGTCCCAGCACTGTTGTTGATCCAGACGTGTATACTTGTCTCAACTCCATAGGGTTTTGGATCATATGTTTTACCACGGATTTTAAGAACTCCGCTTGTATATGATAAGTCTGCCCAATGTAATTGAGTATTTAGGTATGCTTCTCTTTCTGTTGGAGAATACGTGTAATCAGTGTTACCTAGTATATCTCCTTCTGATACGGAAACAATCTCAGCAACGGGGGGAAATGGATATTTTAAACCAGTTATGAGATTATCATCGTGATTGAAGGTTAATGTGGTTGGTTTCGTTTTATCAAGTGTTATATGTAATTCATCTATGGGTCCTGAGGTAGCAGCTGTGTTCGTACTTTGAGCATAAATTGTATATTGTCCGTTTGGTAGAGCGTTCGTATTCCATGAGATACCAATATCTACTTGATCTAAAAATCCGTCTCCTGAAACTAAAACCATTTTATTAAACCAGGATGGATCAGCGGGTCCACTTTCATAATGAATAATTTTATCAACCACAGATTTTACTTCATTATTATTTCTGCATGATAGTCTACCTAATGCAACATCAGGATACAGATCTAGTTTATCTCCACCAGATTTAAATTCAGCATAAATATGGTTACCATTTGAATCCCAACTGCAAAAATCGCCGGTACCGTTATAGATATCAGCATAATAAAGATCAGATATGTATCCAGGCTCGCCTTCGTTGAGATTTGAGTATCTAACAGGTACGTACCAATCTTTTGTACCTTCGTTTACATTGTCTCTTCCTTTTGCGTATAGAAGTGATTTTAAACCTCCAACGAGTAAAATATATGAAGTATTCCAGTTTTCAAGGGCAGATTTTATAAAGTATTTGATCTGCTCTGGTTTGTCATAACCGGTAAACTCATCATATATATCCTCCGTTGTTTTTAGAATTGTAGTCATTCCTTTTGAGATTTTATGGTCAATTAACGGCTGAAGGATACTTGAAAACTTCGATGGAGCAATAATTACTAATTTATACTCGGTATTTGTTGGAAAAGGATTCGAGTTAGGTACGGTGTAGGTTACAGTTACATCAATTTTCTCAGCGTAATATATAGTATCAGATCCTGGTTCGTATCTAACGGGATAGGTGTTTATTGTTAAGAAAGTTCTGTGAGCATTGTTCTCGTCGAGTCCGACACCTATATGATAGCTAATCCAGTCAGCTGGAAATAGATTCTCTGAGCCATATATTTCTTGTTTCATCTGCGGTTCATTTGATACAGCTATCTCACCACTCAATGGTACTGGTCGTGGAGCAGGCATAATTTTCTTTGATAACACCTTGGTTTGAATACCTTGAGCTTCGCATATGATATTGTCTATCGTTGCACCAAAAGGTAGGGTCAAAGTCTCAATGCGTATCGGAAGCATTGGACTTCCTGCATCGAAAATCCACGAATTTGTCCCTTCAGATTTTAATTCGACAAATAATTCTTTTTCAACAACGGTCGGCTCTAAGAAGGATAAACTAAGATTTCCTTGTTTTTTACCAGCGTCTCCCATGCCTATTGTAGTAAAACCACCAAGTAAAAGTAGTCCCACGACAAAATATATCATGCTTTTCATTTTGTAGCCCCCATAATTTACTATTATTTATATATCAATATATTCTTAATTATTTAAACTTTTGTACGATTTAAATAGTTGAAAAAACAAAGATTAGCATGGATTAATTTACAGTATATTATTTTTCAAACATGGAAATTTATAGGGAGTAAGAATGTGTTCCGTAAAATCGATTGTGTCATCTTTCTATTAAAAAAACCAGCCAAACAATTAATGGGCTGAATGTTACACATAATCTCTTCAATTCCGTCTAGTGCGCCCGATATTGAATCATTTTTCTCATATATTGGGTTGGGGAAGGATAATATTTATCTACTAGTTCACCATATATTTATATGGGGGTCTGAACTTTCCGAATAAGAAAGCTTTTACGTTTCAAACCTTTCCTCCCAGAATTTTGAAAAAAAACCAGACCCCCTTTCCTTCTCCGCGATGATCTTCAAAAATATGATCTTAAAAGAAATGGTTATTCAACCATAACGTGAAGGAACGAGATAGAACGAAAACATGTTCTAAGAAAAAACGAACAGTCTAAATTTTTTTCTTTTCATACCCACAGTATTCATACTCTGTGGTAACGCACATAATGCCAAGATATTCGCTGAAAATGAAACAATCGTTTGTTTTCGCATCTTTCAAAAACACGAGAAATCGGGAGGATATTTCTACCAAACATTTAAATAAGATCTACCTTATTTAAAAAAAACTTCTCAGAGGAGGAACTACGTAAATGAATAGAAAAATAATAGCAATCGGAATAGTAATTTTATTGGCAGCTGTCTTCGTTCCAACAACAAAAACAACACCCGTCACTCAAACACCCTCAGATGCAAGACTTCTCCAGGATACAACAACGGTGACAATTTACGTGAATACAACAGCAATTGATAAGAGAAACGATTTAAACAATTCACAAAAAACTGGATTAAAAAATCGCATTCTCCAACATATCAGAAACAACTACAACGATGCAATGGGTGCTGGGAATGTATCAGTAACCAACGACCCTGCACAAGCAAATAGTGCAAATCGAACAGTACAAATTGAACCAGGGATGGACCCCAATGCGGCTAATCCAGCATGGGGTAGGTGGCCAGCTGGGAGCAATAAAACAAAAGTATTCCTTGGAGAATTTATGAACGACTCCAGTGTCAACGGCTCATTTAAAAACCCTGATGGAACATGGAATACAACAAAACTTGGCAACGCGATAGGTCATACTTCTGGGCATGAAGTCGGTCATAGTTATTCAATCGGACATAACCATAAAACAGGACCAAAAAACGAGGCAGATAACCGAAGTAAAATGACTGCGGGTGAGTTTATAAATGAAAGTGCCCGAGCAAACGCAAACTTTACATTTGATAATCATTCAAAGGATGTACTTCGCAATAACTGGGGCAAACCACCTTGTGTAGCAGCAGCAGATTATGATAATAAAGTCCTGGTGAGCAATTTCTGGGGATCCACCTCGCTTCCAGATAAACCAGATGAGGGTAATACTCTCGATGTACTGTTCTTTGCTTTTGTCGATATGCCGGGGTTTTTTGAGTTAGGTTTTTTAGGAACAGACACTGACCATGGGCTTGAGGATGGAAACCCTGATTTTGATTTTATCTATAAATCATCACTGACTATGAATATGGATCTTGATGCAGAGATTCTTTCATTTATTGGGGGAAACCATGATCACACCCAGTGGGTAGTACGTGGCTCTGAAATTTCTCCCTTCCCCGGACAATGGTTCCCTCTTGATCCAACAATGATACACCTCCTGAATCCAATAGTAAACCCCGATGGTAAAACCGTGTACCGTCTCGTGATCATGATGTGGCCAGAACAAGGGGTTCAAATTACTTTTGATGCGCTCTCCTTTGGCGCTGCAAGCAATCCCTATAATGGTTTTACGTACGACTATGCTCCAACACCACCAACAATCACGGGACCAACAACAGGAGAACCAGAAACCTCCTACGATTTCATCTTCAAATCAACATTCACTCTTGGGCTCGACCTTTTCTATTATATTGACTGGGGTGATGGGACACCAAGTGATTGGATCGGCCCCTTCCCTCAAGATATGGATGTCCATGTGCCGCATATATGGCTGGAACCAGGAACCTATTCTATTCGTGTCAAAACAAAACCAATTGTAGAAGGAACAGAAAGTCTCTGGTCAACATCAGAGATCGCTATTGCATTACCTCCGCCCCAACTCGCAATGACCATTACCGGTGGCTTCGGGGTGAATGTAAAGATAAAAAACATTGGTGACACCGATATCACCAACCTTCCCTGGAACATCAAACTCGATGGAGGCTTCATCCTTATCGGACAAGAAACATCTGAGTCAATTGACCTTGCAGTAGGTGAAGAAAAAACAGCTCACGCATTCGTTCTTGGGTTCGGACAACCAACCATCACCGTAACTGCTGATACATTCGAAGAGACAGCAACCGGATTTGTCTTTCTCTTCTTTGTTGTTGGAGTCCAACAATAGGACACGGGGTACATCCCCCTCTTTCTTTTTTCTTATCTTCGATACCCTCGCTGTTACCCGTTCTCCTGTTGATTATCTTTACATGTTGATTTGGTTGCGTTCAAAGCGTTAAAAACAGGAGAAAAAAATAAGGATTATCGTGTTCGTATCGATGAGTTCAGCATCGTTTTGTTTTCTTATTGTATCGTGACCTGACCAAACAGGATGGTTGCTTCTACTGACTTCTCAACAGACGACTCCTCAGCACATGTTGCAGAAACGGTTATGAGAGGCTGTGGAAACAAGAGTCCTAATCCTATTCCAAATACCGACATGCTGAGTTCTGTAGATCCACCGCCAGGAAGCGATGGTATGCTCCCTGAGGTTTCTCGCGGCAAGACAAAAAAACCACCGGTGATTGTGATATTCCACTGGATATCGGAGGCATCTCCAAATCCTGTGTTATTGAGCGTTGCAGTTATTCTAGTTCCTCCAACAATTGATCCGATGTCAAGTTGTGGTTCTGTGAGGTATAACAAAGCATCATGCGCATTGATTCTTCCAAATCCGTAGTATTTATCCCACCCTACCGTGTCCTCTGCAGGATTGCCCACCTGATCTTCCGCAGTGATGCAGATAATGTTCTGAACCGCAGCGTTCGTCAATGAAGGTTCCTTTGCAAAGAGAAGTGCTGCCAAACCAGAAACGAACGGGGCAGCCATCGAAGTCCCAGCCCAATATTGATACACATTGTTCCATGCTGTACTGTTAATCCAGTTCCCAGGGGCGACGACATCGATGTGATTCCCATAGTTACTCCCTCCATTTTGCATGCCAAAAGGTTGCCAATCAGGAGGGACGCATCGAGTATCATCTGTATCGGTTGCCCCCACTGCGATCACGTTCGAGTACGCCGCGGGGGTAGTAGACGGTATTGCTATTATCGTTCCCCATTGAAACAACAATGACACAGTTCAATCCATACGCGTAGTCAACAGCGTCTTTCAGAGTCTGTGAAGGATTCGTTCCACCCATGCTCATGCTGATGACCTTTGCTCCGTTATCAGCCGCGTACTGCAGACCACTGGCCCACCAGCTGTACTGACCCCAGTTAATTTGATTCAGAACCTTTACTGGCATAAGTTTGCAATGCCAATCAACTCCGGCGACCCCCACCCCATTATTGGTACTAGCACCGACAATCCCTGCATTCACGGTTCCATGACCGTGATCGTCCATGGGATTATTGTCGTTATTCGCAAAGTCCCATCCGCGGATATCGTCGATGTATCCATTCCCATCATCATCAATGCCATTAGCTGTCTCATCGGCATTGTTCCAAATACGTGCACTAAGGTCGGGATGGTCCCAATCGACGCCTGTATCTAACATCGCTACGATAACACTACTCTCACCGGTTTCGATGTCCCATGCCTCTGGTGCATCGATGTCCGCATCAGCGGTTCCCGGGTGATTGGGTGGATTGGTCCCATCGTTGCGCAGCCCCCACTGCACGTTAAACATTGGATCGTTCGGGATCGCATGCGCCTGACCAATGAAGTTTGGTTCTGCATATTCAACAAAAGGATTCCTCTCAAATGCTGCAACAGCGGACTGAATGTCGACCTCTTCGCATACTTCGAAGGTGTATATCCTATCCAAACCAATCGCGGTAAAGAGGCATATGTTTTTTGGTTTTATCCTCTCACCGGGGAAAGTTCTCTCTACATTTTGTACGCAAAATTCCGTAATTAGGCTGTCGAGAGAGGATATGCCAGAATGAATGATGTTCCCAGAAGATGAAAACGAGACAGCAGCATCGTGTGTAAATTTCACCAAGAACTCTGCTGAGACGAATGCAGATTCATCAACGAGCGTTCCCGTATCATTTGAATACAAAGTACTCGATGACGAAGGATCATGCCCTGTTACAGGCAACACCGAAAAACAAAGCAGCAGAATGATACTACCTATGGCAACTATTTTCCTATTCATGTTTATTCCTTCCCATGTAATGCTAATGCATACCACATATTAAAATTTTTCCTCTATTGAATGAAACAATAGTAACAAAAGATCACACGACTGATTTCATATCAACAGTGCTCTATCCATAAGATTGGCTTACAAACAATATCTTTAGGTGTTACCCGTTCTCCAGTAGGTTATCTTTACACATTGATTTAGTTACGTTCAATGCGTTAAAAATAGGAGGAAAAAGAGGAAGCGAGGTAGACTTGCGGGTTAGTGTTTTTTAAGGTTCAAAAATATTTATTTCAATAAGAAAACACTTTAATGATTATCTCTTCCCTCGATACCACCGTCTCTACCCTTCCTCCTCTACCTCCTTTATCCGTATCCGATGTTTCTCCACAAACTGCTTTGCGTTACCCAACCAGAACTTGACAGACGATTTCCTCTCCACTAACCCTGCGGTCGCAATCCTGGCAAAATCCTTATCATACGTAATGATCCCCCGTACCTCCGGATGCTCATAGGCTGCCTGCACCAACGACAGATCAGCAATCGACGGCTGCTTAAAGAAATTCGTTTTAATTTCTGTCAGATCACTCGGAATCGTGCTGACATGATAGATCAGAAGCGCCTCAGGAAGCTGCTGCTCAATCACCGAACCAACCTCTTCGATGATCTGCCGCGTCGTCGCAATACTCATAGACGGAGCATGCATCGCAAGGATCGCCTGACAATATTTCCTACGAACACTGCTGCTTTCAAACGCGTAAATCAAAATATTCGCATCAACAAGATACACATCATACGCGATTTTCTCATGCAGAAAATGTCGATAATTCAACAGCTTCCCACACGCACAGACATTCTTTCGGCTCTGGCCAATATGAATTCTCCGTTTACAGTGCGGGCAGGTCACCTTCATAGCACAATAATGTAATCAACAACACTTTTATTATTAACTGCGGCTGGGAATACTGCGCGGTCTGAAGCATCAGCGTAAGACC
>JADBLO010000007.1 GCA_014894395.1 Thermoplasmata archaeon
CTTAACATAATTTTTCTCCTTTCAAAAATTCATAGATTATTATTATTTTCCCTACTGCTTTACTGCTTTATTCATACTGTTTTACTGTGACAATAAATATTTCTCCCACCTCTCCGGCAGCTTCCATTAAGCTTCCCGCCGGGGCATAAACCTCTCCACTATCCACTATGCTATCATATAGCACTGCTTCATCCGGTGAATAGAGAATAATTCTACCTTCCGGCGGATTTTTAAAGGACAAAACACCTTCCTTAGCTATATTCAGCCACTTATTATATCCATCTTTTCCGATAATTAATAGGTTTTCACCTTCAACTGCATTTTTGGCAGAGCTGACCGGGCTCCATATCATATCTGAAACCCTTGCCCAGGTATCGCCCTCCTTTTCGAATAAGAACAGCTCGGTCTGATCTCTTAGTGCAGTTCCTGCTATAGCGGCAAAGTCAGGTCCCTGAACCTTCTTAATACCAATAAAATCAATGTATCCTGGTAAGGTATCAATATTTGAAGAGGTGACCAGGTGAGAACCGCTGCTCTCTAAAACTTCATAAGATTTTACATTTCTCCTCAGCCATTTTTGGTTATGGATATCGATTTTAAGTTGCCTGACTTCTCCCTCTCCCTCCGGGAGCGCTTTTTGCAAGAGGATTCCAGCGGCCATTTGATAGGAGATGAAATATTCCTTTCCCTTAACCTCTAATAAGCCATACTTGGCACCTAACTGGTCGTAAAAGAAACCCTGGTTATAAATTAACACCGCGCGAGGTGTTTCCTTTACCCCTTTTAATGAAGAGATGTTTATAGTATTATTTCCTCGGTCAAAAGTAAACTTCACTAACCCCTCACCGCCTATCCATAAGCCTTGATCAGCGGATAAAGTTTCTGGTATCTTCTCAGACACTACCGGCTTTGATGCTAATGGGGATTCAGTTTTCATTATCCCTTTTTCTTCAAGCAGAGCTTTTATTATATTTATCACCGCATCTGTTGCGGCAGATGATAAACCGGAGAGGGTCACTGCCACTGAAATTCTTTTTTCCGGGATGATGGCTAAAAAGGAAGAAAAATTACTGGTATTTCCACCTTTTCCCAGCAGTTGTATGCCCTGCTTTTGAAATTCAGATAAATTAGTGCAATCCCACCCTAAGCCGTAAGGTAAAAATAGATCTTCTTTTTTTACATTTTCATTGAAAAGGGAGGGTTGTTCTTTTCTCATTTCAGCTAGCGATGAGTCGGACAATATCTTCTTACCTTTTCCGGAAAAGCTGTCCCCAAAGCGGCACAAATCCGCTGCTGACATGGACAACCCACCTGCCCCATATACAGATAAGACCTCGGCAGGATAGTGTTTTCCGGTATTCGGGGCATAATATCCGGCGATTTCCGCCTTACCCTTTTGCTCGCCAATACTTAGTCCGGAATGTTTCATGGAAAGCGGCTTGAATATTCGCTCTTCCAGGAAGTCAATATAACTTTTGCCACTGACTCTTTCAATAATCATCTCTGCTAATGTAAAACCGTCATTGCAGTAAATGGCCATTTCATTTGGTGTATGTTTCAAGTTTGCTGTTTTCAATTTTTCGATCAATTCTTTATCTACCTCGGCATGAAACTTGTAACCCATCACGTTGGCATAAGATGTTCCCGGTAAGCCAGAAGTATGGTTGAGTAACATTCTAACCGTAATATCCTTATAACGCTGGTCTGCCATGATAAACTCAGGGATATACTCGGTAACCTTGTGGTCAAGATCTACCTTTTGGTCATCAACCAGTAACATCATTGCCGTGGCACAAAAAGTCTTGCTGACTGAACCGATATTATACAAAGTATCTCTGGTTACCGAAATACTCTGTTCCCAGTCGGCCATACCAAATCCCTCACTATAAACCATTTTGCCATTATCCATGATGGCTACACTGGCACTTGAGGCTTTACCGTTGGTGATGGCCTTCCATATTTCACTTCGTGCAGTTATAACTGCTTTTTCATACGGCTCCTGATTTTTACTATCGGTGCAAAGCGAGAATAAACTAATTATCATAATTAAAAATAGTACAAGGGTTATAAA
>JADBLO010000083.1 GCA_014894395.1 Thermoplasmata archaeon
AAGTGCGAAATGTGTTCTAATCAAGAAAAGAACGATCACCTGCGGAAGTCAGGTTAGTGAGGAGATGTTGAACGAAAACGTTCTGCAAAAAAAATCTATCTTGTCCGTTGTTCTAGGAGAAATGTGTTTTCCGAAAAAAATCATATGGAATTTGTGACTCGCATATTGATCAAAGTCTGAACTCCGGACTGTTTTTAAAGAGCTCAAGATACAGTTTCATGAAGATATCTAAGTAACCCTTTGCAGTTGGTGTGTTGATATACAGAGATTTGTTGCCTTCAGGTGTCTTTGCAAGATACCCTTTGGATTCTAGGAAATCAATATAGTCCTGCCCAATCTTGGAGTTTAAGTTACATCGTTGGATAATTTGTGTGATTGACCGTTGTGTTTTGCAGTAGGTGAGTATCTCCCAGTAAATCTCGTACTGGGTTCTTCGGTTGTTCACTGGGGTTCCTCCATGAAGGTAGCAATCTTTTTTTCTGCTTCGAGGCTTCTTACAAGCCGCTCATCCCAGTATACCGCGTACTTCCGAAAAGAAGAGGGGATAAAAAACCCTACCGCGCCCATGACAATGCTTACGATTATTCCTCCAACTGCAGGGATCACTTCAGCGGTACCTGTAGCGAGATTAAAGATGAGGGTGGTGGTTTGAATGAGCGCGTTTGCGAGAAAGCAGACTCCTGCGATTTTACTAATGAGAATCATTCTTTTTATTTGTGGTTTTTCATCGCGGTACAGGCTCATGAGTTTGACGATACGTTCGGTGAGTTTTTCACGAGTTTGATTCTTTTCTCCTGCCCCGTCTTCTTGTATCTCATCGAATTTACTCATGATTTCTACAGTTGAAATGATATAATAGAGTGCTAAAGAGGCTACGATGAGACTGATCGCTATTAATGGGATATTCAGAAAAATGTTTGAAATCGTCGTTGTCAATGCTAAAGCATTCGTCGTAATAGAGGATATCGCAAAAGCCATTGCTATACCACCAAAGGCAATACTCATCACAACAAGAGCCATGAAGTGTTTCATTTCTTTTTTTATTTTTGTTTCCGTGTTCGTTAGTTCTATATCCAGTTCCATAATTTATCACCACTATAGATTATGGTAAGTCGATCATTAGAGGTTTCCGAAACATTGTTACATACAATTGTTTTGTGATTTTTACTAGTAAATTGGCGCTCAGATACCGACGGGAGCATAATTTTTTCTTCTGTTACCGTGACCGCAAAACGCTTTTTTACCTGCTTGTTGATTTGTTTTACAAATAGTTTTATGGATAATGAATCGTTATACATTTGTTCTATGTGGCAGGATATTGTCATTGCTCTTGTAGGTCTGTCGTTCGGCTTTATGCTTTTACCGCAATTACGAGACGTTATTCATGGCAAATCTGTTAATGTGTATACAGCAGGGCTTACAACAGTTGGATTATACATACTGGCGATAACGTTTTTTACACTGGATATGTGGATCACAGTTATAGCAGAGATTTTTTCAGGTACCGTATGGTTTTTATTGTTTCTCTTCTCTGCAATAAACAAAAGAAAAACCACATAGTCCCCTCGGTTTATTATTTTAAAAATCTCTTGAGCAAAACATTATTAACACGTGGATTTCCATGTTTTTTCATAAGCTCTGGTGAAGTGAGTATCCCGTATTCCAAGGCTGCAGGACATTCACAAGTTCTTTTATATCTGATCTTTGGAATCAGTTTTTTTATGATGTTAGCCATGTTATCATCATTCTTTTTTAGGTTTTCTACTATTGATGCGACACTTACGTCTTCTTTCCCTTCATACCAACAATCATAATCAGTAACCATGAGAACTCCGCATAAGCACATTTCTGCTTCTCGGGCTAGTTTTGCCTCAGGGGCCAGTGTCATACCAATGACATCAACGTTCCAACTACGATACAATTTCGATTCAGCCCGTGTTGAAAACTGCGGACCTTCAATACAAATATAGGTTCCACGGTGGACGTCAACACCTTCTTCTTTTGTTACCGTATAGGCAATATCAGACAACGTTTTACAAAATGGATCTGCAAGACCGACATGGGCCACAATTCCCTCTTCAAAAAACGTTGTACTTCTTTTAAAAGATCTATCAATTAACTGATCTGCAATGACAAAATCACATGGTTTCAATTCTTTTTTAAGGCTGCCAACAGCAGCAGTGGAAACAAGATATTCCACGCCACATTCTTTTAATGCAAATATATTTGCTCTATAGTTTATTTTATGCGGGGCAATGGTATGACCTTTTCCATGCCTGGGTAAAAATACAACATCAACACCATCGATCGTACCAAGAGTTATTTTATCTGAAGGTTTTCCAAAAGGCGTATCAACATCAATCTCTTCAACGTCCTCTATTATCCCCATTTTATAAAGACCACTACCGCCGATAATTCCTATTTTAACAGACATGAAATTTACAAACAGAAATTACTAAAAAAAGGTTTCTGTTTATGTCAAAGTATATTTAGGGGAAATTCATTTATTGCCGAAGGATCAAAAAAATGACAGAATCAATAAAATCAAAAATCCGAACAATCCCTGATTGGCCAAAAAAGAATATTATGTTTAGAGATATTACGACTCTTTTAAAGAGTCCAGATGGACTAAAAGAAACTATTGACCTTTTATACAATAGATATGCTGATAAGGAAATTGATAAAGTCGTCGGCATTGAATCCCGTGGTTTTATTGTAGCTGCCCCTCTTGCGTATCGCTTAGGCTGTGGTTTTGTACCAGTTCGAAAACCAGGAAAACTACCTGCAGAATGTGAATCTGAAGAATATTCATTAGAATATGGTAAAGACAAGATAGAGATACATAAGGATGCAATTAACAAAGGGGACAAAGTTTTAATCGTTGATGATCTGCTTGCGACTGGCGGAACAATGAATGCAGCAAGAAATCTTGTTAAAAAATTAGAAGGCGAGATTGTTGAATGTGCATTTGTCGTAGAGTTGCCAGATTTAAAAGGCAGAGAAAAAATCAAAGGAGAAAATATTTTCAGCATTGTGAAGTTTGAAGGAGAATAGATAAAAATGGAAACGTATAGTTGGCTACATACAACGAATGGAGAGGAGCTTTCATTATTTGCAGAAGAACTAAAAGAAAAATTTAACGATCTTACTGTTGGAGAATCTTCTGCAATGCTAGGGGGTGCAATGGCTGCATCTATGAGACGCAAGGCCATAGAACTTGACATTTCCCCAGATGAAG
The DNA here is from genome assembly GCA_014894395.1 of Thermoplasmata archaeon. GTDB lineage: Archaea > Thermoplasmatota > E2 > DHVEG-1 > DHVEG-1 > SM1-50. The sequence goes on from JADBLO010000083.1 coordinate 3,239, forward strand.
CAGTCGATTATTACTTTTTCACAGTGATGAATAAAAATATAATAACAAAAAAATAGGATTTTTATGTTTCCAGTATTTTACTAGTAAATTAACGCTCAGATCCCGGCAGGAGCACTCTGTTATTTTTTTTTCCTTTAAAATGTTGAATAAAATGAATACGCCGATGAGCACAATCGCTATAAAAATTGGTAAAAATTTTTTTTCTTTGATTAATTTATTCTTCCTTACGTTAATAAGAAATCAAGGTAATATATATTAATATTTTGCATAATCTTGCAGTATTTGAATTTTGAAACAATACTGTATTATGACCTGTAAATTATATTAACCATGGATGAAAGAATAATGCTACTCTTTCTCTCGGTATACATCAAAAAATATAAGTATAAATAAATAGTTCTCTTTTGTATGAAAGTCTGGGAGATGCCATGGTTTGAGAGACCGGGGGCCAGGTTAAAAAAGAAAGGGGCCTCTGCTCTTTCTGATGCCGAACTGCTTGCAATCGTTCTTGGACGCGGAAGCAAGCAAGAAAACGCAATAGATCTGTCATGCCGGGTGCTGAAAGACTGTAATCTGCATAAGCTTGCAGCACTTTCGCTTGTAGAACTGGAGTCTGCGTTTGGTGATGACGTCAAAGCAATGAGGATGTGTGCGATGTTTGAGCTGTTCCGACGCACGAACCGACTCAGCAGGCATGGGTTTAGCGCACAGATGACGACAGCAGAGGATGTGTACCATTATTTTGTTGATGAATTACAAGAGAAGAAAAAAGAGCATTTCTACGCATTGTACCTTGATACGAAGAACCGGGTGATCGCTGAGGAGTTAGTATCAGTTGGTATCCTGAATGCTTCCCTTATCCACCCCCGGGAAGTGTTTGCACCTGCACTCAAAGCTCATTGTCAGTCTGTTATCCTTGTACATAATCATCCGAGCGGGGATTGTACGCCTAGTAAAGAAGACGAAGAAGTAACCAGGTTGCTACGGGATGCAGGGGAGCTGGTAGGGATTAGTTTACTTGATCATATTGTTATAGCAAATAATGGATATTTGAGTATGAAAGAAAAGGGAGTGTTAAACTAGGAGTGAGAATTTAGAAAGTAAAACCCTTAATTTCTTACTTTTGAATTTTACTCACATACAGCCGTTTCTTCTTCTCCAGCTCCACGTATTTTTGTAACGCCTCGATCACATCCGGCTCCCACTCGTTCTGCTGGAGCTTATTTCCGAGCGCAGCGGTATCCAGCTGACTGACCGCCTCCAGCTTCCCATAATTCCTTAATATTTCTTCCAGTTTTTCCCGTTCCGTACTATTCTTACTTGGAAACGAATACTTCTCACTCTCCGTAACCCGAACCTTATTCTTCGACCCAAACACAACATCAACCTGTTCTTTTTCAGCAAACCTAATGAGTGCTTCCTCCAGCTTCTCAAGCTCCGCATCCCACTCCAAGCTCACCAGTTTCTGCTTACTTTTCACCTCCGCGTACCGATTCACCAAGACGACCCCGGAATCCTTCATATATTCATTCGCCGGTTTTTCTTTAATTTTATACAAATGCGACCACTGACGACACACGGGTTTAAACTCACACCACTCACACAACAGAGACGGACATGCCTCAAAGGCTTCTTCCCGCTCAATTCTCTCAATCAAGCTGATCGTATCAGCTTTTAATTTCTCAAGTTCTTCATCAGTCCGAGAAGAATCAATTTCCTTATCAAACTTCAAAAAATGCCAAATCAACTTCACATGCTGCACATCAGGATACTGTTTCTTCACACCCATCATATACAACGCAAGCTGACGATCAGACCGGATGTAATCAGCCAAGGGCAATCGGGAATTCGTCTTATAATCATGGATTTCATACCATCCATCCTTTACCTCGGTCAACCGATCAATATATCCCTGCAGCTTATACTCACCAGCCGCATCCAACGCAATAAGAATCCGTTCTTCAAGTGCTATCGTCTTCCCCTGAGTAAATGGATGATGCCTCTTGTAATAATCAGAAAGATACTTCTCCCCCATCTTCAGATAATTATCTTGGGTATATTCGTCCTTGACAATAACAATATCCTCAGACCAATTCTTCTTCCACTCAGAACGTAAAAAACCAAGGAGGTCCTCCAAAGAATTCATCTTCTGATACCCAAGATCTCGATAGAGCTTCTCTAAAGTCTCATGCACCCGACTCCCCAGAAACGTCTCAACGCTCTCCGCAACCTCAGTTTCTACCTTGTCGATATACTGCAGCTTAAACTTCGCTGGACACTGCTCATAACAGCTCAACCTAGAATGAGAATACACCGTCATACATACAAGAAAACAAATACAATGGTTTAATAGTATCGAGAATATCATCCAAATACCACGGTTCTCAAGAGCGGAGGGTATGTTTTTAAAGAAGAATTTGTTTTAAACCTGTAATAATGGATAAGGAATATGGCAAAAAGTAGTAGAGAACAGCTAGATAAAGATGAGAGGAAGATCCTTGCAGAGCTTCAGAAAAACTCGAACGAAGGTATAGAAACGATCGCAAAACACTGTGGTTTCTCAAGACAAAAAGTGTGGAGAACTATTAAACAGCTAGAAAAGAACCGCATGATTTGGGGATATACCGCCGTTATTGATGAAGGTAAGATAGAGCAAAAACATTTCATATTGCTCATGAAACGAAAACAAAAAGGATTTGAAGAGAAAATTGTAGATACTCTAATATCGAGAAGTTTTGAAGCCGCGGTCGCAAAAATGGGGATAACTATTGAAACGAGTTCTTACATCCATGGTGAATATGACTGGATTACTACGTTCCTTGCCTCAGATATAAGACAAGCAAAACAATTTTGTAACTCAATTCCAATAGTATATCCTGATGTCTTTGAGAGATTTGTTCTGATAGAGACGCTCTTTGATATAAAGAAACAACATATCCTTAACCCTGATGTAAAGAAGTTAAAGGAACTCCTATAAACAGGGTTCTACGGGTCGTGTTTTCCAAGTAGCTTAGATAGAGTACCATCGTTTATCTTCGAAGAGAAAATTGTGTCAGTTCTCATTCGATAACGACTGTTCAAATTCTCGTGCAACCATAACAATATAACAAATCAGCATCGACACAATGCATACAGGTATGGCAATCAAAAGAAAAACCCAGAAAGGAAAAACAATTTCTTGGCTCATTGTCCCGAGAATAGGTGGTGCAATCCCCTGTGAGGAGAGATAAAACCATGATTTAAAGAACATTCATACTATTAATGGGATTAATGTTGCAATTAATCTCTTTGGCCCCTTCTACGGTACTCGATATTTAATCTTATTTCTCATATAGTAGGATTTTGAAAGGATAACATTTATCTACTTGAGCAATATTATTAATATGGGGTCTGGACTTTCCTTATAGGAAGTGCTTTTGCATTTCTTTCCTCCCAGACTTTTGAAAACCAGACCCCATTTATTTTTTTTATTTGTTTGAATTAAAATGTTTGTATTTGTTTAGTTCAAGCACAATTCATTTCTGAGTAGATTTTCCAATTCTTCAAAGATATTTTTATCCTGCAATTTCCAAGATGCGAGAAGCGATGCGATATATTGAT
>JADBLO010000089.1 GCA_014894395.1 Thermoplasmata archaeon
TATCCTTCCAGTAGAGTTAATCAAGCGGGAATCTGCAATTTTTCTTTCTTCAAAGCAGAGGAGGTGATAAATCCGGATAAAAGATTTTATGAGAATATTAAGTTTATTTTAAGAAAGAAAAAAGTATAAGTTAAAGGAGGAGATTAAGAAATGTTTAAGAAAATTACTTTGTTAGTATTGATAATAGTTTTTCTCTTTTCAGGAATGGCTTTTGCACAAGTTTACGAACGGAGTGAAACCTTGTACACCAGCGGAACACAGTGGGGTCCACCATCAAGCTGGAATCCATATAACACAGGTGGTTATGCAATGGGAACATTTGGCCTCTGCTATGAATCACTGTTCCTCTATGATCCACTTACCAATGAGTATATACCCTGGCTCGCCGAGAGTGGAGAATGGATCAGTTCTAAGGTATATGAGCTAAAGGTTAGAAAGGACGTCAAGTGGAACGATGGTGTAGCATTTACAGCTACTGATGTAAAGTTTACCTTTGATCTTGCTAAAACTGCAGCAATTGGTCTTTCCCCGATCTGGAACTTCCTGGGTAGTGTTGATAAGGTTGACGATTACACAGTGCAGCTCAAGTTCGTTGATCCTCTCTACCAGGAACTTGGATGGTACATATACAATAACCCAATTATTCCAGAGCATATCTGGGCAAGTAAGTCTGCTAAAGATGTAACCTCCGGAATCGGTGAAAATCCAGTTGGTACAGGTGCTTACCTATTTGAGGCAAGTGACCAGAGCAAAATGGTTTGGAAAAAGAACCCTAATTGGTGGGCAAATAGCGCACTTGGGTTGGATCCTAAACCCAAATATATCATTGACCTCGTTAACAGCAGCAACAATGTTGCTCTCGGTCAAGTTATCATGGGTCAATATGATTTAAACAATAACTTCCTGCCAGGCATCGCATCGATCGTAAAGGGAGGTTATGGTATTTCGACCTATTTCCCTGACCCTCCCTACATGATCGCTGGAAATACTGCCTGGTTGCTCCTGAACCTCACCAAGAAACCTATGGATGATGTAGCTTTCCGAAGAGCCGTTGCCCATGCTATTGATGTAGATCAAATTGTTAATGTAGTATATGGCAGTATTGTATCGAAGGCTGACCCGTCTGGTCTTCTTCCCATATGGGACCAGTACATTGACAAAGCTTTGGTTCAAGAGCTGGGCTTCAGTTATGATCCAGAAAAAGCCAAAGCGATTCTTGCCGGTGCAGGATACAAAGATGTCAATGGTGATGGATTTGTTGAAGCACCTGATGGTTCTAAAATCGCTCTTTCCGTTGTTGTTCCGTTTGGATGGTCAGACTGGATGGAGTCGATCAAAGTTGTTTCCAGGGGTTGCCAGGCTGTAGGCATTAACCTTGCACCTGAATACCCGGATTACCCTCAATATCTGGATTCAAAGCTCAATGCAACGTTTGACATGATGATCTGCAACGATCAACAGATGAGCAGCACTCCGTGGACCTACTATGACTGGATATTCCAGAATCCAATTGCAGATATTGCAACCATGCAGAATGGAAACTACGGTAGATATGAAAATAAGGAAGCCTTCGCTCTGGCGGATGAGCTGGATAAGGTTAAAGTGGGTGATATAGAGGGTATGAAGGCTGTTATTTCAAAGCTTGAAAAAATTGAACTTACAGATTTACCTCTTATCCCACTCTGGTATAATGGTATGTGGTCCCAGACTAGCAATGCAGTATGGACCAACTGGCCATCGTCAGCAGAAGGCAGCAATCACTACCTGGCTGCAACTTGGCGTGGATACTGGAATATGACTGGCATACTGATGCTTTGTGATTTGGAACCGGCAAAGTAAAGTAAAAAGTCAAGACAAAGTCGATTGATTCGATCCACCGCCCCTCGTTTGCACGGGGGGCGGTTTTTTAAAAGAGGAGAATTAGGGTGAAACAATATTTTACCAGAAAATTATTCATCTACCTGCTCACTTTTTTTATTGCGGTGACCATAGACTGGTTAATTCCGCGATTCATGCCGGGCAATCCTGTTCAGGTTTTGCTGGCGAGGGCTTCTTTACATGCTGAGGCTGCCAAGGAGATGTATAGTTATTACACCAAAGCCTTTGGTTTAGATCTGCCCCTGTGGAAGCAATATCTCAATTTCTGGATTGCTATTTTCCATGGTGATTTGGGAACAAGTATTTTATTGTTTCCGCAGCCGGTAATAAAGATAATCATAAGAGCCGTGCCCTACGATATATTTCTCCTGCTTCCGTCGATCTTATTGAGCTGGTTTGCAGGAAATAAATTCGGTGCTTTCGCGGCACGAACCAAGTGGCTTGACAACACCGTATTACCAATCGGATACATCCTCACGGCGACTCCCTATATGTGGCTCGCGATATTACTTGGCTGGGTATTGGCAATGGTCTTTCCTATCTTTCCCCTGGCATATGCATCCAGCCCCGCGATGAAACTCAGCTTCTCATGGATATTTATCGGAGACTACCTGTGGCACTGGATCTTACCTTTTTCCTCCCTCTTTCTGGTGATGTTTGGTGGATGGGCGATTGGAATGAGGAATATGATCATTTACGAACTTGAGGCGGATTACTCTCATTATCTCGAAGCTCTGGGGGCACCAAGAAAGCTGGTTAGAAGATATGCTTTCAGAAACGCCATACTTCCCCAGGTTACCGGGCTGGCGCTGCAGCTTGGAATTATCATGGCAGGTGCTCTGGTAACAGAAGTTGTGTTTTCATACCCCGGAATCGGCTACCTGATTCTTGGGGCTATTCAGAATCAGGATTTCTTCCTTATCCAGGGATGTTTTCTCTTTATTATCATTGAAGTGTTGATTGCTAATTTCCTAATTGATGTTCTTTATATTATTATAGATCCGAGAATACGAATAGGGATGGGGGGTAAATCAGCATGACCAAACCGAAAAAAAGAATAAATGAAATTCTCTACTTTGCTTTAAAAAATAAAAGGCTGCGAGTTGGGTTAATCGTTGTTCTTTTTTTTCTTATACTCGCATTCGTTGGTCCACTGCTGACACATTACCAATGGGATGCTTACGTGGGTCCGGCTTATCATCCACCCTCTTATGAATATTGGTTTGGGACTACCACATTTGGACAGGATGTTTTTACCCAGTTTATACTCGGTCTTAAAGCATCATTCCTTGTGGGAATTATCGGAGGAGGAATTGGTACTCTTATAGGGGTACTTGTTGGTTTCACTGCCGGTTATCATGGGGGTATGATCGACGAATTCCTCAATATGCTCACAAATATTGTTATTGTTATTCCAACACTGGCAATACTTCTTATCATATCAGTATATCTTAAAGTTAGGGGCGTTCTTATAGAAAGTATCTTTATTGGATTTACAGCCTGGCCCTGGGCGGCAAGAGCCATCAGAGCCCAGACATTTTCTTTACGTTCCAGAGATTTTGTTGATCTGGCCAGGATAAGCGGAATAAAGCCTTTAAAGATAATGTTTACGGAAATTGCACCGAACATGATGTCATATCTATTAATGACCTTCATTCTCCAGTTTGGAGGTGCAATACTCATCGCTGCCACACTGGATTTCATTGGACTTGGTCCAACAAATGCAATTTCGCTTGGTCTTATGATGAACCTCGCGGTCCTCTGGGGCGCTCTTCCGCTTGGTATGTGGTGGTGGTTTGTTCCACCGGGTGCGGCCATAGCTGCCATTGTCGGGGCGCTCTATCTAACAAATGTTGGACTGGATGAAGTCTTCAACCCTAAGTTAAGGAAGTTGTGACGCATGAGTTTAAAAGTAAAAAACCTTAAAGTTTATTATCAAACCCTGAGAGGGGATGTCAAAGCACTGGATGGTGCAACATTTACCATCGAGGATGGGGAGATCATGGGACTGGCTGGTGAATCGGGCTGTGGAAAGTCCACGCTTAGCAACAGTCTGATTCTCTTGAAACCCCCGATGAGATTTGTGGAGGGCAGGGTGGAACTCGACAACGAAGAGCTACCCATCTGGGATATGGAGAAGATGAATCATTTCAGGTTCAAAAAGATTTCCACTATACCGCAGTATGCCATGAATGCCATGAATCCTATACGAAAAATAGGAAAAATGGTATCAGAAATTCTTAAATCTAAAAAGGTTGATTATAAAAGTACACTGCCTGAGCTAAAGAGGAGACTTGATCTGGTTGAATTGTCGCATGATGTACTAAATATGTACCCTATAGAGCTTTCAGGCGGTATGAAACAGAGAATGGTAATGGTTCTATCTACTTTGATGAACCCTTCTCTGCTTATGGCTGACGAGATCACTTCGGCACTTGATGTTTCCACGCAAAAGGCTGTGGCGAAGATGCTCGTCGAATTCAGAAACCGGGAATTGGTGAAAAAGCTGATGGTTATTACTCATGATATTTCCATACTTTATCAGATTGCAGATAGCATCATGATAATGTATGCAGGAAAATTGGCTGAAAAAGCACCCACCTCTGTGATAATAAATTCTCCCCGGCATCCCTATACGAAATTGTTAATCTCATCATTACCGGATATCGGAGTAAAATATTCTCAGAGAAAGCTGACCGGCATTCCCGGGAAACCCCCGTTGCTGCTTGATCCTCCCACTGGATGTCGGTTCAGAGAACGTTGCCCGGTTGCTTTTCAAAAATGCCTGAACGAAGAACCACCATTCATGGAAATTAAAAAGGGGCACTTCATTGCTTGTTGGAAGGAGTTCGAAAAGAATGCTTGAGCTTGACAAAATATCAAAAGTCTATAAGACTGGGACCTTCGGAGGAAAAAAACTCCTGGCAGTAAATAAGGTCAGCTTCGAGGTTAAAGATGGAGAGGTTATCTCATTAATTGGTGAAAGTGGAAGCGGGAAAAGTACCATAGGGAAGATGATCTTAGGTCTTATCTCCATAACCTCGGGTACGATTAGACTCAACGGGGTTGACATAGCCACCCTTAAAGGAGGTGCACTTAAAAATTACTATCGGAATGTCCAGGGTATTTTTCAGGATCCATTTAGTTCCTACAACCCGGTCTTTAAAGCCGACCGAATTTTCAGGATAATCAGAGAAGAGTTTTTTCCAGAAATAAAAATAGATGAATGGAATAAAAAGATAGACAGTTCATTGAGGGCTGTTGGTCTGAATCCCAATGAGGTCTTGAATAAATTTCCCCACCAGCTCAGTGGTGGGCAGCTACAGCGCTTTCTCATTGCGCGTGCTCTATTGCTTGACGTTCAGTTTTTGGTGGCAGATGAGATCATAAGTATGCTTGATGCATCCACACGAATCGATGTTCTCAACTTACTGGCAGAGCTCAAATCCCGTGGACTATCTATTCTTTTCATCACGCATGATCTCTCGCTGGGTTACTACATAAGCGAAAGGGCGATGATCCTCTATCGAGGAGGTGTTGTGGAGATGGGCTCGACAGAGCAAGTCTACTACCATCCACTGCATCCTTATACAAAAATGCTTATAGCTTCTGTTCCACGCCTGGATAAGAAATGGGAAGAGGTAGAGGGAAAATTGAAAGCAAAGCATTCAGAGCTCTCCACTGGTTGTGTCTATTACGAAAGATGTCTATTCGCAGACAAAGATAAAGATTGTGCCAAAAGACCTCCGCTAATAGAGGCGGAAAGTGGTCACTTTGTGGCGTGCAGCCATTATATGGAGGTAAATAAAGGTGTTTGAAAGAGATTTCCTGAAAGGAGAAATAGATTATGTCAAATGCAAAGCTGATTGGCCCTGTATTGCCTAACATTCCATGGGAAGAACGCTCTCATGGGTGTGATGAAGTAATCTGGCGTTCAGCGAGAAACCCTATTATCACGCGCGATGCAGTGCCAGATGCGAACAGCATATTCAACAGTGCCATCGTACCTTTTAAGGGCGGTTTTGCCGGCATATTTCGCTGTGATAACACGGCTAGAGATATGCAGCTTTATGCTGGAAAAAGCAAAGACGGTATCAAGTGGGAAATAGGCTCAAAGCGCATTCAGTTCCGATGTGAAGACGATGAAATTGGCAACTTCGTTTATGGCTATGATCCACGGGTGTGCTGGCTTGAGGACAGGTATTATATCACCTGGTGTAACGGTTATTATGGACCTACAATAGGCGTGGGTTATACCTATGATTTCAAGACTTTTTACCAGATGGAGAATGCTTTCTTGCCATATAACCGGAATGGCGTTCTATTCCCTCGCAAGATAAACGGGAAATTTGCGATGCTTAGCCGACCCAGTGATACAGGACACACGTCTTTTGGCGACATATTTTATAGTGAAAGTCCAGACATGATCCATTGGGGACATCATAGACATGTCATGTCTCCCGTTGGAGGCTGGCAAGCTACCAAAATCGGTGCGGGGCCTACACCGATAGAAACGTCAAAAGGGTGGCTTTTGATTTATCATGGTGTGCTTACTTCTTGCAACGGATTTGTATATAGCTTTGGCGCTGCGCTATTGGATATTGAGAAACCTTGGAAGGTAATTTACAGAACGCGTCCCTACTTGCTCAACCCGAGGGAATATTATGAGTGTGTCGGTGACGTTCCAAACGTAGCTTTTCCAACTGCTGCCCTGTATGACCCACCGACCCGACGTATTGCGATTTATTACGGTGGGGCAGACACGGTTACATGTCTGGCATTTGCGAAATTCGATGAACTGATTGATTTCATCAAAGAGAATTCTCTCTGAAGTGCTATGGTAATTTAAAATAAAGGCAGGCAAACCATGAAAAAAAAGACACAGATTTTTTCAGTAAAGGAAACAGCAATGAATCCATATGGACATTTTGATGATCTGAAAAAAGAGTATA
>JADBLO010000120.1 GCA_014894395.1 Thermoplasmata archaeon
ACGACCATTTTGGATAACGGGGAGGTTAAAATTTCCCCGAAGGGGCTTTCTTGTTATTTATTTCTATTGATATCCACCGATTTTCAGGCTTGGGTCACCAAGGAGGATATGGGTTTCAAGGACTTTTGCATCGTATCGATTCGTATCAACAGGGAAATTGTTGATATAGCCAGTAACGTCTTGGTAATAGGTTTGTCCAAGAATCGTGATGTTTTGTTGATTGTATAATCGGAAGAATTCAAGTTCTAACCAACCGTCATAGTATTGGGTGCAATCTGGGATTCCATCATGGTCCCCATCCCCAATTTGATCACAACCGTACCCACAGCTTCCTATGGATGCGATTGTCCCCCCTCGTGCTTTGACAAACACCCAACTCCAGCATTCTGGAACCCAGTTATATAACCAGAACGAACCGAAATCATTTGGTCCGGTGGAGAAATAATGAAATTTTTCCTTCAGGAATCCTCTGATGATATTGATTGGTGTAACATCAATTTCGCTGTTATGACAGCCACCAACTAAAAGGATTGGATACATATCTTTATTGGATAGTTTTACCATGTCCGAGTTGCTGAATTCTCCAGTCCAGTTCCGGTAATCGCTGTTGTTATGGGTTGCCCACATATTCGGGCTTCCATGTCCTGCGAAGAACAGAAATCCACATCCCTCGCTAATTTCATTATGTATGTTTTTCGTGGTGAGGTTCCCAAGAGACGTCCAGAGTTTCACCGGAGTGAATTGAGGCATAATCTCAAGTGCTTTCCCCGTGACAGTTTCTCCTTCAGTGTAATTGGTTCCGCCTTCTTCGCTTTTATCGTAGGTATCACCACCAGCGACAACCATTCTGTTAAACCAGTCTTTTCCTGCAGTTGTGTTCTCATAGGTGATGATTTTATCAACCATGGTTTTTACTTCAGATTTAAACATGCAGGCCAGTCTGCCGACATAGACATCTGGTGCTAGGTCAACCTTATCTTCTGGTGGCTGGGGGTAAGGCCATTCTGCGTAGATGCCGTCGTTATCAGTATCCCAGCTGCAGAAACTTCCGTTTGCATTATACAGATCCGTGTAATAGAGGTCCGAGGCAAATCTAAGTTCTTCATAAGCCGATCCTTTATCTGTCTCTAAATAACTATATCGAACCGGTACTTGGACGTAGTTACCCACCAGCATGACGTAAGTTATGTTCCAAGTTTCTTTCGCGTTTTTAATAAAATATTTTATTTTTTCTTGGATATCTCGGCCTTCTACAGGGAAATATGTACCATCTTTGATGTCGTTGATTGTGACGAGTTTTGTTTGGACCCCATGGCTATTTTTATGAGCGACAAGAGGCTGTAGTAACGGGGCGTATTTATTATAACAAATGATGACCAAATCATAGGCATCGCTGAGTGGTGAAAAAGGATGGAGTGGTTGCTCGTAGGTAATGTCGATGGTGATGGAATCAATGGATTCTAAGATGTCTTGAACCGGATTATATCGCGCAGGGTTTACCTGAATGGTAAGAAATGTCTTTAAAATGTTATCTTTGTTGAGTCCTCCGGTGAGTCGATACGAGTACCAGTTATCAGGGAAAAATTGGTTTTTTGTGTATATCTCAGCGTTTTCAATTGGTTGCACGATTTGGTTTTGCGTTGGGATTGGAACTGGTTTTGTAGCTGGGGCGATCTTTTTTATGAGTTGAATCTCATGTGTACCGGTTATGGTGCATCGGACGTTATTAACAAGTGTACCGAACGGTAATTCAAGGGTTTTCATGACGACAGGTAATATCGGTTCACCTGGGATGTTTCGGTAATTCGTGACTTCATTTATCTGCAAGGTGACAAAATCGTTGTTGTCTTTTACAGATGGCTGTGAAAACTGATAAGAAACGGTATTTGTTTGAAGCAACGACTCAGTAGGTTTTTTTGTTTGTATGTTTCCTGCTTGGATACTCCCCACAATCATTAGCAGTGTCGTGAGTATACTTGCAACAAGGATAAATTCTCTTTTCTTCATAATTGTATCCCCTTAATACAGTATCTAACACCTTAATGTTATAAAAAACTTTTGATACTCGGTTGGTCCGTTTTTTATCCATAAAGTTAAATACGTAATCTATAATACGCCACTCCTGCGGTTCCGAGGAAACGAAGAACCGAAGATATAAAAAAAAGGAAGTATATAATAATGGAAAAAAGAGATAGATCCGATCGTGGTAGTCGGGATTATGGCGCACCTCGTGAACTGCACGATGTTACTTGTGCAGATTGCGGTAAGGAAACCCAAGTTCCGTTCGCACCCGATGGTAACAGACCCGTCTACTGTAGGGACTGTTATCAGAAGCATCGGCCAAAGAGATTCTAAGTAGATATATATCTATAATCGTTCGAACGTGGTTTTTTCTTTTTCTTCTCGGAGGAAGGAAAAACTACTTTTTATTCTTTTTTTGTATCAATTTTTCGTAAAATGTGAGTATTTCCTGGTCTTGGGTATTCCAGTTCATGGGTTGACGTGCTTGCAAGTCTCCGTTTGAGGGGATGGTCCATTGTGATGTTGTTTGTGTCATCCCGATTTCTGTCCCGTAGTAGATGATCGCAGGCTGTGGAAGTGAGAATTGGATGGATGCTGCTGTTTTCAGTTTTGCTTTGTCGTTTCCACATTCGAAGAGGAATCGGTCCATATCGTGATTATCGAGAAAGGTCGGTAATAGAAAATTCTCAGGGAAGTGGGCGTAGTGATTCTTTAGTTGTTTTTCCAGCATTTTTTCTGATATCTTTGGGTCTGTAACATATTTTTTTAGAAGCTCTCGAACCTTGAAGTCTAAGACGCCGTCAAGCTCCCCTGTGTATTCTTTAAACAAATTATCTGAGGCGGCATAAGAGAGCCATTTGAAGAATTTATTACGTACTTGAAGCGTGCGGAGTTCTTTTTGTTTGATGCCCATCATCCATGCCTCACCGATGAGCACCGCGTTTGGGTAGTGGTCTTTGATTTCCTGTTTGAAGTCTCTCCAGAACGCATGCGACGGGCCGATCACATGGTCGAGGCGAAACCCGTCAAGACCCGTGTCGAGCCAATATTTCGCAGCATTTATGATGTGGTTTCGTGTCGGTGGGTTGTTGAGGTTGAGCTTTGGGATTTCTTTTACACTCAGAAAACAGAGGTATTCGTCTGGCCAATGTGTGAAATAAAACCAGTCCTTGTACGAGCTATTCTTATCGTTTTGCGCCTCCTTGAAAAAGGGGTGTTCTTTTGAACAGTGATTTGGGACAAAATCTGCGATGATATGCAGGTTCTGTTCATGAGATGCTTGTATCAGATCCTTGATGTCTTCTACGGTTCCAAAATGCGGATCAACCTGATAGAAATCTGTGATATGGTATCCATGGTACGCAGAGGTTTTATAAAATGGAGAAACCCATAGTGTTGTGACACCAAGCTCGCTCAAATAGGGGAGTTTACTGATGATACCTCTGATGGTTCCCCCTAAAAAAATTGGTTGATTCCAGTTCTCGGTTGAGTGAAATCCTGCGAACCGATCGATAAAGATATGATAGATGACACTATTTTTAACCCAGTCCACACCACTCATCAAGGAAGGATGCACTACCATCTTTTATAGTGTTTTGATACCTTGACGTTGTTCAGCCATGCCCTTTAAATTCTATGATTTGATTGATATCATGAGGGTTTCTATGGTCAAAGAGATACACATTCAACATGTGGCAGTCGAATGTTCAGATCAACAATCATCAGATCGCTTTTTTACGACAACTCTCGGAATTCCGAAGATTAAAAGTACAATACTTTCAAAAGAGGTATCTGCAGCGATTTTTGGGATTAACAAGAACGTGCCCATTGAAATCTACGACAATGGGAAGATGCGAGTCGAAGTATTCATCAATACGACTAGGAGAGAACCAACCTATGATCATATTTGCATTGAGGTGGATAATAAAAGTGATTTTATTACTCAGTGTAAACAACAAGGGTTAGACCCGTTCTTCGTTGAGAAAGAAGGGAAACAGTTGTTGTTTGTTCGGGATTACTCTAATAATCTGTATGAAGTAAAGTAGATGTCTTTATTTCAGTGTTTTTTGTTGGATATGATTTCTCGTATGGGGATGTATGCGAGCAGGGCACCGATGTATGCAAACACGAGAAGTCCTGGCCACCAGGGTGCGGTTTCGAAAATTGCAAGCTGAATCCCGAGCACAATAAGGACCGCGACGACCACGCCCATTAATGCTTCGCCGGCGACAAGTCCTGCGGTGAATAAGAGTCCGGTTCGTATCGCTTTTTCCTTTGGTGTGACCCCGGTTTGTTTGATTGCAAGCTCCCAGTCGCTTAGTTCTTCTTCTTCCGCGCTCCCGTATTTCTTCTTTAGGACAGCATCGGTCATGTAGCGGATGCCTCCGCCGATGAAGATCGGAACCGAAAGAGTAAATGGAAGATAGATTCCAATCGCAACTGGGAGAACCGGGAGTTCGATGAGGATGAGGACGAATGCGAGTACTGCGCCGGCAACCACGTACGGCCAGAGCATGTTTCCGCCTAGGATTCCTTGAACGATTCCTTTCATGAGGAATGCTTGTGGGGCTGGAAGTTTCGTGCTGCCAATGGTAAACGCCTGGTGTAACACGCCGATGACGATTCCGACCACGGCAGAAATTGCAACCACTCCGAAGATCATCGAGATCTGTAGTTTCTTTGGTGTTGCTCCGATCATTTGACCGGATGCCATGGTTTGCAGCAGGTCTCCGGAGATTGATCCGCCGATGCAGACGACCGCGGAGATGAAAATCACGATTGCCATACCTTGTAATCCTGTTACTCCGAGTCCAAGCATCAGTAAGCTGACAATAAGAAGTATGGTGACCGTTACTCCTGAGATAGGGCAGTTGGAAGAGCCGACAAGACCGGTGAGGTATCCTGCCAGCGCGCTGGCGATGAATGCGAGAAAAATGGTAAGAATCGCCATAATAAGCGAAATACCCATAAGTCCCGAGAGTAACTGATATAATACAAAAATCGGCAATACCATTGCTCCGATGGCTATAAAGACAAGTTTGTAGTTCAAATCTTGTTCGGTGCGTTTTTGTGTTTTCGATCCCCGTTTTCGTAATCCCATTGCTGCTTCTTTGACGCTGTCGACAAGGTTTGTTCGAATGGAGTACACGGCCCAGAGACCACCAATGAGCATTGTTCCGACACCGATGTATCGTACCTGTTCACCCCAGATGGTGTAGAACCCTCCGATGAGGGTACCTAATCCTGCGTATTCTGTTATTGGAGCTGGGAGTCCGGTGACGAGGATGAGGAGCGGTGCTATAATGACCCAGCCGAGCAGCCCTCCTACGAATACATATGATGAGATCCGCGGTCCGATAATCCAGCCAACCGCTAGTAACGCAGGTGACGTGGTGGTTCCACCGTAGAACCATGATTCATGCTCTTTTCCAAAAATAGCGTATTTTCCGATGCTGACCATGCCATCGATGGTATCGCGAAAGAGATTGAGAGACAGTTGTCCGAATTTGAATAGTGCTGCGGCTAGAGCGCCAATGGCAAGCCAGATCCCGCTCACACGGTCTTTCTTATCGACTTGTTCTCCACCGACTGTTGTCGTGAGAACCGCTGCGACCGCGATTCCTTCAGGGAACGGAAGATCTGTTTTGACGACGAGCGCTCGTCGAAGAGGGACCATCCAGAGGACACCCAGTATTCCTCCAATGAGAGAAATGAACGTTGTTTCTAGGTAGTTTATCTCGGTCCAAGCTCCTACTAAAATAAGGGCTGGGATGGTGAAGATGACTCCTGCTGCGATACACTCCCCCGCTGATGCACCCATGGTTGCGATGTTGACTTCGAGAATCGTTGGTTTGAATGGTTTCATTAATGCGAGAGCCATGACTGCGCCAGGGATGATTGCAGAAACCGTCATTCCTGCGTAGAGTCCGAGGTACGCGTTTGCTGCTCCAAGAACGATAGCGAGGAATATCCCCACCAGTATAGCTTTAATCGTTAATTCTGGAATGGTTTTTTCTGCAGGGATAAATGAAGGGAAGTTTTCTCTCGTCATTTTATTCAAGCTACTATATAAATATAGGTATAAGGGTATTAAAAGTTATTTGATAAAGAGGCTTATCTCGTTTATATAGTAAAATGAAATGTTGGGTCTCCGACTACGATGAAATCACCAATACAGGTGTCTCCGATCATTGCTTCTGCAAGTGTTTTTCCTGTCAGAAGCTCGGGGACGACATTCTCCAGGAAACTGACTGGTGTGGAAAACCCGTTTTGGGAGAGAAGGCCGAGAGCCATGACCTGAATATGTGTGCTGGTGAAGATTTTTGAGCCGTACCAGGAGCCATCGATGCTGGAATCTAGCTTGTTGTTGTCTTGTTGGTTGGACCACCAGCCGCCAGCGTAGCATCCGTCTGCTCCAAAGAACGGTGTCTGTAAGGTGTCAAGGTTTTCTACCGTGAACCATCCGATGTTTTTTTGTGCGTTGACATCGGTTCCTGCTGGGGTGGAGTGGCCGTGTACGAAGTATGCAGTGTATGGTTCTGTGAGTGATGCGCTGATATCTGAACCTGTAGCATCTTCGGTATATGAGAGGGTTCCGTGATCACTGAGTTTTTGGTAAATTGCTTTGGAGTTGGCGTTGAGGTCAGAGCTTTCGAAGACTTGGATGCTGTTTGGGTTTGTGGTGTGTCTTTGGATGGTGAATTTGTGAAATGCGGAGATGATTGATGATTTCTTTTGTTCGTAGGAAAGATCATGGGTTGGGTAGAGAAGGGAAATACAGATATTCAGAGTGGTTGGTTTGCAGATGATGCTTTGTTCGGTGAGTTCATAGGTGGTTGTTCCTCCGAGGGTGGACCAGGGTAGCATGCTGGGTTGTTCAAGGTAGTCGCAGTCTCCGCCGAGTGCGGTGTTGAGGTCTTCACCGACCATGATGCAGGCTTTCACAGGGTGATTGTTGTAGGTGGTTTCAATGATGTTGTCTATTTGTTGGTAGTTGTTTTCATCTTCATGTATTGGGATGATTCGGGAGGTCCAGCCAAGATCGTTGGATACGGCTGTGATGTAGGAATCTATTGCGGTGTGAATATCAGTGTCTTTTTCATATTGGGGGGAGAGAATGATGAGAAGATCGGGGTGTTCTTCGGTGACGATGGGGTCGTTGGGTGTTGTTTCTTGGGCGTGTGTGGAAAAGAACGGGAGTTGACTAACAAAAAGAAGTGCCATGAGTGTGAGAATGATCCTGCTAAGTGTGTGTGTCATCTTTCCTTCCACCATACCTCAATCGTTATACTCTTTCATCGGCCTTATTTAAAGCTATATATGATATACTGTTACAATTATTATATTTAAATCTACCGTGTGATTATATCTAATAGAAAAACTTACAAAAAGTAAGAATGCCCGCTACTTTTTCGTCAATAAAAAAAAGGAAAAAAATTCAATTTTGAATTACCTTAAAAACCGTATTCTATGCTTATTTTATGAGTTTTTTTACGGTCTTCACTATATGAGGTGTACTTAATCCATATTTTTCAAAAAGTTCCTCAGGTTCGCCTGATTCACAGAACATATCTTGTACACCCATCCGTTTGAACTTGGTTGGCGAACCGTCTTCTGCAAGGACTTCGCTTACCGCGCCCCCTAATCCTCCGATCACCGAATGTTCTTCCACGGTCAGGATTGCGTTGGTTTCCCGGGCGCATTTTATTACAAGTTTTTCATCAAGTGGTTTAATGGTATGCATGTCAACTACACGAACCGACACCCCATCTTGAGATAATTTTTCCTGTGCGTCTACTGCTTGGGCTACCATCGTACCACACGCAATGATACTCACATCAGATCCATCTTTGACGACGAGTCCTTTTCCAATCTTAAGGTCCTTGAGGTCTTCTTTTTTATAGAGAACTGATGCGTTTGCGCGTCCGATTCGAGCGTACATCGGGCCTTCGGTTGTTGCCATCAGCTCGACAAGACGTCGTGTCTGGGTCGCATCGCTCGGTGCAAGCACGGTCATGTTCGGGAGCACTCGCATCAACGTGAGATCCTCGATCATCTGATGACTCGCGCCGTCTTTTCCAACGCTGATTCCGCCATGGGTCGCAAAAATTTTCACATTCGCTTTCGAGTATGCAACATCGATGCGAATCTGATCATAGACCCTGCCGGTTGCAAAAACGGCAAAGCTACTGGCAAAGGGGATTTTCCCGCAGGATGCAAGCCCAGCAGCAGTCGAGATCATGTTTGCCTCGGCGATCCCCATCTCAAAAAACCGCTCTGGGTATTTCTTTGCAAACAAAATGGTTTTTGTTGACTTTGAAAGATCTGCGTCGAGTACGACGATATTGTGGTATCTTCCCCCGAGTTCCACGAGGGTCTCTCCATACGCGTCTCGAGGGTTCGCCATCTCTTTTTTGCTCATAGGGTTGCCTCTAGAGCTTTTTGTGCAGTATCTAGTTCTTTCATAGCGAGCTTGTATTCCATTTCGTTCGGAGGCACACCATGGAAATCAATGTTGTTTTCCATAAATGAAATACCTTTCCCTTTCACGGTATTTAAGATGATCATGGTCGGTTGGTTTTTTTGTTCACTTGCGGTGAGGAGTGCGTCGATGATTTCTTCAATATCATGGCCATCAACTTCAAGGACATACCAGCCAAAAGAGCTCCATCGATCCCGTACTGATTCCAGACGGAGAACATCTTCGGTGTTCCCATCGATTTGTAAGAAATTCCTGTCAATGAGTGCAGTGAGGTTGTCGAGTTTATAATGGGATGCTGATGCTGCTGCTTCCCAGATTTGTCCTTCGTCGGTTTCCCCGTCTCCAACCATAACATAGACGCGGTAGTCTTTTTTATCAAGTTTCCCGGCCAAGGCTATCCCGTTTGCGAACGAGAGTCCGTGGCCAAGAGACCCGGTTGATGCTTCAACGCCCGGAATGTGCGTGCATACCGGATGTCCTTGTAACATGCAATTGATTTGTCTGAGAAAAAGCAGTTCTTTTACATCAAAATATCCGCACTCTGCAAGCACTGCATACAGTGTCGGAGCAGCGTGACCTTTGCTTAATACGAACCGGTCCCTGTTTGGATCTTTCGGGTTTTTCGGGTTATGTTTCATGTGGTGGAAATAGAGGGCAACGATTGCTTCTACCGCAGAAAGGGAGCCACCAGGATGCCCCGATTTTGCTCGATATAACATTTCAATGATATGCTTTCTAATTTTCACTGCAGTAAGGTCTAATTTTCTGATAAATTCTTCATCGTGTTGCTTCAAATGTTCGCCCCGCCCAGTTAACCGGAATTGAAACAGGTTCCCTGAATGTTTTTTTCATGTATATACTTTTTGTAAAAAAAAACAAGAGTTGTCTCCAGAGTCAGAACCTATGCGAGATACAGGTTTTTCTACTCAGGAGGTTCTTTTTTTGTATGAAATCGTGAGAACTGGTAGAGGTCTTGGTAGATTTCTGGTCTTATGTCTCGTAATACTGGTCGTCGTGCCCGTGCTGGTTCTAGTTGTTTGAAGTTAATGTCGCAGGTAATGATGCTTTCTTTAAAGTATGGTGCTTTAATGATAAGGTTTCCCAAGGGGTCGTAAACTTGCGAGCCAGCCCAATAAATAAGGTCTTCTTGGTTTCCTGCGAGGTTGACGTAAGCGACGAAAACCGTGTTTTCTAATGCGCGCGCTGGCAGTAATATTTCAAAGTATTTTCTTGTGGTTGTTGGTGATGCTGAGATGCAGATAAGGAGGTCAGCTCCTTGTAAGGTGAGTGCTTTTGCAAGCTCCGGAAAGTTGAGGTCATAGCAGATGAGCAACCCAATTTTTCCAAAGATGGTGTTGAAGACAGGGAGTTCTTCACCTTGGTCGAAGAAAATTTTTTCTTCGAAAGGTCCTGCAGTTGGTAGGAACCATTTTTTGTATGCATCTACGGTGCCATTTGGATGAATTAACACTGATGCATTGTAGATGAGGCCATCAACCTTGTCATCTTTTGTTGGCATGCCAAAAACGATGTAACATTGTTTGTTTTTTGCGATTTTTTTAAGAAATTGGATGGATGGCCCGTTA
Source organism: Thermoplasmata archaeon (assembly GCA_014894395.1). GTDB lineage: Archaea > Thermoplasmatota > E2 > DHVEG-1 > DHVEG-1 > SM1-50. The sequence continues at coordinate 10,090 of JADBLO010000120.1, forward strand.
AGTGGTTCTGCAAGGTCCCTGAATTCGTCTTTGCAGCGATCCCCCGAGAGGAAATACTCACCGAAGATGTAGATGTCTGCTTTTATTTTATTGATGTAGTTCTCCATGATTTGAATGTTTTTTGTTTTATTTGCGATGGTTGGTCGTGCGGAGATGAGTGCAAGTTTCATAGGAACAACTCGTTGGGGTATGGTTCATATGTGTTATAATATTTATTGAGTGCAAGAGCGGTTGGATTGGGCGAATGTAGTAAAAGAGGCTAAAGAAGGGAAAATTATATATACTAATAAAGATAAAATTATACTATTGAAGAAGAAAGGAGAAATACTATGCCGCTTGTCACCTTGAATGCACTCGCAAAAACAATCCAAAGAAAGCTTAATATTGACGAAAAAGAAGCACGACGATACGCTGAGATCGTCATGGATATGTTCGGATATGATGACCGTATTATTGATAATATCCTTGATCATTCTGATCGACGCTTATTCTACCGTTTGGAATCAGAAGGAATTCTGAACACCCGACGAGATGAAGCTCTTCTGTGTGATGGAACGAACTGGCGGATTCGTTATTGGGAGTTTCAGAAAAATGCGATTTTCTCATCTGAAACGAAGACGAAGGGGAGGCGCATCAGAATGAAGAATAGGAATGTTCTCTCATACAACCCTCACACTATTTATTCCTCATTGCCTGAGACGGCATGGACCACCCGAAAAACCCATGTCATATGAATATTCCCATATGGTGATCCTCTTTCGATTTTTTACCTCATTGTTTGAGCGAACATCTTTTTTAACAGGGAACATGATATCGTCCCTGTCATTGTATGAAAACCGATATCGAAATTGCACGCTCTATTCCTCTTCTTCCTATAGAAGACATTGCTGCAAAAGCAGGGATTCATGAGGACGAGTACTTCTGCTGGGGTCGCTCCAAAGCAAAGGTTTCCCTGGATGTACTGAAGAGAGTAAAACAGCAGAAACAGGGAAAGCTGATTCTTGTAACAACGATTAATCCGACGTCAAGTGGTGAGGGGAAAACAACGGTGACGATCGGGTTGGCACAAGCGCTTGCACAGCTCGGGAAAAAAACCATGCTGGGGATCCGAGAACCATCGATGGGTCCGATTATGGGGAAGAAAGGCGGTGCTACCGGTGGAGGGTATGCGCAGGTTCTTCCGATGGAGGATATTAATCTTCATTTCACTGGCGATATGCATGCGATTACGAGTGCACATAACCTTCTTGCAAGTTTACTTGATAATCACATTCATCATGGTGACCTGTTTCATATTGATCCTCGGTTTATTGTCTGGCCGCGGGTTCTGGATATCAGTGATCGGGCATTACGCAAAGTTGTTGTTGGGCTTGGTGGACCTTCCGATGGTGTTCCTCATGAGATTGAGTTTTCGATCACCCCAGCCTCCGAGATCATGGCAATCCTGTGTCTGTCCAAGGATTTGAATGATTTACGGAATCGGCTCAGTCGCATCATTGTTGCTTATACCTATGATAATAAGCCGGTGACTGCCGCTGATCTGAAAGCAGTGGGTGCGATGACGGTGTTATTGAAGGATGCGATCATGCCCAATCTAGTACAGACCGTCGAGGGTGTCCCTGCGTTTGTCCATGGCGGCCCATTCGCCAATATCGCACACGGAACCAATAGTCTTATTGCGGATATGATGGGGTTGCGTCTTGCTGATTATTTTGTGACCGAGGCAGGGTTCGGCTCTGAGCTGGGAGCGGAGAAATTCTTCGATATCGTCTGTCGAACCGGGAACCTTATCCCTGATGCGGTTGTGCTCGTGGTAAGTATAAGGGCATTGAAACGACATGGTGAAGGCAATGATCGTAAGGCTCTTCAGAAAGGGCTTGAAAACCTTGAAAAACACCTTGAAAACATCTCCTGGTTTCAGGTCCCGGTGATTGTCGCTATCAATCAGTTTGCTGATGATACCGATGAAGAATTTGATTTTGTTGAGGATTTTTGCTCAAAAAAACAGGTACCGTGTGCGGTCGTTGATGTCTGGGGAAAGGGGGGCGAAGGTGGAATTGAGCTTGCGGGGAAGCTGATTAGTTTGATTCATAACACACCGTCTCGTTTCACCTATTTGTATGATCTTGATCTACCAGTAAAAGAGAAGATCGAAATAATTGCGAAGAAGATGTACGGAGCAGATAGGGTTGGATATTCCGTGAACGCAGAAAGTGACATTAAACTGTGTGTGGAGCTAGGGCTTGATTCACTTCCTATTTGTATTGCGAAGACACCGTACTCCTTGTCTGATAATCCGCTATTGCTAGGCAGGCCGACTGGTTTTAAGATCACGGTCCGGGATATCAAGTTCTCTGCGGGTGCCGGGTTTTTGGTACCAATGACCGGGAAAATTACGACCATGCCCGGTCTTCCCCCGCACCCTCAGTCCGAGTTCATGGATATTGATAAGAACGGGAATATCATTGGGTTATCCTGAGCCTGTTTTTTTTATCATTATTAGTACTACAGTACTCTTTATATATGTAACAACGATTATCAAAGTTGGGCGAGGAATCCTTTATGTCTGAGGATAATATTGAACAGCAGATTGATGATATTCTTGAAGCACTTCGTGAGACATCAGGAAAAGAAGTAAGTCGAGATGAACTGGAAAAAGAGTTGAAGAAGTTTTTGGAATATGGTGTACCTCCTGATCATGCGAAGCAGACGCTGGTAAAGAAGTTTGGTGGTGGATATAAGCAGCCGCCGTCTTCAGAGCGTACCTTGGTTGTTGATTTGAAGCCGGATCAGCAGAGTGTTCATGTGCTCTGTCGTGTTGTTTCGGTGAATCCTCGGGAGATACAGGTGAAGGGGGAAGCGCGGAAGATATTCTATGGCATCCTTGGTGATGAAAGTGGGACGATTCAGTTTACCGCGTGGAAGGATTTTGAGCTTGAAAAAGGCACAGTCGTGGATATCGCGAACGCATATACGAAGGAATGGCAAGGGAGCGTGAAAGTGAATTTCGGTGATCGAACCAGGATTAAGAAGACGGATGCGTCAGAGGTTCCTGAGGTGAACGCGGAGCCACGGGAATACAAGGTAAAAGAGTTACGCGGTGGTCTGAGTTCTGTTGAGGTGACCGCGCGAATCCTTGAGATAAAAGATCGTGACGTGGAGATTTCGGGTCAGAAAAAGAAGGTTTTCTCAGGGTTGATTGGTGATGAGACGGGGAAGGCACAATTTACCGCGTGGTATGATTTTAAGTTAAAAGAAGGCGCTGTGGTGAAGATTTCTGGTGGGTATGTGAAAGCCTGGAAGGGTATTCCACAGTTCACGTTTGATGAGAAGGCAACCGTGGAGAAACTTGATGCGAATAAGATTCCAAAAAAAGACGTAAAAACACAAAAAATAGTGCTGTCTGAGCTGGTGGATCGGAACGGTGCCTTGGATGTAGAAGTGGAAGGGACCGTCATTGAGATTCGGAAAGGTTCTGGGCTCGTGCAGCGATGCCCGGAGTGCAACCGGGTTCTCCAGCAGGGCGCATGTGCGGTGCATGGGGCTGTCGAAGGCAAGGCTGATATACGGATGAAACTGGTCATTGATGATGGAACCGGTTCGGTGAGTGCGATCCTTGGAAAGGAGCTTACTGAAAAACTTCTTGAGAAAACCATGAATGATTCCTCAAACGATGATGGTCTTGTTGAAGAAATGAATAGCAGGTTATTTGGTCATCGGATCAGTTTACAGGGGAATGCTTTGGGTGATCAGTTTGGGGTGACCTTGATTGCTCGTGATGCGAAACGTGTTGATTTTAATGTTGCTGCGGAAGCTGAACGATTGTCTCAGGAGCTGGAGGAGTTGCTATGAGACGGGAGCCTGCGTGGCGGATTTTTGCTGCGGAGTACAACGATGCATCAATAGAGATTAAGGGCATTGGAGAAAAGGCGCCCTCCTATGTGGTGACACCCCTGGGCAGTAAAGTGAATCGGGTGTTTATTACTGGTGTGTTGACTGATGTGGAGAGCGTTACGGAGGGCGGGGAGTATCTGCGAGCGCATTTGTCTGACCCAACCGGCGTGTTTACGATTTATTCAGGGCAGTATCAGCAGGAAGCAACGAACAAGTTGCAGAGCATTGAGGCTCCTGCGTTTGTTGCGATTATCGGCAAGATACGAACATATATCCCTGAGGAGGGTACGATGTATGTGTCGTTGCGTCCTGAGTTGGTGCGTGAGGTGAACGCGGAGGCGCGAGACCGCTGGATCATTGAAACCTGCATGCAGACGAAACAGCGTATTGGCGCGATCATTGAAGCAATGAAGATGACGCAGCCGAACGTGTACGACCTTAAGAAACTTGGATACAGTCGTGAATTGTCTGAAGGGATTGTCGCTGCATTGAAGAAATATGGCACTGTCGATGTGAATAAGTATGCAGCGCTTATCCGCGAGTCGTTGCAGTACATTGTCCCTGTAACCTCGGAGAAATTCGAAGAGGTTCGAAAGGATGAGAAACTGGAGATTAAAGAACGGAAAAAAGAATCAAAAAAAGAGCAAAAGAAACCGAAAAAACAAGAGGGGGAGCAACCTGTACCTGCGTCTGAAGCTGCAGGAGACCCCGAGACTGTTGTGTTAGAGACGATCAAGGAAATTGAGGGTGCAGAGGGTGCTCCGTGGGATAGTATCGTAGAGAAATGTAAGAAACAGGGCTTGGATGAGAATTCTATCGAGGAAGCGTTAACGTCATTGATGGATAAAGGGTTTATTTTTGAGCCGGTGCTGGGGACGCTTAAATCAACGTAATCAATCTTTTAACAGGTCTTCTCCGCCTTCAAATTGCTGTTGGAGAACGGTATAGAGGTCTTCGATACCGAAATAATTCTTTTTTGAGGTCGGAATAAGTCGTGTGTACCCACCCATCTGTTTGATGAGGCGAAGTATCTGCTCGCTCAGCTCTCGATGCACGGATGCCTCTTCGCTACAAAGCGCCTCGTAGATTTCATCAGGGTCACTTGACCATCTTTGAATAAGCTCTAATTCTTTTTTTGAGAGCAAATCTGCTTTGCTGAGGATATTTATTTGTGGTTGACTTAAGCGGAAGTTCGTGGTAATCGCAAGCAGTAGCTGTGAGACAAACCCTGATGCTGTTTTTGCCAGCATTGGATCAAGAAGGTAGCAAATCACCGATTTTTCTGGGCTGAGGAACTTCACGGTATACTTTCCTGCTTCTCGGAACACGAACAGCTCCACTTGTCCGGGGGTATCTATGAGGATATAATCTGCTTTGAATGAGTTGATGCTTTCCTTGACATCACCGGTGTTGAGTGCGATCATGTCAGCGCAGGCGATCTGTGCGCCATTTGGTCCGAGTTTGTTTGTATCCATTATCTCTCGCAGGGATATCCAGTCCCTGATGTCGACATCAGGTTCATAGGGAAGATTTTCTGCACCAGGATCAAGATTGACTATGATTGCGTCCAACCCGCGTTCTTTACACCATTGTTGCATTGATGCGGTCAACGTGGATTTTCCTGATCCCGCGGTTCCAATGAAATACACGAAGATTTCTTGTTTCATTTCCGTCCTCGTATCTCTTTCATATGACGAACGCGTTTTTCAAGAAGTTTTTTCGTTCCAATATCATGCCGGATGAAGAGGTGATCACCCTTGATATAGGTTAATGCCTGCTCACAGATCTTTTCTGCTTCTGCGAGTTCATCGGTGATGCCGACGACCGCGAGAGATCGTGATGAACCGGTCATGATGTGATTATTTTTCTTGGTGACGGATGCGTAGAAAAGCATCGCACCTTCTTGTCGTATTGCGTTCTCGTTGACGTCTATTGTTTCACCAACCATGCTTTTTATACCGTACCCTTCAGGGACAACGTATTTGCAGACCGTTGATTTCTTCTCCATCTGTATATCTTTTTTGGAAAGTGTTATGTCAAGCATTGCGGAGCAGACCTCCATAAAATCGGTTTGTAGCAAGGGCAGGACGTTCATGGCCTCAGGGTCGCCGAACCGTGCGTTCACCTCAATGATTTTCACTCCGTTTGCGGTGAGGATGAACTGTCCGTAGATAGGGCCAATATACCGGCATCTTTCTTTCGCGAGAGCGCTGACGATTTTCTGTAAAATGGAGACGCCTTCATCGTATTCGTGTTGCGTCAGAAATGGTAACAGCCCATTGGCGCAGGAGTACGACCCCATGCCGCCGGTGTTTGGGCCTTTATCGTCAGGTAATAACCGCTTATGGTCCTGCACGGCGGGCAGTGGAGCAAGATGCGATCCATCGGTAAATGCTTGCAGGGTAAATTCTTCGCCAACCGCTTTTTCTTCGATGAGGACTTTAGCGGCTCCACCGATTTTATTCTGGATGACTTCCGTTACATAGGCCATGGCTTCATCGGTGCCGTTGAAGTGATCGCCTGCGACATGGACGCCTTTTCCGCCGGTAAGACCAATAGGTTTGATTGCGACCTGGGCGTTGAGCTCTTCAATAAATTCTTTTGCTTCGCTAGAGTTCGTGAAGCTTTTATGATGAAGTTGACCAGGAATCTTGTATTTCGTGAGGAGGTTGCGCATCCATTCCTTGTCGGTCTCAATCCGTGCCGCGTTTTTTAGAGGAGCACACACATTGATGCCGTTCTTGGTCAGTTCATCAGCGATCCCCGCCTCCAGAGGTGCTTCAGGTCCGATTAACGCGATATCTATATTCTTTTTCGTAGCATAGGAGATAATATGATCTATTTGTGTTTCTTTTTCCAGGAGGTACTCAACAGCGAGCTTCTCAATACCAGGGTTAAGGTTATTCATTACGGAATACAGTGTCGCCTGTTCTGATCGAGCTATAGCATCGCAGATTGCATGCTCTCTCGCGCCACCACCAACGACTAACACATTCATAGTTTTCCCCTCTCTATTATTACATCCGAATATAGTTTTTTAGTGTTCCTTGTTTTTGAGGATTTCACTGACTGAGACCAAGGGTATGAACTCGACTTCTAATTTCTGGAGCTGCTCTCGTGCGCCGTTCTCCCGGTCTACGACGACGAGGACTTTTTCGACTTCTGCGTTGTTCTCTCGGAGAATCTGAATGGTTTTTACCACGGAGCCGCCACTGGTTGTAACATCTTCGACGATGAGCACGCTTTTTCCTTTGACATCGCCACCCTCGATCTGTTTTCCGGTGCCGTGCTCTCGTTTTTCTTTCCTGATGATCACATACGGAATCCCGGTTTCGAGGGCAAGTGCAACAACGAGAGGTACTGCTCCGAGTTCCATGCCTGCGAGCATATCATAGCCTTTCGTGTAATCGCTCATCTGTTGTGCGATGATTTTGAGGATTTTTGGTTCTGTGCTTGCTTTCTTGATGTCGATATAGTAGTCGCTGATTGCTCCTGAGGTGAGTACGAATCGTCCGAACTTGATTGCTCCGCATTCTTTGAGGTGTTGGATAAGTTTGTCCTTCTTCATACAAGAGGGGGGTAATGGTTCTGTGTGATTTATAATTTTACATTTTGTTCATAAGGGGAGAATCGCTGCTACGGGAGATGTATCGTTTGGGAAAAACCAAACGTAAACATACAGTATTTAAAGGTTGTAAGAGATAATTGGTTATAGGAAATATGACAAAGATCACGTTGGACCGAGAGACATTCAAGGCACTTGCGTCTGATACGAGACTCGATATTCTTAAGACCCTTGATGGGAAGAATATGGGGCTGAATGAGATTGCGAAAGTCTCGAATCTGAATAAAGCAACGTTGCATGAGCATCTTGCGAAACTGCATGAGGTAGGGTTGATTAAGAGAAGTGAGCGTGATGGTCATAAGTGGGTGTACTATAAACTGACGTGGAAGGGAGAGAGTCTGTTGCATCCGGAGAATACGAAGATTGTGATACTGTTTACGACGACGTTTGTTGCTTTGTGGGTCGGTATTATTCAGTTGATTTGGTACATCAAAGGCACGGTCACTAATCTGTATACGATCGGCGATCAGGCGGTGTTGTCGAGTAAAGGCTTGGTTGATAATGGCAATTTCCTTCAGGCTGGAAATGGTTGGACCGAAGGTTTATCCGTACCACCGGGGCTCCCTGATTTCTTTCAGACTTTTTTAATGAGGGCGAAAATTGCGAATGCCCAAGGGATTCCTCTAGGCAAAGAGCTTAATGTCGTGGAGAACGCCTCTGATTCTGGGTCGCTTACAGCTGGTGAGGGTGGTCGTTTCGTCGTTGATCAATCACAAGGAGTTATTCAGGCTGTGTATCAAAATCCGATGTACCTTTACATCGCTCTTGGGTGTTTTGTTCTCTTTGCCGTTGTTTTGTGTGTTGCGTTATGGCGGCTCTGGGAGAATCGTACCCCTAAGATTTAACAAGGGAACAACTCTTGTTTTTATTTTGCTGCGGTTGTTGTCCGCTTATTTTTTTCACCATCAGGTTCAAAGAAATCGAATAGTGTTTTTTGCATCCACATTCACCCCTTTGTGATGATATGTGATGGTGTGTTATATTATTTGCGATGGTGTGAGAGTTTTTGTTATTTTTTCAGGAAAATTATAAATACAAGAAATGACAAATAATATCATGATATAATATATCATTATTTGTTTGAAGAGGCGAAAAATGACAATGAACACGGAAAAACGCGCACACGAACTTCTTTTTTCTTCTAAGGTGGAAAGGCGATAAAGATGACTGCCATTACCTTAGCATTGGTAGGGTTTGTGGCAGGATTGTTCACCATGGCGATGATCAGTTTATACAAATACGTAATCAAAATAATAAGCCGTTAAAGAAAAAAAAAAATTTTGAGGCAGCCTTTACATCGCCCCAGCGGACAATTGTTTTTTGATCGTTGAGATTTATTCGTACGGCGCTGCTTCTTTGAGGAGGTCAACCTGAGAAATAATCATCCGTCGGCAACAGTACCGCTCTGCACCAAGGTCATCGAGAATCTTCTGCGGGGTTTCTTTTGGTTTTTCACCAGCATCAACCGCTTTCTGATACACCTCACACCGTTTCTTATATTCATCGTAGAGGGCGGAAATTACCTTTCCGCAGGTAAAACATCGAATAGGGATAATCACATGATCACCTGTATGATTTCTGCCTCTTCTTTCGAGCACCACGCCCGAGAGGCTTTTTACTTTCTTTAATCCGTGAGTCACTCACGAGTAAATCTCTATCATACCCAAGGAATGAGAGGCGCAACGCAGGGTCCCCGGTGTATTCCACAAGGCCTTTTGCAATCGCTGTTCGTACCGCATTTGCCTGGCTCATGAACCCTCCGCCACTGACGTTGACATCAATATCTACCGTGCTGACATGGTGTTCTGCGAGTTTCAGTGGCTCCATGATCTTCCATCGAGCGATTTCTGGCTCATAAAACTCAATTGGTTTCTTGTTAATGCGGACGCAACCAACTCCTTTTGCCACGGTTGCTTTTGCTATCGAAGTTTTTCGCTTCCCCGTGGTATTGACAACTTTCTTAGCCATAGTACACCTTCGCTCCTAAAAATTGTGCTACTTCTTGCAACGTCATATAATCAGCAGGGTGCTTTTCAGCAGCGGTGATCTTCTCAAAGGATTTTCCTTGAAACTCCTTTGGTACTCCGATATAGCATTTCAGTCTTTTAAATGCTGTTCTCCCATGAGGCTCCTGATAGGGGATCATGCCGCGGATCGTTCGTTTCAATATCCGATCAGGCATCCTTGGGTAGAACGGACCTTTCCGGTAGGTACCAACCTCTCGTTCATGTTTATAATGTGCTTTAATCATATCTTTCTTACCGGTTACGATCGCTTTCTCACTATGTACCACGGCTATCTCTTCGCCGTTCAGGAGACGTTTCGCTACTGCAGTACAAAGTCGTCCGAGTACTGCACCTTCTGCGTCAATGATTGCTACCATAGTTATCCCAATATCCTCACATCTTTTCCTTTCGGATTGTGTTTCACAAGCTCTTCAATGGAAAGTGTCTTGCCACCTGCTTTCTTGATTTTCTCATGAGCTTTCTCTGAGAATGACCAGGCGGCAATTGAAACCTTCTTCGTTAACTTCCCTGTTGATAGTACTTTTCCAGGGATTAGTGCGGTTTCTTTCTCATGAACATACATGCTAATACGATTTAAATTAACCTCAGGCCAATTCCGCAATGGTTTTTCTAATCGCTCTGCGATATCTTTCCAGATCGGCGCATCGTTCTCATACGCGGTCTTTTTTAACCCCTCAATAAGGGTAATAAGTGCTGGATTTGTTTTTTTTACATGTCGTGCCATAGGCTGGTTCCCCAGTGTTGATGGATGGTAGGAAAACAAAGTGGTATTTATAAGATTTATGGGTAGGTTAGATGTCTTTTCGTTGGAACCTCCAAACCGCGAGGGCGAAAAAGACAATGATCCAGGCAAGGAGGACGCCAATGAGAAGTCCACTGGAGTACCAGGACGGTGCAGGAATCATCGAGGAGGCGCTCATCGAAGAGACCGGGCCAATCGAGGTCGTGAGGAGGGACGAGTACACCGATGTTGGATTGAACAAATTAAGGGCCTGGTACCAGTCTGGTACAACAATCGTATTCCCTTGTGCAAACTTCGTTATATCGATAGTGGTCGCAAGTAATCCAATAAAAACAATAGGAAGAATAATGTTGAAGAGGAACCACAGGAAGATTGCGCCACCCATCGCGGTTGACCGCTTATTGAAGATTGTAGAGAAGAACAACGCCACGCTTAAAAACACCAATCCAAGGAGCATGGTTGCGCCAATGAAGATACCGTAATCAGCGTAGTTGACATTAGAGACATTGGCCGCTATCATCAGGCCAGCTGCTCCGAACCCTATAAAAATCGTAAAGCACAGTACACCTGCCAGGCCAAGGAATTTTCCGATAATGATTTCAAATCTCGTTGCGGAAAGCGAGAGAAGGGAGTTCATTGACCCTCGTTCGATTTCTCCGATGATTGTCGCATATGCGAGCATGAGTGCGATGATGGGTACTAAAAAGGTCACAAGATTTGCCATTCCTGAGATGGTAAAGCCAAGGTCTTGCCATCCACGACTTGCAAGTGAGCCAAAATAGGAGACAACCAGGGTGAGAAGTGCGAACATCACGGAAACCAGAATGATCCATTTGTTCCGGATGTTATCCATGATTTCTTTTTTTGCGATGCTGAGAATAATATTGGTTTGCATTCCTATGCCTCCGTGTATCGCATGAAAACTTCTTCAAGGGAGGGTTCTTTTGTCTGAAGGTTTTGGATGTTTCCACCAGCCGTGGAAATTGCCAGGATGACTTTTGCTTTCATGGCTCCATCGCAGACGATTTCAAGAGTGTTTCCTTGGGTTTTAACACTGTCGACCCCTAATAGTTTCTTGACTGCATTTTCAATTTTCGCTGACATAGAGTCTATCGTTACCGTGATTTGTGGTTTCAGGTTCAGTTTTTTACTGAGTCCCTCAACGGTATCTTGTGCGACAAGAACTCCTTTATTGATGATGCCAACGCGATTGCAGATTTCCTGGATCTCGCTGAGAATGTGGGATGAAACAAAAATGGTTGTTCCTTTCTTTTTCATTTCAAGGATTTTATCTCGGATTAAAACGACGCCACGGGGGTCTAACCCGCCGCTTGGCTCATCAAGGATCAGGATCGAGGGATTGCCGAGGATGGCCCGTGCCATACCGAGTCGTTGGACCATTCCTTTGGAGAACTTTCCGACTCTTTTTTTCCCGGTATCACCAAGGCCGAATTCTTCGATAAGATGTATGCATTCCTCTTTGGGTGCGTGTTTTATTTCTGCATAAAAACGCAGGTTCTGCAATGCAGTGAGGTTATCATAGAATGCGACTTTCTCCGGCATATAGCCTACGTTCTTCTTTGCTTCTTTGCCGTGTGTTCGTACGTCGATGCCATTGATTTTAATGGTTCCTGTGTTCGCATGGATCAAGTCAAGCATGGACTTGATGGTCGTGGTTTTCCCTGCGCCGTTTGGTCCGAGGAACCCAAAGATTTCTCCTTTTTTAACGGTGAAGGAGACGTTATTGACCGCGGTGAAATGGTTATATGATTTTGTCAGACCGTTGACTTCAATGGTCGCTGAATTCGTTACCATCGTTTTTGCACTTTTTTCTCCAGGGATGGTAAAAGCCCCTTTTTGATTGCACTGCGGGCAGGTAAGAAAGATTTTTTCACCTGGTTCTCCGGAGACCGTAATGGTGGTTTTGCATGTGGGACATTTGACAAGTTGTGTTGTCATAGGTGCGATGCTCCTGTGCGTTTTGCTCGTAATATCGGCTGGCTATTTAGGTTTATTGGCAATATGATGTGGAGGTGTATTCTTATGAGCCCCAAAAGAGGGATATATTTTTATAGATGTACGTGATATTAAAGTATAGATTTGGAAGGAGGCAAAAATATGAAAGAAAAAAATATTTTTAAGGAAGCAGTTGTTTTGCTATTTGTAGCACTGATGGTTTTTTCATCAGGGGCTGTAGTAGCAAATACTACGAACCACAAAGTAAATATCGACGTAAAAGAAGCAAATTCTAGTGGTTCCCCACTGAATCGCGGTCTTGTCTGGGATAATGTTGTAGGTGTTCATGCAGATCTCGGTGGTATAATTGTTGCAACAGTCAGAATTAATGGTACCGCATTTCCAGCCGACGATTTCAAGCTTTCTACACAAAAAGAAGTCGACAGCGTGTTCTGGCAAGGAGGATATTTCCAGTGTCAGCTCGCACAAGGTCAGAAAGATTACCACTATGACTGGCGTATTCTCTTTTGGGATGATGATGGCGCTGGAACTCATCCAGGCAACATTATTTATAATCAGACAATTTCTGACGCATCAATCACACGAGAGTTTTGGTATAATTATACGAACCCTAATGGAAATACCTATTGGGTTGCAAACTACTCTGTCCAGTTACCAGTAAATATCACTTTCAACGCGGACACAACATATTGGATCACGATACAAGGCATTCAAGGGCCGACTGTATATTACCCGCAAGCCTGCTGGTCCAGACATAATAATACAGTTGGTGGGATAAAGTTGCATGAAGCTGTCATTCAAGCTGCATGGTGGGGTTACCCGGCCTGGACGAACATTTCGGTCCTTGTCGCCGATCATCTTCCCCATGATCTTAACTACCAGCTCTTTGGCCCAGGTGGAGATACCACACCACCAGTGACGACCTGTACCTTTAACGGGACATTAGAAGGCGACGTCTATGTCAGTGACGTGATCGTGACCATAACAGCTACTGATGACAGCTCTGGTGTGAACTACACCAAATACAACCTCGACAGTGGAGGATGGACGACCTATACTGCACCGTTTACCGTCACCACTGATGGCCTCCACGTCCTACAATGCTACTCCGTTGATTTCGCGGGAAATGTTGAAGAAGCGCATTACTGCAACTTCACCATTCAGCATCCAGCGCCTCCAATCACTATAACGATTAAAGGTGGAATAGGCGTCTCAGCGACCATTAAGAACACCGGGACAACAGATCTCACCAACATCGACTGGACGATCACCCTGGACGGATCACTGATTTTCATTGGAAAAACAAAAGGCGATACCATCGCATCCCTTGCAGCGGGAGAATCAGTCATCGTGAAAGACTTCGTCATCGGCTTCGGTAAAACAGGCATAGCCGTTGAAGCAGGAACTGCTACGGCGAATGCAACAGGAACAGTAATTCTGTTCTTCGTCATTGGGATTGGGGTCGCATAAACACCCCCTCTTCTATGATAATTCTTGAGATCCTGGGGAAGAAACCTTTCTCAGGATTCTCGTGTTGTTTTCATTATCTTTATCAATCACCTCTCATTTAATGATATTGCTGATGGTGAGGTCGTTTGACGACACTCTTCTATACGGGTACAGATCCACCCATCAAAGGGGTGGATTAGCCCACTATGGTGAGTCATTAGCTGCCCACTCTTTTTTACAGGGTACACAGCCCACGAGAGAGGAGGACAGCCGACTCTCACCATCTCATACATGCATAAGCCTCAAAGATTTAACAAGCAGTTGATATGTAGGGTTTCTTTGTTGTCAGCACCTTATAGATAATATCCACTAAGGTGGAGGCGACAGCGATCTTCGCGATACCAGTGTTTTTCTTCTGGCTCTTTTTCCGCCTATAATATCTCCCAAGCGTAGTATTGGTCTTTCCAATGGTATTGGCTGCTTGGACCAGAGCCCAACGTAAAAGAGCCTTGCTTGAAGTCTTTGGTATCCTTCCTCGGGATGTCGTGTTACCGGATTCTTTTGCGACAGGGATCACTCCAGCGTACCGCCGGAGTTTTCGGTTTGATAGAAACCGTTCAATAGGATGGACAAAGGCGATAATATAACAAGGAAGTAAGACTCCGAAACCGGTGATACTGCGCAACAACTGATACTCCTGATTCCAGTATGTCTTAGTGTAGCCAATGATCTCTTGGTCTGCTTGTTCGTTTGTCTTCTCCAGGTACACATAATGGTTATATTCGTACCGTAGTTCTGTGCTGATGTTCCCTGATCCCAGGTGTTGCATGAGAGCGTGTTTCCATTTCTTGCTGAACGCTTTACACAGGGGCATCATGACACCGTTTCGATCCAGGAATGCTTGGATCCGGTTGTTGCACCGTACCTTTTTCTGCATGAGCGCATGACGCATCTGGATCAAGCTGCGAAGATGTTGGATTTTTTCCTCTGGGATGTAGGAACAAGGGAATGTTCCAAGCCGGAGCATCTCAGAGAGGCGTTGGGCATCCAGCTTGTCGTTCTTGGCGATCAGCTGACGAAGCTGGATAGTATTGGCGACCTTGATGTGATAGTTATTTCTGAGAAAATTCTGATATAATGTGTAGTAGCTTGTGCTTGCTTCAAGTCCTATCATCGAGGCAGCAAGATACGGTTTGAGCCGGTGTTCAAGTTCAGAATAGAGCGTGGCTGCTTCAGCCTCGATGAGAATATTGCCTAGCTTATCTCGTATGCAGTACGAGGTTCTTTCCTTATGGACATCCAGTCCAATATAATATTTTGTGTTTTTCATGTTGCATCACCTTGTGGTATGCAACACGAGACTCACTCAAGAATTATCATGCCATCTTTTTTTCTTTTTTTTCTCTAGTCATTAACGCTTTTAATATAACCAAGTCAACGTGTAAAAATAACCAACCGGAGAATTTGTACCAGCTAGAGCGTCTCAAACAAAAGGGGTAGGTTATTATATAACCAGGAAAAAAAAAACAAACACCCGATTATTTAGATAATTGAGGCAATCGAAGGATTATTCTTTTTGAACCATTGACAGTTCACACAACTACCATTCATGATACCCGGGTTGCCGGGTTTCATTCTGTTTGTAATCCAACATTCTTTTTCAATACCCAATTTGTAAACAATACAACGACCTTTTGTTTCATTCAGGCAATTCTGAAATTCCCAGCAATGTTGTGGCTCAATATTCTTGTCTATCTTAACCATTGGTAACTTTTGAATCAATCCTGTAGTTATAATATTTTTGGAGGTTATCTGTAATTAAAACAAGATCAGGAAAATCCACGTGGTTTTCAAGAAGGGATATGTTTTTAGTGAATTGGATGATTTTAATTTTTTAAGATGACTGTTCTTTTTTTTTCATCAGCGCCTCTCTCTAGTATTTGGTATAGGTTTGTTTTAAAGAACATTGAAACCCCTGATGTTTTTACAAACCAGCATCCTGATCCAAACTCCTCTGAAATACTCTAAAAAAGGAACCTTCTCTTTTAACTCTATCGTTGTTTTGTGGGATTTATCCTATGGAAAACATTTAAACGTATGAACTGTAATTCTCATACTAAGGGGGAACAACGAAGTGAACAAGAACGTAATGAGTCTGATATGTGGTCTGTTGATGATTACGGCTACCGTGTTACCGGTTGCTGGAGCTGAAACTACAAAGAGTCTTTCGCTTGGTGAACCATCTGAAATAACGTCTTTTCAAAATACGAATAATGGTGCTGGTTTTATGGACGGCTGGGAGTTGCAATGGAGTTATGCTTATGGTGGAAATGGTCATGCAGAATTCGCACAGCCTGTGGGAGATATCGATGGAGATGGAGTTAACGAGATAATTCTTGGTGGGTATGAGAATTCCGGTATTTGTCGGATTTATTATTATAATACAACACAACAAACCTATGTACAGAAATATTCTTGGAGTGTTGCCGGAGGTTCACCTTCTGGAGCCTGTGTCGTTGATCTGGATGAAGATGGGAGTTTAGAATTCTGTGTATCATGGACCTATTCAAGTGCCAATGGTGTGTATGCGTACAAGTGGGATGGTGCAGCACCGACGCAACTGGATTGGTATCATGGTACAGGGGTAGATTTCATTTACGATATTTATACGTGTGATTATGATGATGACGGTCATGCAGAGGTGTTGATAACAAATGATCCAGCTGCAGGGGGGAAACATGTGACTGCACTCGGATGGAACCAAGACACAAGTACGTTTTCTTATGAAACCTCGTGGACCTGTCCTGGTGGGTCCGGTATGGCAGTTCCTATGGTGTGGAGTGGAGATGTCGACATGGATGAGAAGACTGAGGTTATTGCAGATGTTTCAAACCTTGACTATGCGACCGCGGGAACCTGGGCGTTGAACTGGGATGAAACAACCGAGGTATGGACTGGGGTAGCAGTCTATACGAATTATCCTTCTGGTGTCACTGTCTTTGGTGATGGTGTTGGTGATGTGGATAATGACGGCACCCCTGAAATTGGCACGGGAAGTTACGGGGGGACACCTGGCGGATGGTTGTTTGAATGGGATGGCTCTGAATATGTTCAAGTCTGGCATGGTGAGTACCCTGGTCAGGATCCTGTTATTGAATCGGTTGCAATTGGCGATGCTGATAACGATGGCGACATTGAGTTCTGCTTTGGCACGGGGAACGTTCATATTATCGGCTGGAATGGAACCAATTATTATGAAGAAGCTACGCTCACCGGGCCAACAAATATGCTTGCTGGGTTAATTATCGGTGACTGTGACACGGATGGAAGAAATGAAGTGAAAGGCTGCGAAATCTTAGGGGGAACTGGGACTGAATTTATCTGGAAATATGTGGTCACTGATTATACTCCCCCGGTGACGACCTGCAGCCTTGCTGGCGAGATGGACGGGGATGTGTATCGGAGTAATGTGACCGTGACGCTCACCGCAACCGATAACGACTCTGGTGTCGAGTATACCAAGTATAAACTCGATACGGGTGATTGGATGACCTATGCTGCACCGTTCATGGTCTCAGAAGATGGAATGCACACCGTTTATTTCTATTCCGTTGATAGATCCGGGAATGCAGAACAAGAGAAAAATTGTTTGTTTTCCATCCAGCATTCTCTCCCGCTTATCATCACCATGAAAGGTGGAGTCGGCGTCTCGATAATCATCAAGAATAACGGGACAACAACCTGCACAAGTATCCCTTGGAGTATCACGCTTGAAGGTGGTATCCTCCTCAAAGCAAATGAATCATCAGGTACCATCCTTCAGCTGCTTCCTGGTTTCTCAACGACAAAGAAACTTCCTGTCCTCGGATTCGGGAAAACAACGATCACCGTGACCGTCGGTGGTAATATAATGACTGGAAAAGGATTTGTCTTCTTATTCTTCGTTCTCGGGGTCAAGTAGCCCCCTTTCCTTTTTTTGTGACCCTTGGTGCATATTTTGTCTCAAAGAAAATAATTAATCTTGTTCTTGTTTCATCATGGTTTTATAGCAGGGGAGAAAGTCTTCAATTGATGCAAGCTTCCAGAGAATAAAACCAAGGTCGTTTTCCATGAGATTCTTTTTTCCGTTTTTTATGATATTTTCCTCCATTTTTCCTACCCCTATATTATTTATCAGTAATAGTATATATAATTTCCTCATTAAGCTAGAGAAATACTACCTTTTTTACTATTTTTAATATCTCATGTCCTTTCTAGCTTTCAAAAGAAAAGATTCAATAAACAATCAAAGCTTTGTTTCAAAACATATAAATAAGGAGTGGTTCTTAAGTATAAATGACGGAGAAAAAAAGAAGGACTATGCCCCTACACAGTGCCTCTTCAGTGAAGAGAGTTAACTATTTCGGTTTCATATTGGTAGCTACAGCTCTTATGTTATGTGTTTTTTTAGATACGCCGGTTGCTGTGTCTTCTGCAGATATGGGCACAATTGATAGTTCGTCGAGTTCTCTTCAACTGAGTGATCGGATCACAAACACAGATTATACTGCGATTGTTGCTGACCCTGCGCTGACTACGAGTACTATCATCCTGAATGGTACGACCAAAAGTATGGTTGAATTGCCTGCAGATAGTATAGTAGTGATGCTTCCCGATGATCGTCTCGCAATTAAATCGCCTGGGGAGACCAGCATCCTCCCTGAAGGGAGTACGTTGTCCTATTATGAGGAAAAACCGATTATTAGTGTTCCACAACAATCTGAGGTATTCGGTGTTTCTTCTGTGGTTGTTTCTCCCCTGCAAAATTTTACCGTCAAGACAAATTTCATTCAATCGATTCAGGAGTTAGACGTCTACAGCGTTCAGGTGGTTTTTTTTGAGCTGGCGCGGGAGAATCCTGATGTGGCTCTGGTCAATTACCGGATTGATTGGGATGATGGGGGCAATGGAACGTATGTCGCTGATACGATCGCGGTTGCGCATGAATACAAAAAAAGCGGGACATACCTGTTGACGGTCAATGTCTCCGATGAGCTGGGGTTTACTTATGTGACCACTCAACAATATACCGTGAATTATGAGGGGCATCTCACGCATTCGTATCTCTGGGTAAATAAGAATAAAGGGCCGTTAATGACCGCCTCTGCTAGTTTTGGGTTGCTGGCGTTTGGTCTTCTGGTGTTTACCGAGAGTGGGAAATACAGACTTCTCGTGCTGTTTACATTGTTGCTTCCGTTGTATTCACGAATTCAGAAGGAAGATGTGCTGGATCAGTTTGTCCGTGGGCAGATCTACGGGTTTATTAAGACGAACCCAGGGGTCCATTATAATCAGATCCTGCGGAAGGTTGGGGTAAAGAACGGTACATTGTCATATCATCTCGGTGTCCTTGAAAAAACCGAGTTGATTCAGTCGCGTCGGGAGGGGTTGAAGTATCGGGCGTTTTATCCGACAGGGATGAACTTCCCGAAAGCAGAGCGGTTCCGGCTGACTGATCTGCAGATCCAGGTCATCGGGTCTATTCGGAGTCAGCCTGGGATGACGCAGAAGGAAATCGCGCGATTGCTTGGTCAGAAGCCGCAGACGATTAATTATAATATCAAGGTGTTGGATCAGGCTGGTCTTATTTCTGTGGTGAAGGCGGGGCGGAAGACACGATGTTTTTCGGCTTCTGATGCTGATAATTCCGGGCAATAAATCAGATTTTTTTTAAGGTTGTGTGAAAACTGTTAAAAACGGTGTACCAATAGTCTGTTGTGATGCGAATGCTTGTTGCGGTGTGTGGGAGTGATGCTGATGATGCGCATTTATCTTCTGTTGCGTTAGCGGTTGCGGAGCGGGTTGGTCGTGGGATCGCACAGCGAGGTGGTGTGCTTGTCTGCGGTGGTCGTGGTGGTGTCATGCGGGCAGCTTGTAAAGGTGCCAAAGAGATGAAGGGGGTTACGGTTGGGTTGTTGCCTGATTCGAAGGATGAGGCAAATGAGTTTGTTGATATCCCGTTGTCTACGGGTCTGGGGATGCGTCGGAATTTTTTGGTGGTGTCTGCGGCGGATGCGGTGATTGCGATTGGTGGCCGGTGGGGTACGTTAAATGAGATTTCGTTTGCGATGATTTTTCAGAAACCCGTGGTGTTGGTGGCCGGTACCGGTGGGTGTGTCGATGAGTTGGTGACAGGGAATTTGATGAAAGAGTCTGAGTCCCGGTTTTATGTTGCAGGTTCTGCAGAAGAGGCGGTGGAGAAGGCGTTTGCGCTCTGTCGGAAGTAGTGGTATTTTTCCAGTCTGACATTTTCAATAAGAATCTTTATATATAACATTTGACAAAGTATAACTTAAGAGGATCTGGAGTTATTTTCACTTCCTATTCCTTCCATCTCTCCTAAAACCCCTTCCAGATCCTTCCTACCTCCCATCTTCTCTGATTTCATCTCCTTCTAATGAATCATCGTGTTTTATAAAAAAAAGCAAACACGGTTAGAACACGTCATCACGCATCATTCGTCGGCGTGCTTCAGCCTCTGCCCTGTATTCGCTGTAGCCCTCTCTAATTAAATGCACGTAGATTGCATCTTTATAGAGAACTTCGACTTCTTTTTTCACCAATAGATCACCTATCATTATAATTATTCTTTTAATAATATATATACTTTTCCTTAAAATAGAACTTATCAGGGATATTTTACACTCCACAGTCATGATGCTCTTCGGAAATGGCTCGACCGATTGAACTCTATCGACACTAACCGGTAAGCACTCCTGAAAAACGAGGAAGAACAAATGATTGAACTGTAGAGTTCAAAATTAAAAAAAAATTGCAAATTCGGTTCTTGGTTTTTTTTATTCGTAGAGTTTTATCGCACTGATGTTCCGAGGAAGGTTCATCGAGCGTGCAATCGCATTGCATTTTGTTCGGAGCAGATACGCAATAGGTCTGTAGGTCGTTTCAGAAAAGGATTCATAATTCGCCATGCCCTTGGCGATGATCACATCCGCGTGTTTCAATACTGATGTTACTTCAGCAGGGAGCCTTGAGAAATCAACGCCGACCGCAAAACACCCGGTTGTAAAAAGCTCATCTACGACCTCGTGAAGCTTTATTTCCTGAGCATCCTCTGCTGTTGCGTCGCTTAATATCGGCTCGCCTTTGACGACTGCGGTGATGTGGAGCTTCGGGTTGAAGTGTTTCAGTTCACGGCAGAGGATCTTGTCAAACACGATCTCCCCGCAGTTATCGGTAAAAAGCACGATATGTGTTGCGTTTTTCAGAAGATTTCTAAGTTTTTGGTAGTCGTCATACCCGAGTCCTTCTGCGTAGAGTTTGTCAAAGACTTCTTCGAGCATCTGTGGATGGGCGCTCGAGCCGTCTATGCCGAAATCCATGATGTTACCGATGATCGCACAGAGTATGCTTGTTTTAAGGGGATCTGGTGAGGTTTTGACGAGTCCTTCGATTGTAGGCACCAGCGAGGTAGCGATGAGGTTGCTGGTGTGTTTCAGCTCTGCATACGGGTCTTTGTCCTGTAATGTTTCATAGACGCTCTTATGCAGCTTTGTCGCAATGGCAGCGCTGCATTCCTCGGGATCATATAATTCGGCGAGCAGCTTGCATGCGGTACGCAACGATGCTGTCTGGCGTTTCTTCTCCTTTGTGCTGAGCTCTGTTTCAAAGAGGATCCGTTTCAATAAACAGGGGAGACACTCGGTCTGAATCTTCATAATGGGACCTGAACAAGACACGAGCTATTTATCTTTGCTGCTCATGAATAAAAACACAAGAAAAAAGAGTAATTAGAGTATCTTGCAGACCGTTATCTGATCTACTGCACTTGCTTCTGATGCGTCAACCACTATTACTTTGAGGGTATGTTTTCCCGGGATGGTTTTTTGGTTCCATGTCCAGGTGTATGGCGCGGTGGTATCAATTTGTTGTACCTCGTTATCAATAAGGAATTTGACTTTTGTGATCGGATATTTTGAGTATGTTTCTACAGTGATGTCGATTGGTCCGAGGATCCATGGTTTGGGCAGTGAAACGATTTTTTTGCTGCCGAAATAAAGCCCGTTTTGTGGTTGTATAATTTTGATGTAAGGTTCTGTCGTATTTTCTTTGATGATCGCAGCTGTCGTTGTGCTGGTTGTTTTTCCGGTGCTATCCTGGACGGAGAATGCAATGGTGTAACACCCTGCGGTGGTGTAGGTGTGGGTTGTGTTTCTGTATGATGTCTGTGTACCGTCTCCGAAATCCCAATGATAGGTGTAGGGTGGGGTGCCACCACACAGGATTGTACCGTTCATACTGATGTTTTCGTTAGTATAGCCTTCATAGGAACCGGTTGTAGAAATGATCAGAGGAATGGTGTATTGGATCTCAAGGTACGGGGAGTATGTTGTTTGTGTTTCTTTGGATTTGAATTTGATGAGGGGGATGTTGTATGTTTGCCAGGGGTTTTTGTCTGCGAGTTGCCATCCAAGATTTGCGGTTGGGTTGTTGATCATTCTCTGGGTTTCCGTGGTGACATCCCAGGTCATCCAACCAACCGTTGCTGGGATACGTGCGTAGGAAATGTTATTTTGTACGGCGGTCGGTCGTGTCTTCCAGGTCACGTTTTTTGTGTCCCAGAGTCTGGTGATCTGGTGCAGAGAGAGTACGCGGTATGCTGGATTCGTATCCTCGTACCCGTAATAATAGAGAGATACTGTCGCGGTCGTTATCTGGGCATACGTCGGGATCATTGAGATGTTAAAATAGAGAAGGATGTCTCGTTCCCATCCTGAGCTGTTGTTCCCAAAGGTGTTTGAGACCGAGAGTGTCGTAGCGTTTGTGTAGTTCTTTTCTGGTGTTGTTTGGTCGATGGTGGTGTCTTGGGTTGGGTAGAAGCGGTGTGTCTGCTCGCTTGTCTCTGGTATGGTTGTGGTTGCTGGTACCGTGGTTCCAAAGATGAAAAAGCATGCGATGAATAAGGTGACAACGGATAGTATCATTCTTTTTCCTTTTCTTTGATATGCATCCTTTTTTTCCATGCGTTTCCCTTTCCTTTCATTCGGTTCTTCCGATGGTGTCTTTTTTGAAAGTGATGGTATTTAAAGCTACGGTGTCAGAATGTCACTGGGCACGTCTCGTGTCTTCTTCTGTTTCTTCTCCTGATTATTTTTATGGTGTATCTATTGGCAGGTGTGCTGCTGCGAAAGATTAATATATTCAGTAAAATATAATAATATAATTAAATAGAAAGGGGTATAAAAAAACATGAAGAACAAACTCGCAGGCATATTGATATGCGTTATGATGCTGGTAACCATACTACCGATCACCGCCCTGGCAACCACCATTTCCTCAGAACCACAAACAACCGCTGGTGGACTGTTGGACCGAACGACCGTCCGTGGATTTGTGTTGTTCAAACGAACATCCGACGGTGGAAAAACAGCTCATTTCTTCGCCATACGACTCCACTATTCCACGATTAGTGTTTCCGGGGAACGCTCATCCGGAATCATCAGAATGGAACCCATAGAAATACCGAGCGCAATTAACGGATACTTAGGACACCTGTACGTCTTTGGGTCATTCCGCGGATGGTTTAATCCTTAAACCTAATTTTTTTCTTTTTTTCTTCTTTTTTATGTAAGGTTTTATAAACACTTTGCCGTTATTTATTTGTAGGGAGATGCCTCAGATGGTGGTGGGTGAAAAGAATCATCAGAAAGCATCAGATGCGAAATATCAAAAGGTTTTGAACAAGAACGATCCGTTTGACCAGTTGATTTTGGAACTTGGTCAGAAGGGTGTATTGGATGTCTGTGTCGTGGGAATTGGAGAAGAACCGTCGGTTCCTACGGAGCAGGAGTATTCTCGAAAGCCAGTTCCTCCTCGGGGGAAACATACCTCGTAATGATCGCGTGAGAAATTATTTCAATACTTCTTTCCGTGGACGGAATGGAGAGGAATTGTTCAGATATAAATAGTATATTTAATAT
>JADBLO010000070.1 GCA_014894395.1 Thermoplasmata archaeon
GGGGCTCGACATTTGACGTAACTTCTTTTTTACGGCAATTCCTGGGTTTAGGCTTCACGAGTTCACAAAATCTAAAAGGTAGAAATATGAATTTGTGAAACCTGAACCTTTATTCACAACAAAAAACTAAAAGATCTGGTTATGCAAATAAAATTATTTATTTTCTTTTCTTTTTTTGGGTTATGATAAGATAAATATTCCAATGACATACGGCAGTAAAACCAATAACGCCATGAGAGGATGTCCGGGTTGAGCTGCATTGCGTCTATCCCAGTTAAATAGATAGATTGCCAATCCAAATGCCAACACTCCGCTCGCCAACAGGATAATAAGTGACCCTATTGGATTAAAATCGGCAGTTAGATTTTGAGCCAGTCCTCGAAAAGCGTTCATAGCATGGGTAGCCGGTAAGAGAAGAGCGATTTTACTTATTGCTCCCGGTAACATGCTGAAGGGCAGCATCATTCCACCCAAAATCATCGAAGGGATGAAAACCAACTGCGACCACAACACTGTCATACGCGAACTGGTGGAAATCACTCCAATCAGCACACTTAATCCGGCACAGGCACAAGCAGTCAGCATGAATGTCACGATAAAATAAAGCCAATTGACCGGCAATGGTGCACCAAAGAATAAGGGTGCTGTAGTGACAATGATCATAGTCACTACTGAAGAATGTATGATAGTGGTTAATGCCGGAATGACCAGAATCGATAAAGCCGGTACACCATTAATCTTATAGTTACGAAAAATACCAGCCTCACGGGCCGTTACTAATGGGTCGGGCAATCCTAGTATTGTCGCAGCAAGGACAGCAAAAATAGACATGGCAGGGATCATTGTCTCTCGAAAAAGGGGATTGATACCAGTCATAATCAGACCCATCATTGCATAAAAGCCCAGGGGGAAAAGATAGTTCATTAACAGCAAGGTCTTATTTCGAATCCCGGTACGAAACTCGAACAAAAAGTGATTAATAAAAGCGTTCATTGGATACCTCCCGTGGTTGTAATTTCCAAAAAGCGATCTTCCAGAGAAGGCCGTTCTACACGCAAATCGACCAGCAAATCCTCCTGGGTTTTTATATGGGTTATAATAGCTGAAACAGTAGGCCCGATATCAGTGCTATAGTAAATAACATACTCTTCTTTGGATATACGCTTACTCACTGCCGGAAATTTGAGTTCAGGGTCAGAAAGGCTATCACCTTTTGTACGAACAGAGATCTTGGTAAAACCCGCTCCGGTAGCGGTTAGCTCAAGTGGGGTACCGGTAGTCGCAATTTTACCGCGCAGTAAAATTGCCAGTCGGTTTGCCATTTCGTTCGCTTCTGCCATATCATGCGTAGCGAGGATGATCGTAGTTCCGGAAGATTGCAGCTCACGCATTAGATTATGTAATTCGATACGTGAGGCAACATCAAGACCGGCAGTAGGTTCATCCAAAAATACTACAGGAGGTTTGTGGGCAACCGCCAGAGCAAGCCCCAGACGTCTCTGTTGGCCGGCGGATAGCTGATAATACTGTTCTCTCCTTTTCTCTTTAAGACCAAAACGGTCCAGTAAATCATAGCGTGGCAGCACAGCATGATAAGAACAGAAAAATTTCATCGCTTCATCAAGAGTAATACTATCCGGCAAACCTGAAGTCTGTAATTGTACACCAATCAGGTTATGCAGTTTTCTCGACTGGTAAGCAGGATCAACATCCATAATTCGCAATGAACCGCCATCAGGAACACGTAGTCCCTCCAAACTCTCCAGCGTACTCGTTTTCCCCGCTCCATTAGGCCCTAAAAGACCAAATATTTCACCTCGGTGCACTTCAAAACTGATACCATCCACGGCAACAAAATCACCGTAAACCTTACGAAAATCTATGACTCGAATTACCGTATCATTCATGTAATATTTCTCCTTTATAAAATTGTTTAGGCAATTAACCCTCTTTTCATCTCAATTAAGTATAGCAAAAGTTTCTTTCTAAATATATATTTTACCATTCTTAAAAATTATTTTTCTTTATAATCTGATGC
>JADBLO010000139.1 GCA_014894395.1 Thermoplasmata archaeon
ATTTTTCGGTTTTTTCAAAGGACCATGAAAACAATTAGCTAGCTAAACAAATACATTTTTTTTATTAGCAAACGGGGAAAAATCGTGTTACATTCTAAAATAATCTTCCCCAGTCACTAAAAATCACTTCTCTTTTTTTCTTATTAAATTAAAGGGTTACTCGAGGGTTTTTACCCATTCATACACGGGTTCTACAAGTTTCTTGATCCGTTCTTTTTCTTTGTTCATCGGTGATGGTTTCCAGCCGTCCGCAGGCTCAAAATGAAAATCAGTAACCGCTCCAATGCGTTGTTCTTTGGGTTTAAACACGATTTTCAGCGGCATGCCGAATTCAACATCCCAGGGTTTGAGGCCGTGGAGTTCGTTAGCAATTGCAACTTTGCTGTCACCGATGACAGCATAAACGAGGATAATCGGGAGTCGTTTGAGCGATGAGCGTCCACTCCACCCAGCAACCGTCCAAGTGTGAACCTTCGCGGTGAGCGGCATTTCCACCCATTCAGTTTTTTCAAGGTTACAATCCAGGTTCCAGCAATGCGTACGAACAGGCACCCAGGAATCACCGCATCTCGGGCAGCGTGTTCCCATGATTTTTCCGTCCAATAATCCAATAAAGAATTTACTGTTCCAACCATGACGAATAGTATAGAGTTGATCATAGTGGAGGAATTGGTTCATCGTAGTTCTGTCCTCTGAGATTTCATGGCCGACGAAGGCAAGACCTGTTTCTTTCACTCCGTCAGGTCGATAGTCTTTTTTCTCTGTAAAAACTGGTGCTTCTGAAAATTTATCTTTTTTCTTTTTTATGGTAACCGCCTCCATCATTGCTTAATGCCTCCTGATGATGAAGTTAGAGATACTAGTTCCTGTTCCTGCATGGCTGTTGACGATGCCGCACTCTGGGTCTGGAACCTCGGTTTTTCTACTCAGGTGTTTCTGAGGGATCATCCCTGCAAGCTGGTAATAGCATTCGATGGTGCTCATAAGACCAGTGGCGCCAACAGGATGCCCGTAACCCAGCAATCCACCACCAGGGTTCATCGGGATATCACCATGCATACTGGTACGTTCATCGCGAATAAACTTAGCGATGTTGGTTTTATCAGCAAGCCCAAGTGCTTTGTAAATTTGTGCCTCTGACGTGGAGAAAGCATCATGAATTTCACCAAAATCAATGTCTTTTACCGGGTCTTTGATTCCCGCCATCTTATATGCCTGCTCAGCGGAGTTCCTACAAGCAGCAAACTCGGTCATCTCCGGGTACTCTGGGCCATATCGTTCTTTCCAGCCAGGGTTGTTTAACCGATCGC
Source organism: Thermoplasmata archaeon (assembly GCA_014894395.1). Taxonomy (GTDB): domain Archaea; phylum Thermoplasmatota; class E2; order DHVEG-1; family DHVEG-1; genus SM1-50. The sequence continues at coordinate 1,311 of JADBLO010000139.1, forward strand.
CTGCTCGAATCGTACAACTCGATAATCCCATGCCATCGACCGTCGCATAATGATCAGGGTTCACCTTCTTTGCATATTTCTCAGAACACACAACAAGGAAAGCAACCCCTCGGGTCATAAGACAGCAATCGTATTTCTTGATAGGATACGATATGAGACGGGAGTTCATGACATCGTCGACCGTGATATACTTATGTTCGTTGCGGTACCATTGCGCCTTGGGGTTGTCCATCGCGTTGTTCTTGTTTTTCGCTGCAATCGTCGCAACGTCTTCTTCAGTAACCTTGTTTTCTTTCATCCATTTATTCGCCATTGCGGCGTAGAAAATCGGGTAGATACCGCCAGCCATAAGCTCGTATCTAATATCTGATGCCATCGCGATGAATTCACTGCCTTGTGATTGTGAAACCGTGTCCATGGTCTCCCAGCCGACGATACCGACGACATCATGGTGGCCGGACATGACCGCAAGGGCGGCAGCATATAACGCGGATCCACCGCTGTTTCCCCCGTTTTCCACCCGGTAATGAGGAAGACCAACAAGCCCAAGATGATCATGAATAATCCATTCTGGGGCGAGTTGATGGCCGAAATGCACAGAGAAATGTGAATAAATCATGAGATCAATATCACGAAGCGAGAACTCGGGGACGTCTTGTTGTGTTTCTTTGACGCATTCTGCTGCTCCGCCTTCGATGCTTTCGAAACCGGTTGGACCATAATCAAATGGTGTGGTTGCTCCTCCGATTATACAGACTTTTCGTGACATATTTGTCGTCTCCCCTAAGGACTAAAAAACCCTTGAAAGGCACCAGTCCTCCAACCGGTAAACCATAAAGAATTAAAAAAGGTTGTTATTTTCTAAAGAATTTTTACTTTCCAATAACCATTCCTGCAGGATCAATTTTCTTTAGTATTGCTAACTCTTTTTGTAAAGGTGGTGTTGTTACTGAAATTTTTTTGGGGATAATTATTTCAAATCCACTATTCTCTTTGATTTGATCAATGGTTACACCAGGGTGTATAGAGCGCAGTTTCATTCGTTTCGACTCATCATCAAACCCATAAACGCCAAGCTGCGAAATCACCCGATACGGACCACTCCCGCTAGGCAACCCTGCTTTCTCCCGGGAATCACACCCCTTCAGATACCCTGGCGTCGTCAGAAAATCAATATGTTCAAGGAACCTATGCTTATCCTGCCTCATCATAATAATGGTCTTATGACACAGCGTCCCGACATCATTTGCACCACCACTCCCAGGAAGACGTACCTTCGGATGCTCATACGGCCCAATCACCGTCGTATTCAAATTCCCAAACTTATCGATCTGCGCACCGCCAAGGAACCCATAGTCAATATAGCCCGCCTGTGCCATCGCCATGGAATCATGCATACTAGAGGCAGCGACCGCATGATAAAACGTCCGAGAATCACCAACACTAATTGGAAGCACTGGCATTTCTGGTCCAATCCCACCCGCCTCAAAGAATAATAGTAGGTTCGGCGCATGTGTCCGTTGTGCAAGCATCGAAGCGATTATCGGAAGACCGGTCCCAACAAACACTGATTTCTTATCCTCAAGAATATGAGCGGCCACACACGCAAGTAACTCTGTTGAAGAATACGGTTCTTTTAAAGGTTTTTTCTCGTTCTTTGCTTTCAACCATGGCGCACTCATGGGTTCCTTAAAATGCTCAATCCGCTTCAACTGCGCAAGTTTCTTTACACCCCCAACAAGCTTCAGGTATTGCTGGAAATTATCCACCCCATACACGAATTTATCAAGATACTGTCGAACTCCATAATCGGTTGCTGACAATGAAAGCCATTCACCAATATGATCCTCATCAAAGAAATACAAATATGGCATCTGACACGGATGCGACCCAAACGGCACCTCAACCACAGCACTTGCTAGATAAAACGGAATTACCGTCTTCCACGGCTCCTGCCGAATCTGTTTACTATCAACGATTTTTTCCGTGGTCAGAATCAAGTGTCGTGCCGCTCTTGACAACTCAAAATCCTCAACCATGATTCCATCGATCTGCGCGTTTCCAAACTTATCACAACGTGGCACATGAATCACTGCGACATCAGGGTAACACGCAGGAAGCAAACACAGCTGTTTTCCGCTAAACGGATCGGTCATGGTCTGCGCAGAACTCTTCTTAAACGTGTCCGTTCCGAGCATCACCCTCGTCGGAATAAAAGGGAGCCCCATCATCGCAGCAAGAAATCGCCATTGATACCCCGCGTTACTAATCTCACCAGAAACCTTGCAGCGACCGGTCTCAACCGCCCGTCGAGACGCAGGCGACAACCCGCGCAGCTCATGGCCAAATGAGTACGCGACCTCTACGGTGTTCACACACCCAGAACCGACAAGGAGATCGAGATCATGCACTGCGGTCTTCCCCGTTATTGTAAGGTTCCGTTTCCGCTGCCGGATCATCTCATAGACAATGGCCATAGACACCCGTACGTGGCCAAACCCACCCATTGCAAGCAACGACTCATCTTTTACAAATCGAGAAACAGCCTCTGTAACAGTCATCCGTTTATCCTCAAGACACCTTGATTTATTTGTAAGAATCCACTGACGATTCTCATCAGGATCATGCCACCCAACAAGCTTCCCTGTACCCTTCTGAACCCCCTGATCACATTCCATGAGAACCATTCCCCCTTCACATCCAACATTCATTTAAAGATATACTCTCTAAAACCACAACTATCCACATCAGTTGTCCCTACTAAAAATCTTCGATACCCCGAGGCGTAAATTTAAAGACCCATGGCCTATCACGATATGAGGATTCGTATGGATTTCCAACTCACCGAACCGCAGAAATTATTCAAAAAAACAGTCAGAGAATTTGCTGAAAAAGAAATCAAACCTCTCGCTTCAAAAATTGACAAGGAAGAATTCTTTCCTCATGAGCTTTATAAAAAAATGGGGAAACTCGGCCTTATGAGCATGACTGTTCCAAAGAAATATGGTGGCGCAGGTATCGATAAAATTAGTTATATGATTGCACTTGAAGAAATCTCACGGGTCTGTGGATCCACAGGTATCACCGTTGAAGCACATAACTCCTTAGGTGTCGGTCATATTTACGAAAAAGGAACTGAGGAACAACGTAAGAAATACCTCCCAAATCTCCTGAATGGGAACGCACTTGCTGCCTGGGCGCTTACCGAGCCAAACGCGGGTTCTGACGCAGCATCATTACAAACCACTGCTGTTCTTGAAGGAGGCGAATGGGTCATTAATGGAACAAAACAGTTCATCACCAGCGGTGATATCGCCGCAGTAACAACGGTCATGGCAAAAACCGATAAAACACTAGGGGCAAAAGGCATCAGTGCATTTATTGTCGAAAAGGATACTCCTGGCTTTACGGTTGGTGTTTTAGAAGATAAACTTGGACTCAGGGGCAGCCGCACGGCAGAATTGATCTTCGAGGATTGTCGTGTCCCAGAAGAGAATTTACTTGGTGAAAAGAATCTTGGGTTTGTTGGTGCGATGACCATACTTGATCGTGGTAGAACCGCTATCGGAGCAATGGCTGTCGGTATCGCTCAGGGTGCTCTTGATGAAAGTATTTCGTATGCAAAACAACGGCAACAATTTGGAAAACCTATTGGGAAAAACCAGGCGATCCAATGGATGATTGCTGACATGGCCACCCAGATTGACGCAGCGCGATTACTTGTTCAACGGGCAGCCTTTCTTGAAGATAAAGAAGTACCGTTTAGTATTGAGGCATCCATGGCAAAACTCTTTGCTTCGGATATCGCGATGAAAGTTACTCGTGACGCAATTCAGATTCACGGTGGACATGGATATATGCGGGATCTGCCGTTAGAACGATTCTACAGAGATGTAAAACTCACGCAGATTGGCGAAGGAACCTCTGAGGTTCAGAGGGTGATTATTGCAAAACGTCTCGGACTCTAAACCATGATTTTTGGGGGGGATAGAATATGAAATCAAAACAGACAGCGTGTGAAACTGTTTTTAAGAAAGACAGATATGAGGAGCTCTATAAGACCTTTAATTGGAAAGTACCAACCCATTACAACTTTGGCTTTGATGTTGTCGACCAATGGGCAGAAGACCGAACAAAACTTGCTTTAATCTCGATTGACCGAACTGGGGAGAAAGCACGGTACCATACATTCTACGACTTGAAGGTGCAGTCAAATCAGTTTGCAAACGTTATCCGCGGACTCGGGGTGAAAAAAGGAGACCGCGTCTTGGTTATTTTACAAAGTATTCCGGAGTGGTATATTGCACTTATCGGGATGTTTAAACTCGGTGTCGTTCCCATGCCAGGGACGGTACTGTTAACTTCTAAAGACATCGAATATCGAGTGAATCGATCTGAGGCATGCATGATCCTCACGGATCTGGACCACGCGGATCGAGTAGAAGCAGTCAGAAAGAACTGCCCGACACTCAAACACATCATGCTCGTTGATGGAAAACGCGACGGATGGTTGAACTTCACAGACGAGATGAAAGATGTTTCCCGGGAGCTTTCACAAAAATTGGTTGGAAAAACACGTGCTGATGAACCATTACTTATCTACTTTACATCAGGAACAACAGGACATCCAAAAATGGTACTCCATACACACAGTTACCCCTTAGGGCATGAAGTGACCGCGAAATTCGCCCAAGCACTGACGAAATGTGACCTTCATTGGACAGTCTCTGAAACCGGGTGGGCAAAAGCAGCTTGGGGAAAACTGTTCGGCCAGATGATTGTCGGCGCTGCCATCATCCAATGGGAGACCCCAGGTCGGTTCGATGCAGATGGTCTTCTCAAAGCAATGGAAAAATACGGAGTCACCACATTCTGTGCGCCACCAACCGTCTATCGTATGCTTATTCAAATGGATCTTTCAAAGTACAAGCTCAAACTGCGACATTGCATGAGCGCAGGAGAACCGTTAAACCCTGAGGTGATTAGGGTATGGAAAGACGCGTACGGACTTGAAATCTATGATTTCTTCGGACAAACCGAGACCGTCTGTGTCTTATCGAATTTCCCTTTTATGCCCATTAAATACGGTTCTGTTGGAAAACCAACCCCAGGCCATGATGTGCGCATTGTTGATGATAACGGAAAAGAACTCAAGACAAACGAAGTCGGAAATATCGCACTCTACATAGGTGATATACGTCCACCAGGGTTGTTTAAAGAATATTGGAAAGACCCGGATATCATGAAGAAATCATTCAAAGACAACTATTATTATACTGGTGATCAAGGATACAAAGACCAGGATGGATACTTCTGGTTTGTTGGACGTGATGATGACATCATTAAATCCTCTGGGTATCGGATCGGGCCTTTCGAGGTAGAATCCGCGCTCATTGAACATGATGCAGTTGCTGAATGTGCAGTGGTTGGCGCTCTCGATCCAGAAGGAGTCCGAGGTATTGTCGTCAAAGCCTATGTTGTTCTTGTAAAAGGATACAAACCATCGGAGGCTCTTACAAAAGAACTTCAGGAACATGTGAAAAAAGTCACTGCACCATACAAATACCCACGAATTATCGAATATATGGATGAGTTGCCAAAAACAATCTCTGGTAAAATTTTACGACGAGAGCTTCGGAAAACAAAATAAAATCTCGTTCTGTCACATTTTATTTTTTTCTAAACAAATCCTTCAATGATGCATAGATAAATCGAACAATGAGAGCGTATTTATATTTCGAAAAACTGATTTGCCCACCAGTTACACCAAAGATTAATTGTGCGAATTTTTTATCTCGCGTGAACAACCGTACAATTTTTTCTGAATTCTTACCCCACTGGTTATTAAATCGCCCAAGCAACTTGAGATCTTTCCCAAAATCATCATTCCACAATATCTGATAACGTGATAAAAATTGCTTGCTGAGATCTTTTGCTTTCAATCCATCCGCTATAACGGTTGCAGCGATCTGCCCAGAAGCCATCGCATAATAAATTCCTTCACCGGTGATAGGGTTGATAAACCCTGCGGCATCCCCGCAGAGTATCATGCGATCTCCATAGGTGTTTTCCAGTGGAAAGATAGGAAGCACTGCCCCTTTGAGATTTTCAATAGGAAAATCTTCGGGTAGTAATCCCTTTTCTTTTAAGACTGCAATAAAGGCCTCATACGTTTCCTTCAGAGGGGTTTTTGGTTTAGATTTCGGGATCGCAGATTGAAATTCACCGATCCCGATATTGACACAGTTTTTCTTCGGAAACATCCAAGCGTACCCTGCGATACCTTGTGCTTTAATAAAAAGATGAACCAACCGCTTCTTTGTAAAGTATTTATCAAGTTGCTTTGGTGTTAATGGTTGTTCTTGAACAAGTGCAATACAGAAGGTCTCTAGTTTTTTACTAAGATTTGTTTTGTCCGCAACAACACTTCGCGTCCCATCACAGCCGATCACCGCCTCTGTTTCAATTGTTTGACCATCGTCTAATAGAACAGATGCATTGTTTTGTTTGATTAAGACGTCAATGACTGTTTTTCCACCAAGAAATGTTGCACCTGCTTTTACAGCAAGGTTTACTAATCCATGATCAAAGTCTTTCCGAAGAACGTTCATAAGCAACGGTCTTTCTCTAACGAGATCAAGCTTATAGCGAAGGGACGAAGAATAGGTAATACTGCCATAGGAGACAGAATCAATAAGCGGCTTGATATAAGGAAATCGTTTCTGCACGCGAGTCGGAAGACCACCACCACAGGGTTTCTCTCGAGGAAACTCAGCCTTATCAATGAGAACGACAGGGATTCCTTTCTCTGCAAGGTATTTTGCAGCGGTAGAACCGGCTGGCCCGGCTCCGACAACGACAACATCATATTTCATGGCGAAACCAACATTATGCTTACATCCGGAAAACACCAGGTTTCCAACCAGGTATCGGTGCGTTTAAGGATGCAGAAATCCCAAGCCCAAGAAGTAATCGGGTATCTACAGGGTCAATGATACCGTCATCCCAGATACGAGCCGTGCTGTAATAAGGGTTTCCCTCCATTTCATATTTTTTCAGGATCGGATCGGTTAACTGTTTTTCTTCTTTCTTGGTCATTTCAATGCCTTTCCGCCAGAGCTGATCCCGCTTCACCGTAAGAAGCACGGTTGCTGCCTGTTGACCGCCCATGACCGAGATACGAGCATTCGGCCACATCCACAGTTGCCGCGGGCCATACGCCCTGCCACACATCCCGTAGTTGCCTGCACCAAACGACCCTCCGATGATGACGGTGAATTTAGGCACCTGGGCACAGGTTACCGCAGCGACCATTTTTGCTCCATCCTTGGCGATCCCGCCAGCTTCGTATTTCCTGCCAACCATAAACCCGGTAATGTTCTGTAAAAAAACAAGAGGTATTTTTCGTTGGCAACACAGTTCAATGAAATGGGTTCCTTTCAATGCTGATTCAGAGAACAGTACACCATTATTTGCAAGGATTCCAACAGGGTATCCCATGATCCGGGCAAACCCACAGACCAATGTTGTTCCATAGAGCGCTTTAAACTCATGGAACCGCGATCCATCGACGATGCGAGCAATAATCTCCCGTACTTCAAAGGGCTTCCGCGGGTCTTTTGACAAGATCCCATAGATTTCTTTAATATCGTACGCTGGTTCTTCTGGTTTTTTAATGTCCAGATGGGTTTTCTCAGGTCGATTCAGGTTCTCAACGATATTTTGTGTGATACGGATTGCATCACTATCATCGAGAGCATAATGGTCTGTAACACCACTTTCCCGACAGTGCGTGTCAGCACCGCCGAGTTCTTCTGCAGTGACTTCTTCACCTGTTGCTGCTTTGACAAGAGGAGGTCCTCCAAGGAAAATAGTTCCGGTTCCTTTCACAATCACGGTTTCATCAGACATTGCTGGTACGTATGCGCCGCCAGCGGTACATGACCCCATCACAACCGCGATTTGCGGAATCTCCATGGACGACATCTTCGCCTGATTATAAAAAATCCGTCCAAAGTGCTCTCTGTCAGGGAATACCTCATCCTGCATCGGCAGAAAAGCGCCACCAGAATCAACTAAATAAATACACGGTAGATTGTTTTCCATAGCAATTTCTTGTGCACGAAGATGCTTCTTAACCGTAATCGGATAATAGGTACCACCGGTGACGGTTGCATCGTTTGCAACAATCATGATTTCCCGGCCATGGATAATACCTATTCCAGTGACGATACCTGCGGCTGGCGCCTTATTCTCATACATATTATAGCCTGCAAGGGTATTGAACTCCATGAATGGTGAATCAGGATCGAGAAGCGCGTCAATACGTTCCCGTGCAAGCATCTTATTGCGAGACTTATGAAGCTTTACCGCCTCATCACCACCGCCTTTAAACGCAACTGCAATCTTCTCTTTCATATCCTTTGCTAGTGTCTCATAATGAATGAAGTTTTCTTTGTATTCCTTACTCGAAGTATTAATTGTGCTATCAATAATTTCCATACTATTCCTCCTCTTTTTCTATCTCAGCGGTGAGTTGGCCTATCTCAATCTGATCTTTTTCTTTAAAATAAACCTTCTTGACTTTCCCATCATACGGGGCGCGTATCAGATATTCCATTTTCATTGCCTCGATTACCAGGATAACATCATCTTTCTTCACCTGGGAACCTTCCTTGACTTTGGCATGGACAACAGTTCCTGATATAGGTGAATTCAGGTCACCTTCTTTTTTCTCTGTCTTTTTCCTCCCGGTAAGTTCGATGCGTTTTACTTTAAAGATGCTCCCATCAATAAATACGAATTTGCTGTCATCTCCCTGAGAGATGACACTTTTAATTATTCGGGAACCAAGCTGTATTGAAAGTTGTCCGGGTTTTACCTCTGTAGCAGTGACAGTGTACTCGTTGTTATCATAGGTAATAAAAAACTGGTTATCTCTGCGTTCCACCGTCACATTGTACACATGAGTATTATGCTCGTAGTTAATGAACATGGTTACAGCCCCATCCTCCAGCGTCCCACATGCTGCCAAGGGGAATGCGGATCTGCCTCTTTATATCGAACAAGCTCTTGTCTTTGTGTGTGCAACGAATCATAAACCGCAAGCGCAATGATTGCATCCAGGGGGAGTCCTTCTTTGGTAACCAGCCAATCCTTAAAATAATCATTGATAAAATGGGTAGTAATGTTACCTTTTCTAAACTCAGGATGCTCAAGAACCTTCTTTAAAAACGAGATATTCGTCGTAACACCTAACACAACGTAATGAGAAAGAGCCCAGATCATCTTATTGATACTTTCCTCCCGGTTTTCACTGTTCACGGTTAGTTTTGCAAGCATCGGATCGTAGTACGGGCTGACATGGAAGTTCGTCTCAACACCGGTATCATTCCTGATGTTTGGTCCTATTGGAAGCTCTACTTTTTCAAGGGTTCCGATACTCGGGAGGAAACCATTCGAGGGATCCTCTGCGTAGATACGACATTCCAAGGCATGACCACGCTGGACCAGGTCATTTTGTTTGAAAGTGAGCTCCATGCCGCTGGCGATACGCAACTGCCATTTCGCAAGATCAACACCGGTGGTCGCCTCCGTAATCGGATGCTCAACCTGCAGACGCGTGTTCATCTCCATGAAATAGAAATTTTGTTTTCCATCCACCATAAACTCGATCGTACCCGCGTTTGTGTACCCAACTGCTTCCGCGGCAGCAACCGCTGCCGTCCCCATTTCATCACGCAACTTCTTCGTCATCACTGGCGAGGGTGTTTCCTCGATGATTTTCTGATGCCGACGTTGAATGGAGCATTCACGTTCAAACAGATGAATCACGTGACCATGTTCATCAGCAAGAATCTGAAACTCAATATGACGTGGTTTGTCGATATATTGTTCAAGGAAAACAGAATCATTGCCAAACGAGGATTTCGCTTCTCGTTTCGCACTCTCAATAGATTGCTCCAGCTCAGCTTCCGCGTGAACAACCCGCATTCCTTTTCCGCCACCCCCCGCTGTTGCCTTAACTAACAGGGGAAAACCAATCTTCTTCCCTTCTTTGATTAAAGTTGAAAGGTCTTGCTTTACTCCATGATACCCAGGGATCACCGGGACATTCGCACTTGCGATCGTTTTTTTCGCTTCAATTTTATCTCCCATCAATCGAATAACTTCTGGAGTCGGCCCAATGAATTTTATATCAGAATCAGCGCAGGCTTTTGCAAAATCAGGGTTCTCTGCAAGAAATCCGTACCCAGGGTGAATCGCTTCTGCGCAAACGTTCCGTGCGCTTTCAATAATTTTTGCGATATTCAAGTAACTTTCTGAAGGGGTAGGATCTCCAAGGTTGACAGATTCATCCGCAAGCTGGACATGTGGTGAATGACGATCGACTTCTGAATACACGGCAACGGTTTTAATGCCCATCTCCTGACAGGCTTTGATGATCCGAACAGCTATCTCACCACGATTTGCGATCAGTATTTTCTTAAACATGATATTTACCTCGTCCAGTTCGGTTTTCGTTTCTCCAGGAACGCGTTGATCCCTTCTTGGCCTTCTTTGGAAACCCTAAGCTCTGAGATTTTTTCCACCGTAAATTCCTTAAATTTTTTTATATCCATCTCTATAAAATTATTAATGAGGTGTTTGACTTCTTTTATCGCGTAAGGGCCTGATGAGCGAACTTGTTCAACACAGGAATTCACGATATCGTCGAGTTTCTCAGAGGGAGCAATGAGATCAATTAATCCAATTTTATTTGCCATAACCGAATCAAAGCGTTCACCTGTAATAAAGAGACGACGCATATCTGCTGGTGTCATTCGTGGTGCGACAAATGTCGAAATCACTGCAGGGATAATCCCGAGTTTCACCTCGCTAAATGCAAACTGTACCTCAGGAACTGTAACTGTTATATCACAGACAGCAAGGAGTCCAATACCCCCTCCAAATGCATGACCGTTGATCCGTCCAATCACTGGTTTCGGGCAGGAGTAAATCGTTTCATACATGTCAAGAAGAAGATGGCTATCTTTTTTATTTTCCTCCTTAGAATAATTCACCATTCGTTTCATCCATGAAAGGTCCGCTCCAGCACAAAAGGATTTCCCACTCCCGGTAAGGATAATTGCAGCTACTGAATCATCAGTAGTAAGCTGTTTGAAACAGCTGGTTAGTTCGTTCATAAGCACGTCGTTCATAGCATTATGAACATCTGGTCGATTCAATGTAACAGTTACAACATCGTCTTTTTTTGTATAGACAAGGGTTTCATAGTTCATCCTGTTACCTCCCCTCGGTATTGTATCGCACTCATAGGAACTTGATACATAAAGGTTTCCATAATTTTATCGACAATTGCCGATTTCTCCTCTATTTTCCTTTGAAAGCTGGTTTTCTCTTTTCGACGAACGCGGTGACACCCTCAGTGAAATCCTCTGTGCCTGCCGACCATGCGGCTGTTTTGCTCTCCAACTCCAGATGCGAAATCATATCGTTATCCAAACTTTTATTAATCAACATTTTAGCCTTTCCAACAGCTATCGGTGGGAGCGTACGAAAAGCGGATACAACATCCTCAACAGCAGCATCGAGTTTGTCAGCGTCAACAACCTTGTTTATCATACCAAGTTGATATGCCTCTTCTGCGGTAAACGTCTTCGAAGTCAAAATATACTCACAAGCCCGCTGATATCCAATTAATTTTGTGACAAACTGTGTCCCACACCCTGGCGCAAGGCCGATGCCAATAAACGCGGTACTCAGTTTTGCATCCTTCACCGCGATAATGATATCGCATGCAAGGGCAAGGGAGAGACCAGCGCCAAACGCTGCCCCGTTCACCGCAGCAATCACCGGTTTTTCCATCGTTCGCATCTCAATGACACATCGATGAATCGCCCGCGTCAGATCCCTAAGGAACCGTGATTTATCCTTAGCAGCATGCATCTCTTTAACATCGCCACCACCACAGAATCCTTTCCCAGTTCCCTTGATAACGACAGCCCGAACCGCATTGTTCTTGGCAACATCCTGGAGAGCCTCGTACAACTCATGGCCGAGTTTCATATCAAATGAGTTCAGTCGATCTGGACGATCCAAGGTAATATAAGCGACCATATCCTGGATTGTGACATTCAAGGTTTCATAGTTCATAGTTCCCCAAGAATCACTCGAAAGCATTTAAATGTTAAGAAGACAGAGTTTAAAAAAGATGTTCTTACGATGATTTTAAGTGTTTTTTCTTTTTTCCTATACCAAACAATTTAAACCAGGAGACACACACAATACCAACCAAAGCAGCGAATAGAAAATCAATAGGAGACACCGCCGAAAAATGGAAGAGATTCTGAAGAAGAGGAACAATAAGAATTAATACAAGACTTAGAAATGCACCAGCAATGACGCACCATAACGCCTTATTTTTCGAATTGAATGTTTTAAGGAGACTCCTGGATCCAGAAAGATTGACGAGGATCAGCATAATATTTGCAATGACTAGTGTTGCAAATGAAAGAGTACGAGCTTTATCCACATTTACAAGATTTCCATTATTAAACCAGAGGAACACACCAATGACAGCAATAAGAACACTGAGGCCTTGTACAAAACTGTAAGAGAAATTTTTCCGTCCAAACAACCGCTCCTTCAGATTTCTAGGAGGACGATCCATAATATTTTTCTCTTCCGGCTGAGCCTCAAACACTGTGGAGCACGCGGGATCAATAATTAATTCAAGAAACGCAATGTGAGCAGGCAACAATACCAAAGGAAACCCCATGAGAATAGGAATCAGCGCCATCCCTGCGATAGGAACATGAACAGAAAAAATATAACTAATAGATTTCCGTAAATTATCAAAAATTCTTCTCCCCAACCGGACCGCCTGAACAATCGATGAAAAATCATCATTCAACAGCACAATTGCTGAGGATTCACGGGCAACATCAGTTCCTCGCTCACCCATCGCAATACCAATATGTGATGATTTCAACGCAGGCGCATCATTGACGCCATCCCCAGTCATCGCCACAATTTCTCCATTTGCCTTGAGGGCATCAACAATCGCTAATTTCTGTTCAGGAACCACTCGAGCGAAAATATTAACAGTTTTAATTTTCTCGCGAAGTTCCTCTGAGCTCATCTGTTTAAGTTCAGAACCCGTGATAAAGTCATCAGGGTTTTTCAGACCGATTTGTCTGGCGATATGCTGGGCGGTACCTGGGTAATCTCCGGTGATCATAATAAGTCGCATACCAGCAGTATAACATTCTTTCAAAGAAGGAGCAACCGTAGTACGAACAGGGTCGACAAACCCAAGTAATCCAACAAAGTCAAACTCGAAATCATGCTGTTTATCAGGGAGTGAATCTTCTGGAAAACTTGATTTTGCTACCCCGAGAACTCGAAGGCCCTTCTCCGTCATTTGTTTCACAGATACGTGTAATTCTTTTGTTTGTTCTTTGCTGAAATGACATAAATCTGCGATAGCTTCCGGTGCTCCTTTTGCAGCGATAACATGTTTTCTTTTATCGGCGGATTCCCAGACATTCGAGAGAGCCAACAAGTGTTTTGAGAGCGGATATTCACGAATCAGCTTCCAATGATCATGAATATGTTCTGTGTCAGAAAGAAACTTTTCAGTCGTGTTTTTAATTTCTTTTTCAATAGGATCAAACGGGTCTTTTTGACTCGCTAAGTACCCAAACTCCAGTAGATCATGAAAGGTCTCAGGTAATGGTTTGATTCCATTTTTTTCTAAATCAAATGAAGTCTCCTTGGCAAAAAGAGAGCTTAAGAGCATTTTATTCATGGTTAAAGTACCTGTTTTATCGACACATAAGACTGTGGCAACCCCCAGCATTTCAATTGCACCGGTATTTCGTGTGAGGACATGCCGTTTGGACATCCGCCATGCGCCTAAGCTTAAAAATATCATAAGAACAACAGGAAACTCTTCTGGAAGGATCGCCATACTTAAACTTAGGCCTGCGAGAAACCCCTTGGTCCAACCATCAGGCTCGTTACCATGCATAATACCATAGACGATTATCACTATACTACAAAGGATCAGTCCACCAATCGCAAAATTTTTCACGAGGCGAGAAGTTTCTTTTTTCAGCAAGGTTTCTTCAGGTTTAATTTTCTGTAACGCTTTACCGATTTTCCCCATTTCTGTATGACTACCAACACCGGTCACCCGGGAGATTCCATGACCCTGAACAACAAGGGTTCCGGAATAAATAAAAGGTAAATCATCGCCTCCAGGCTGAGTAAAGGAGGCGACACCATCCCACTCCGATTTTCGCACCGCGAGGGATTCACCAGTAAGGAGTGATTCATCAACCAGGAGATTAGAAGAAAAAACAACAACCCCATCAGCAGGAACACGATCCCCTTCTCGTAGAATTATAAAATCATCTCTGACAACTTCTCGTCCAGGTATTCTCTTTTGCTGTCCATCTCGGATAACAAGTGCACGGGGACTTGAAAGGTTTTTTAGTGCTTCTAAAGCACGTTCTGTTTTTCGTTCCTGATAAAAAGTGATACCAACGACAACAAAAACGAAGATCAATAACATGATTGCGTCTTGTTTTTCCCCAAGAATAATATAAATGAGGCCCGCACCAATTAAGAGCAACAACATGGGCTCAAGGATGACATGAAGTAAAATGACCAGAATATTTTGTTTTTTCTGGGAAGGAAGTTCGTTATAGCCTTCTTCTCGGAGTCGTTTCGCAGCTTCTGCCTCGGAAAGACCTGTTATCGTCTCAATACCTTGAACTTTCGGCATGCCATTAGAGGATGATTGTGATGTTTTCATTGATGAAGGGGGGGGGAACTAGCTGCCTAGATATAGGTTTTTTGATTTGTCAAAAAAAGAAGAAGAGATGAGTATCTCGTCTTATTGGGTAGGGTATCCACCGATTTTAAGCGTTGGGTCTCCAAGGAGCATGAACTCTTCAACCGTAAACGCGTCATCATGGACATCAGTGATATACCCATTTTGCATCTGGGTCATCATTTGACCAAGGTACTCACTGCTGTTGTATGCAGAGAAGAACTCAATTGACATTTTCCCAGCACCACTATCGACACCACCATAAGCAGTTCGGGTTGCTCCAATTGTTGCAATCGCACCACCATCCTCATGTTTGAGAAACACCCAGGCATAACACGGGATCCGCTGCGAGGTATTGATACCTAGTACTTGAACAAAGAAATTGACTATGTTTTTAATTTTTGAATAATCCAGGGTATCTTGGAGGATGTAATCGATTTTTGCAGTGAGACATGCATCAAAAAATATTATTGGAAGTTTATATCCATTCTTTTGATCTTTGATGTATGAAGTTAAATATTGTTTCATTTGCAGTCCAGATGGAGTGTAGGTTCCCATACCGTGTTCAAATCCATGACCTGAGTAATCCAGGAATCCTGCGCCGTCTGTTATAGTATTTGAAATTGTTCGTCGGTTAAAGTTACCTTTCGATGTCCAGATGATCTTTGGTGCAAATTGGGACATGATTCCCATGATGATTAAATTGTTTTCTTCACCGTCATTTCCCGGCGACCAGCGAAACGTGTTCCCGCCAATGAAAATCATCGTGTTAAACCAGTCGCTGCCGTAGGTTTCAGTTTCATAGTGGATGATCTTATCTACGGTGATGTTCACCTCTTGGATAGAGTCGCAGGCGAGTCGACCAAGATGAACGTCAGGATAAAGATCGACGTGATCGCTTGATTCACCGAACTTATCATTGTCGTTCGTGTCCCAACTGGAGAAATTCCCATGAGAATCATAGATATCAGAATAATAAAGATCAGTAATCATCCCTTCATCTTCAAAATCCCACAAGCTCACATAGCTTCGTCGAATAGGAATCTTCTCGACACCACCAACGAGAAGTACGGAGGAGATGGAGTTGGTTTCAATCGCATCTTTAATCGCGTATTTAATCTGCTCTGCAAGATCTCGGCCAGGGGAATGAGCGGTGATCCATTCGGTCGTCATCAAGGTCGTCCCAATACCATATTGGTTCTTATGAGTAACAAGAGGTTGAAGCGCTGCATTGTATTCTTCAGGAGCAATGATAAGGAGCTTGTTGTCAGCAGGAGAACTTAATGGGTTCCTTGATGATTCATAGGTCACGGTTATCTGCGCTTCAGGAGTGAAGATAAGGGTATGTTGTTGAGGCGAATAGAGAACAGGATAATACTGAACTGCAAGAAGGATAACATGATCATTTCCGCTCATGCCAGCACCAACTCGATAGTTCAGACGAGTCAATGGGTATGTGTTTGTACTAAAATACACCGCGTGGTTTTTTACTAGCTTTCCATTCGTTGATGATACCGTCGTACTCGAAACCGGTGATGGCTGAGGCGCAGGGATAACCTCCTTTGAAAGTTCTTTTACTTGTACGAATGAAGCAGTGAACGTAACATCTTTAATAATGGTTCCAAACGGAAACGTTAAGAGCTTCGTATACACAGGTAATACCGGGTTGCCAGGAAATGTGGTATACGAGGTTGCTTCGTCAATTTGTATAGAAATATAATTATTCTCATCTGTGATGCTTGGCTCTGAGAATTTTAAGTCATCTCGGATCGTTAATTCCTCGCTCTTATTGTTGATTGTAACAGCTGCTCCAAAACCACTGATCAATAAAATTCCTATTACTATAATTGGAAGTATTTTCTTCATATGTATCCCCTTATTATTTTACTCTTATTGTAGCAGTACTATTTAAATTTTCGTTACCTCGAGAGCATCAGATGAATATACAAGCGGATACGAAATATTATATAAAACAATCCTCATGTCCGAACAGATTACATCCATGGAAGAAAACAATTACGATTACGTCGCTGTTGAGCAGAAATGGCAAACCAAATGGTTTGATGCAAACATCAATGTTGCTCAGAAGGAAAAACAGAAAAAATTCTTCCTTCATTTTGCATACCCGGGCGTTTCCGGATACCTCCACGTAGGGCACATGCGAGGATTCACTTATTGTGACGTCATCGCCAGATATAAACGAATGACCGGGTACGACGTCTTGTTCCCCGCAGGATTTCATGCCTCAGGGATTCCCTCAGTCGGGTTTGCAAAAAAAGTCGAGCGACACGACGAAGACACCATTAAACTATTGAAACAAAATGGGTGTACAGACGCGTTTATCAAAAAATTAACAGACCCGATAGAGGTTGTAAACTATTTCAGCAAAGTTTATGTGGATGATTACTGGAAGCGATTCGGATTCCTCATTGATTACACCCGATTGATGAATACGATCTCTGACGGATATAAGAAGTTCATCCAATGGCAGTTCCATAAACTTCATGAAAAAAATCTATTAATTCAGAAACCACATTTTGCTCCATACTGTCCAAACTGTGGACCGGTCGCGGTCGATAAATCAGAAACCGATGTCGCCCAGGGTGGCTCTGCAGAGATTCTTGAGTTTACAGTTCTTAAATTTACTCTTATGGACGGGACAATTCTCCCCGCAGCAACATTCAGACCAGAAACAATCTTTGGTGTCACCAACATGTGGGTGAATCCCACGGTTGAATATCATAAAGCAAAAATCAACAACGAAACCTGGATCTGCTCCAAAGAATGCGTGCAAAAACTTTCTTATCAATATGATAATGTTCAACCACTGCATGAAACTATCAAAGGCAAAGATCTAATCGGTAAAACCTGCGTAGTCCCAGAAATCAACAGGGAAGTTCCGATTCTCGCTGGTGTATTCGCAGACCCTAGTGTTGCCACCGGAATAGTCATGTCCGTGCCAGCTCACGCCCCATATGATTGGATAGCACTAGTAGAATCAAAAGAAAAAATCGAGGCAATCAAAATTATTGATGTCAAAGGATTCGGCAATAACCCTGCAAAAGAAGCATGTGATCAACTCCAAATAAAAAGTCAAATAGAAACAGAAAAACTCAACGAAGCAACCGAAATTGTGTACAAAAAAGAATTCCATACCGGGATATTAAATGAGAAATGCGGCAAGTATGCTGGGATAAAAATCGCAGAAATCAAAGACACGGTAAAAAACGATCTAATCCTGAAGAATCTTGCGACTCTAATGAAAGAATTCTCAGAAAAAGTAATCTGCAGATGCAAAGAAACAGTCGTCATTAAACAAATACCTGATCAATGGTTCATTAAATACAGTGATCCTGTTTTAACAAGAGAATCCAAAGACTATGCAGCAACCATGAATATTTACCCTCAGGAATATAAAGATGAACTGCCAAAAATCCTTGACTGGTTTGGCGACCGAGCAGCGATCAGACGAGGCTCCTGGCTTGGAACTGAGTTTCCCTACAAGAAAGACTGGATAATCGAACCAATCTCAGATTCAACACTTTATCCGGCTTATTATATACTCTCTTCGTATGTGAATCAAAAGAAGATTTCAGCAAAAGATATGACCGATGAGTTCTTCGACTACGTGTTCTATGGACTCGGGTCTCCACAACACAAAATCTGGCAGACCATTAAAGCAGATTTTGACTACTGGTACCCTGTTGATATTAATCTGGGTGGAAAAGAGCATAAAACTGTTCACTTCCCGGTCTATATCATGAATCATGTTGCGATCATGCCAGAGCAGAAACGCCCACACGGGATTTTTGTGCACTGGTGGGTGACACAAAAAGGGAAAGAAAAAATCAGTAAATCAAAAGGTGGCGCAGAACCAATTGTCGAAGCAGCCGTCACGTATGGTGTCGATGCGATGCGTCTCTATTACTTACATATCGGGTCACCTTTTGTTGATATTGAATGGGATCCTGAAACCGTTCTTAAATACAAAAACAGAATTATCAACATTTGGAAACTGGTTCAACAAATCTCTGAAATTAAGGAAAAGAAACAAGAGAATCTTGATAACTGGCTGAGAAGTAGCTTGCAACGACGGATACAGAAGGTTCTTAATGCATTTGAGACCTTTGACCTGCGGGTTACATCCAACGAAATCTTTTTTGAATGCCAGAAAGATCTACAATGGTACTTAAAACGAGAGGGAGCAAACAAAAAATTACTTGATCAGTTTGTCCGCACCTGGATTGTGCTTATGACACCGATCACACCACATCTTGCAGAAGAACTCTGGGCGAAACAGGGACACAACCATTTTGTTTCTAATGAAAAATATCCAGAGTTCAACCCTGAGGAGATTTCTGAAAAGGACGAGGTAGGAGAATACCTCCTTACCAGGGTCATCGAAGATACCAACGAGATTCTCAAGGTCACAAAGATTACACCAAAAAAAATCTGTATCTACACGTCACCGGAATGGAAACAAAAAATTTTCAGGAAAGCTTTACAGCTTGCTGCTGGAAATGAATTCAATGTTGGTCTGATGATAAAAGACACATTGACAGATCCATCGATGAAACCACTCGGTCAACAAGTGTCTCAATTTGTTTCAAAAATTGGTGGTGAGATAAAAATGTTCAGTGAAATAGACCGTGGACGATTCCTTATTCCTATTAACGAAAAAGAACATCTCCTCAACGCAAAATTATATCTCAACGAAGTGTTTAGCTGTGAGGTGGAAATCTACAGTGCCGACGATATAAACCTTTATGACCCGACAAAGAAAATAAGGTTTGCGACTCCCTTACGACCAGCAATCTATATCGAATGAAAAGGAAGGTTATGCCAAAGAAATTTGTTCGAATGTGTCCGGAATGTAACAGCACTGATATAAAACCGGACATGTCAGCAGACTCCTATTCCAAAGGCCTTCTAAATCAATGGCAATGTAACACCTGTGGTCATACCGGGCTGTTTTTCCCTGAATATACCCAAGAGGATCTAAAAAAGATAAAAGAAAAAAAATAAGGAAGAAACCTTTGTTACTTTCGTTTTCTCCATTTGATAAAGATGACCGTACTAATAAATAGAAGGACGATCACAAGGCTGATCATAACCAGTGTAAGGGTTGTCGGGAACGAGGTAACGACTACAGGAAACACCTCAGATTCTACTTCATTACCTGCGACATCGATGACGTTGATCTTAAACTCGTAATAGCCATCTCCTTCTGCGGCTGTATAATCCCATTCAAAAGGAGAAGAATCCAGTGTGTCTCCGTATGCTGTCCAACTGCTCCAATTCGATTTATCCTCAGAAAACCGATAGTACAACGAGACTTCTTTAATACCACTACCGTCTTGATCATTGACAAGTCCGGACACGGCAAAGTTAGAAGACCAGCTCATTTCCGTTTCCAACGTAGGGATATCAATAGTTCCAATCGGTACGGACGTGTCTTTTCGGATGATGATTGCTTGACTATCACTGGTGACTAACAAGGTATTTCCCAGTGTATCATTGATCTTGAAATACAGGTAAAAGACTTCGTCTTCTTCCATTTGATCCCAATATTCTTCTTTTAAACTCCAGGATTTCCCATAGGTGCTCGCATTCACGTCAGTCGCAATGGTGGTCCATGACGTCTCAGAATTCGGGCGATATTGAATAGTATCTAATAGGAAGTCATCTTCGAATATGACAGAGAACGTTGGTTGCTCCTTGAACCAGAGGGTGTTACCCGAAATGCTGGGAAGATCAGGTGCTTTCCAATCATATAAGAACGAGATGTCTCCCGAGGAGGGGAAATCTTCCACGTTACTTGCGTTATCAGTGGCAATCGTACAGAGTTCAAAGTAGCCGCCATGTTGATTTGGACGATTGGTGAAGTTAAAATTCCAGGTTGGTAACGATCTCGTAGAGTCTGCAAAAAGAATCCAGTCTCCGGAAAAGTTACGGATCTCTGAATATCGATAATAAAGCTCAACAAGTTTGATACCACTTGCATCCACATTAAGAGTTCCTGTGTCATTTGCGGTTGCATTAATACGAATAAAAGTCGAGTTATACCGCTGTGTCACCTGAGCTATAATATGTGATGTTGGTTTCTTTATATCTTGGTTGAACGACACGGTTTTTGATACGGTATTCCCTGCCAAATCACTGATATTAATCCGAAGGCTGCGCAACGCGGTAATGTTATGATAGAAGTTTAACTGGGAGAGATTTACGGTAATCTGCTGCAACTGTGTGGTTCCATTTGAACCAGTACACACGGCTTTAAAGGTACTCCGATAGCTCTGATTCTGGAGAATATATTCTACGGTATATTGGGCGGAACTGACGAGAAGGCCGGTGTTGTTATCTATTACTGTAACAGTAAATTGAGGGAGAACCTCATTAAGCCAGCCTTCTGGATTTGGTGTTAACGTGCTCAGATTAATAAACGGCGCATCTGTATCTTCAAAAAATGTGATGTTCCAGAATAAAAGTTGTGGATTTACCGAACTGTTTTTCGCCCAGAAATCAGCGTGTAAACGAAGGGTTCTATCTAGAGTTTTATTTTGTACTGATATATCAGTCCCAGTTGTAAGAACTTTAATGAGGTTTTTCTGTTCATCGAGTAAACTAAATGTGATCTTGTTTATATTTGGATCTGCATTTGTCTGTACAATTGCGTTAAACTTCTTCCACCAGTACCCCTCAGGAAGATGAATAGCCACCGAGGTGAGGCTTCCATTGAGCTGTTCGTTTGGTTTTACATACGCGCCACAGACATAGAACCGGCCGTTCTCTCCTCCAAAAAAGACGACACCATTGGTCACAATAGCATCGGTAACAACAGGTATAGCTTGATCATAGGGGAAGGTTTGTCTATTCCAGAGTTCACTGCCGTTCGTTGATGTATTTAAGGCATACAAGAACCCATTAGGGGTACCGACATACAGGATATGGTCTGCGTACGCAGGGGATGATGTAAGAATGGGATCCGATGGGAATAACTTGTTGTATACTTGATAGGACCATAGCTCAGTACCGTTCTTTGAGAGGTCCAACGCAGTCACCCATCCATCAGGGGACGTCACATACAGGACATTATTGGCAATTGCTGGAGTAGCCTGGGCTAAGCAATAAGTTGGATCTAGGCTGAGGGTAAACAATGTTCGTCCTAATGGAGCCTCCCAGCGGATGCTTCCATCATTGATATTAACCGCGGTGACCTTTGTCTTTTTCATAAGTCCATCAAAATCTTTTTGTTCACTCACAATAAAAACAGTATCATTATACACAACCGGTGCAGCCTTTCCAATCGCACCAACAGAGATATTCCAGAGCAAGCCACCGTTTTCCGCCTCAAAGGCAAAAAGATTATCCCCCCGGTCATTCATACAGCCGACAATCACCGTTCCATTTGATACTGCAGGGGTAGAAAAACTCCAAGTTGGTGAGAGAAAACTTGGTGAAGGCGGTGGAAACGTATAGTTCCATTTAAATCTTAATTTTCCATCATTAAGGACGTCTAACACAATGAGCATATTATTTTTATGATACCCGGAAAGTTTATTATCTCCACCCCAGCCAGTAATGTAGAGGATTCCATCTGCAATCACTGGAGAGCCCCAATAGCAGATGTTCGGTTGTTGTGTATTATTTTCACTATAATCGAATTTCCCGGTTGCATTGTTTGAAGGAGCATCTTTGTTAAACGCGTATACGTAATTCTGACTATTCAGTTCACCGGTAGCGACGACGATATATTGATCATAAATCACAGGGGAACCTACAAGTGGCTTTCCATTTGAAATTTGGTTAAAATCTCGTATATCACCAGTAAATAATTTTCCTACATTGCCTGAAGATACCACCGTTGAATTATATTTGTACAACCACCCATGATTATCTTGATCTATCGTGGTAAAGTAGAGTGAATCGCCATCAATTATTGGATTGGAAGGAGTTTGATTCTGTAGCTCAGGATAATCACTCCACCAGTAGAGATTCTTCACATAGGCGGCTTTTCCTGATGATGCTCGTGTGTTTTCCGTATTTTGGCCAAACATCGGCCAGTCCCCACTAACTAAGCTAATATTGACTGTACTGTTTCCGAAATGCACTTTATTTTTTTCTTCAATCCTGTACTCTGAATTGAAATGATCTTGCCATCGATTTTGAGCTTGCCAGGTTACTGTCCAGCTGTAAATCTTTGGTGAGACTGATGGGTTCTTGGTGGTGAGGTTCGCCTGGATTTTTATGCTCGTGTATTTATCGGAGAGTGGAGAAAGGGATATTGGGGGTGTGGTGAATCCTTGTTCATTTCCAGGCAAAACGGAATTTTCAATGGGAACATAACTCCCTGCTTTATTGTAGAGTATCTGATATTTTACCGTAGAACTTCCGCTTTCATAATCGTCCCAGGTGAGAAGATCCCAGTATTTCTTCGTACCTAAATCAACAGTAAAATTGGTCTGAACAAGTCCATACCCTATTTTGAATCCTTCTTGTTGTGTTGACCTTAGTTTCACATAATCTGTAAAAAGCGTACATACGGAACTTGCTTTCGTAGCGACGACACAGATATCAATATAGTTATCAGAGCTTAATGCCTGTTTTAGATCGGCTTTACTCAGATTATTGAAGAGGACGACATCACCGGTTGCATCGGTTTCATCTAAAGGTTCCCATGATAAAAAAATCTTAGAGGACGTCCAGTAATACATCGCGATCTTTCTGGCATTGTCTGCTTTCCCGTACCAGTAAATATCCAAGTCACCGATTGATTCCGCATTACCGTCGAGTTTAAATCGGAAATGTTGAACAACATATTTTTTATATCCTATCGAGGATGATTCTGCGTATCGGTTTGTTGTTTCATTGAAATCTTCGATATTTGGGTACTGAAAATCTTCATCAAACTCATGTTCCGCTCCAGTATGCCTTGAGGGAGAAAAGAGGAAAGAAAGCAAATTGATTGGCAGAGCAGACTGGTAATAGTAGGCCTTATGGTCATTATCTAGAAAGGAGCCCCCGTCTGCAAAGGTATAATTTCGTCCCCCCGTAGAGGTTCGAGCAAGAAGGATCGTTCCGTCCTCCCATA
Organism: Thermoplasmata archaeon; assembly: GCA_014894395.1. Classification (GTDB taxonomy): domain Archaea; phylum Thermoplasmatota; class E2; order DHVEG-1; family DHVEG-1; genus SM1-50. Next base: position 25,244 of record JADBLO010000139.1, read on the forward strand.
TACATTGACTTGTACCGTTGGTAAGACTTTTCGTTGTATTCCTGTCTTCAAAACTATCAGTCCATATTCCATCAATGTCATCGATATGTATCGCGATAACGCTACTTGGAAGAATGAAACCTATAACAAGGAAAACGATAATACTGACAGTAAGAGAAAGTTTCATCGGACGATTCATAGACATATTTTATCTCCACATATAGATTTTTAATTGTTTATATTACTTTTGCCCACTTAAATACTTTCTTGGTATATAGTAACTAATCATCCTTTATACTATATTTATGCGATATATTTATATATTAGTTTTGGTACAGTTTTTTGATTGAGGTCATCCCAATTTGTTATCTCTTTCCTCCTTAAAAAGTTTATTAATTTCGTATCATGAAAAAAATGATGGTTCATTATCGTATCAATATCTGGATATCCATCACATTCGTCCCTGTAAGACCGGTACGAAGCGTATCACCCAATCCTTGGAAAAAAACATAAGAGTTGTTTTGCTCTAAAAAACGAGAGGGATCCAGCTTTTTTTTCAGGGCACGAGGAAGCGTAAAACCATCGGCGAGAGCACCAGCAACATCGCTATTCCCATCAAATCCATCAGTAGCAAAGGAGGCGACAACTAAATCATTGCCTGCGATCTCCTTCACACAGCTGAGCACTAATTCTTGGTTCCGTCCACCCGACCCACTACCCCGTACCGTTACGGTTGTTTCGCCACTGGTGATAAAAACAGTCTTTCTATGGCAGAGACTCTGTTTTACTCTGTTTATTAAATACTTGCCGATAACCCGTGCTTCACCAGTGATTGACGTCGTCATCAGTTTTACATCATATCCAAGTTCTTTTGCTTTCGTTATAGCACCTTGGCATGCACGTTCATTATTTGCTATAATAAAATTAAATACAGTCTCAAAAACGGGATCATTTTCTTTGAGAGTCTCAGAAATACGCCCAGCGATACCTTCCGTTATGACTGTTCGTACGGTTGCTGGAATATTCGTCCAAAGTTCATATCGTTTAAGAATTTCTCTTGCATCAGAAAATGTGGTTGGATCAGGAGATGTAGGACCGGACGCAATCGACGTGATCGGATCATGCACAATATCGGAGATAATAAGAGAGACGATAACTGCTTTTGTATATTGAGCAAGCTGCCCACCTTTTACCAAGGAAAGATGTTTCCGAATCGTATTCAGTTCATCAATACTCGCACCGGACCGTAACAGCAGATCGATCGTTTTTTGTAGATCATTGAGTGGAACACGAGGCTTACAGAATAACGCAGATCCGCCACCGGATATTAGAACGATCACACAGTCGTTCTCACTGCACTGGCCTAAGAGATCAAGGATTTTTTCCGCACCACGGACACTGCCTTCATTTGGAAGAGGATGCCCCCCTGTAATAACCTCTATTGAATGATTTGTAATTATTGCAGATGGATCATTTGTTATTACAACACCTTTTGTTACAGTCACCGCATCACAGACTGCTTGTGCCATACCCACGCTTGCCTTTCCAAAACCCACAACATACAGATGATCAAAAGAAGAAAGATCAATGGCTTCCGATGCAAATACCAGCTGCGTGCCGTAAAAGACATCTTTCACAACGCGATAGGGGTGTACTGCATCTACCGCAGCAGTTAGTATATCAAGGACATCCTTTCGTTTCTGCTGAAGAACCGGTGTTTGACCATTCAAAACCAGATCATCATAATTCTTAAACAACATACTTCCAAAACAATCATTTCCCAAAATCAAGTTGTCGCATCAGATTTCGCCGCATCTTCCGATCGCTGGAAAAACCTTTCATCATCCGCTTGGTCATATTATAATATTTCAGCACCTCTTTGACGTCCTTATTCTCCACACCAGCACCCCTCGCGATCCGTTTAATCCGCGATGCCTGGATAAGCTCTGGGTCCTCCCGCTCCTCATTTGTCATTGAATCCATAATAATCCGGAATTTCTTCAGCTTATTCTGCGTCTCATCCATATCTACATTTTTCAATTTCCCAGACATACCACCAGGAAGCATCTCTGCGATCTTCGACAACGGACCCATCCCAGAGATCATATTCATCTGTTCATACATGTCATTCAGATTGAACTTGCCAGACATAAGTTTTCGCGCGGTTTTCTCCGCATCCTTTCCTTTCAGGCTTTCTTCAGCACGTTCCAGCAAGGATTTAATATCACCCATACCTAAGAGTCGTGAGATGAAACCTGACGGATCAAACTTCTCAAAATCAGCGGAATGCTCACCTGTTCCCACAAACACGATCGGGGCACCAACCTCAGCAGCAGCACTCAACGCACCACCACCTTTGGCCGTTCCATCAAGCTTCGTCAGAACAATACCGGTGATACCGATTGCATCATTGAAGGCTCTAGCCTGTGGGCCAGCCTGCTGGCCCATCGCTGCATCCATCACCAGAAGCTTCTCATCTGGTTTAATCGCCTTAAAAATATTCTTCATCTCAGAAATCAAATCAGCTTCTAGTTTATGACGTCCTGATGTATCAACAATAATCACATCAGCGGTCCGCTTGAATTTATTAAGACCTTCCTTGATGACATTCACCGCATTTTTCTCGTTTTTATCTCCATAGAACAGAACCTCGACTTGCTCAGAGATCTGCTTTAATTGTTCGTAGGCTGCTGGACGGTGAACGTCACCAGCGATTAACGCAGGCCGAAGCCCTTTTCTCTTAAAATATGTAGCCAGTTTTCCACAGCTGGTTGTGTTATGGACGACGATACCATTAGCAATAAAGCTATGGTTATCTTCTACAGTGAAATCATAGACATATCTTGGACATTCTGTAGGTTGTATCTGTCTGAGTTGAATCCAGCAGGCGTCAGAAGAGGCAAGATGCTGGAGGAACTGGAGAGTTTGCTCTGCATTGTAGTTGTCTGCGTTCGTAATGAAGTCCTCGCCTTGCCCTGTTATTAAGAGATGATCATGCGTTTTTTCCAGTATGTTTTGTGAGGTAAAGAAATAGAGAACCGCATTGACTTTCCCGCAGGGGTAACGGTCAAACAGGTTTTGTTTATTTTTCACGAGATGAAGGATGTCCAGTAGGTCCCCTTTGTGTTCTGCTAAATAAAATGCACACAGTTTCGTGAGCGCTTCTCTGGAGATTCTGCCCCGTTTTTCGTAGATACCATAACTCCTTACGGCAGTCTGTATCTCTCCACGGGACATCCCCTGAGCATCTCGAAGATTCTGTAAGACACACCCAAGAGGTATCATATCATGTTTGCCACACCCTTGAAAGGAACCCATTCTTGAAAACGCAGCTAGTCGTGCTTGTTTCCTCTTGATAAGTGAACCGATCGCCTCAGCAAATGATTCAGTGTATCGCGCTTCGATCATTAGTTTCCAATATCGCTGAGCATGGATTTTCTTTACAGAAACACCGGAAAAGATACCGAATCTCCGCAACAACAAATTCACTTGTTTTACAATCGTTTCACTCTTCGAAGTGAGTTCAACGAGTCTGTAATTTCTACACACCGATCCATCACAATCAAAATAAGCACGTAAAAATCGAGACAGGACGTTATTTGACCCTTTTAAAATACAGGGCGGAATCTTGATGATCGCACTCTTTCGCCCTTGCGGAAACCCAAAAACACGGGTGAATATCATCGAAAGAGTTGTTGATGAAAAGACAATTCTATACGCGTTGGATCTCTTATCCTTCCTAATCCCGGCAGTAAGATTAAAAAGATCTTTCCCAAGGTGGTTGATCCGCTCAATGATTTCCTTATCAGCAGAAGTGATCTCAAGATACCCTCTAGTGAGGTGCCCATCTCCGATACAATACCCTACGAACTCAGCTAGATCAGGGGTTAAAAACCGTGGAAACCTGATGCTTTTTCGCGCCGGATAGTGTTTAATCCTGAGTGAATCCCTTGGACAAGTAGTATCATCGAGATACCGTAGAGGGATTCTTCCTTTCTTTACATATGAGGTAAATTTGCAATAGTTTCTCTTCGTATTGAGTTGCGCAAGTGCCGTTTTCATTGAAGGAAAATGTGTAGTCATATAGGATTTTGCAACAGCAGCTGGAAGGAATATATCAAGATCAAGCTGTCTTAAATCAGTGAGCAGATCATACTGTTTATCCTTCACAACATGGTACTCTCGAGGAACCGCGATATAATCTTGTGGTTGGAGTTCATCGGCGCGTAGCTGAAGGAATTTTCCGTTTCTCAGGACAAAAAATGGGTGTTCTGGAGTGACTTTTACTGAACAGTCGTTTCCTGCATCCAGAGAAATTTCCAACAAGCTTTTCCCGTTGAGCCTCCACAGATGAGTCACTTTTTTTGGCTCCATGGTAAAAACAGAAGGATTAAACGATGGAACAACGAGATCGTCATTCGACACATCGATGATAGTCCCATCTTCAGTCTGTTCTGCCCTACGGATTGCTGCATAGTGCTCGTATAACTGTTCAGCGGTAACAATGTCGCCGGATCCAAGAGCAATCATGCTGTCTCCGTGAACACATTTCCCTTGGCCGTACAACCCAACCATCATGATGACCTGCTTGCGAATCGCAAGTTCCCGGGACGCTCCAACAATACGAACCAGCTCATCATAGACAATATGAATAACATGCTCCCGGTTCGTCATCCCTGCAGGTGGTTTCTCCTCAAGCGCACGCTGCTCTATTTTTTTGGAGAGCTCAAGAACAAGTTTGACGTTGACATCTGATTGTAACAATGCTCGTTGGATGTCTCGTACGACTTCTTTTACAAGTTGTGCATCGACATGGACCGCGTTTGCGATTTTTTTAATTGTTCGCTTCAGCGAATCTCCAAGATTATCAAGAACCATAGGAATCTTATTTGTGACATAGAACAAGAGAGATTAAAAGGTATCGTCATTTGGTTTTTCCCAAACATCTTCCACAAATATATATACAATTATCGATATTGAGTAGTCGAGGATGATACGAAATGAACACCATAAAAAAATTTATTGGAATAGTAATTGTAAGCCTCTTTCTTGCTACGAGTTTTAGCGGATGCGTTCAGCAACCAGGACCCGGTAGTAATATCATTATTATCCCTTCTGTGAACAACATACATTCAGATAACCCAAAATCTATGATGGCATCGTATTACTCCTCTGAAGAAATAACAATCAATACGCAGACGCCACAATACAGCCTTCCGTTAGATCTCTCAACAATCGTAAATTTTAATACTGTTGATAATGTATTTACTCTTACGAATCAACAGAAGGAACTGCTGAAAAACAACGGATTTTTTGTCAGAGATTTTGGCGCAGAGAATGATTCGACTGGAGTATACCTTTATTTAAAAAATCATGACATCCCTATTTTCGTTACCTCTGATACACTCCTGCATCTCTATCATATTCTGTTTGATCAAACATTGAAAGGAATCGAAGAGCGGGAATTTTTCGACAATATTCTTGACCTTAGCAAAGCATTATTCGATAAATCAATACAAGACTACGACACATTCATAGAACCTGATTTGAAAGAAGCAGCCAGACGAAACGTCGGCTTCTTTAGCGTCGCTCTCTCTCTGCTGCAGATACCATCAGATGAATATAACAATTCAGAGACCATCAAAACCGTTTCCTTCTCCATTCCTAACTACATCAGCGACAATGTTACCGAAGAACTCTCTTTCATCGAAGCACATGAGGGGTTTCAGGATAGCTCGATCTTCCATTACAAAGAGGATTACTCTCAATACAAACCGCGTGGACATTACACCCAATCAGAAAAACTCAAACGATACTTCAAAGCGATGATGTGGTACGGACGAATCGCGTTCTTACTACGTGGTAGTGATATTATAAATGAAATGGATGCAAAAATCGCGACTATTCAAGCATGTCTTATCTCAACTGCCTTATCTTCTCTCACAATAAACGATGAGCCACTTGAAAAACTCTGGCAGAGAGTCTATGTTGTTACCACATTCTTTGTTGGAACCGGTGATGATCTCATCCCGTTTGAATATCTCACTAGCATCAAAACCGTATTCGGATCACAGTTCAACACCACAGAATTTACAAATGAGACAAAAATGCTGGACCTCTTGGGAACATTAGCACAACTTCGAAGCCCACAAATCTATGGGGGGACAGGGGACGTTGGAATTCAACCGCCATTCACGAGAGATCAACTCTATGAGGTGCTCGAGAAAACTAAGGGGATGCGACTGATGGGTCAGCGATTCATTCCAGATTCCTATATGTTTCAAAATTTAGTTTTCCCAACTACAGGCCAATACACAGGCGATGGAACACCATTTACCTATGGAATGGGACAGCGAATCATGCCGCGAGGGCTTGACATCATGACACTCCTTGGTTCAACAAGAGCACGAGAACTCCTCAATGCCGAGGGTGATACACAATATGAGTTCTACGATAGGCAGATAGAAAATCTTTCTGCACACTTTTCTTCGTTGAATGTGACCGAATGGAATCGAAACTTGTACTGGAGCTGGCTATACACTCTGAAGCCGCTCCTTAGTAAGTTTGATACTAAGTATCCGTCCTTTATGCAATCCAACGCATGGGCGGACAAAGAACTTCAAACAACGCTTGCATCATGGACAGAATTAAGACATGATACGATCCTGTATGCAAAACAGAGTTACACCCCAAAAATTACATCCATTCCGCCTGAGGAGAAACCTGTTGTTGGTTATGTCGAACCAGTCCCTGAGTTTTATGCGCGAATACTTGCACTGACAAAGATGACAAGAACAGGACTCACCGATCTTAACGTCTTGAATCAAACAGAAACAAATCGTCTATACAATTTAGAAGTGGTACTCGAACGATTACTCAATATTTCAAAGGATGAACTCGAGGGAAAAGAACTGACTGATGACGATTATACGTTTATTCGAAACTTTGGTGAGCAACTCGCCAGTATTGTCACCGGTGTGAACAACCAAGGAAAAGAAACCACCATTATCGCTGACGTCCACACCGATACGAATACTCTACAGGTGCTTGAAGAAGGTGTTGGTTACGTTGATCTGATTGTCGTTGCATATAAATGCCCTGATGGTAGAATCATTGCAGGTGCAGGTCCAGTGTTCAGCTACTATGAATTCAAACAACCAATGTCTAATCGTTTGACGGATGAGCAATGGAAACAACAGTTGGAGAACGGACAACAACCAGACCGACCTGCGTGGACAAGTAGTTTTGTTGCTGAATAAATAGTTAGACATATAATTTGAGGGTAGGGATTAACCTGCTCAAATCTTTCCCTTCAATGACGACATCAGCACACTTTACCACACAGGTATCCTCTGGATTAAATGCAATTCCAAGTCCACAGGTCTCCAGCATGGGAATGTCAAAGCACGAATTCCCAACCGCTGCACATGCTTCCAATGGAAGATGAAGTTTCTTTGCAAGAGCTTTGACGTTTTTATCCTTATGCATGAGTTCAACATGAAGGACACCTTCGCCAGTCAATCGTCCATCTGTACCAACCTTCACTTGATTTGCATACGTATAATCAATCCCGATGTCATGAGCGACTTTTTCTGCTAAAATGTCAAGACCAGCGCTTACAATTGCGGTGTGAATGTGGCGTTCCTTCAGAAATGAAATACATTCTTCTACACCTTTGATATAAGGTCGTGTATGTAGATTATTGAAAACGTTTTTGTATGAGGAGTGCGATATC
>JADBLO010000061.1 GCA_014894395.1 Thermoplasmata archaeon
CCGAGGAAACGAGGCGGAACGGGGGATTATAAGGGCGCAGCCCTTATTTCATTTTCCATAGATAATAAAGAACGCTACTTTGTCAAGAACTGAAGAAAACATCATCAGAAAAAAGACAAAAGAGTATACTTTTTCGAATATGTTTATATATAACATGCAACATAATGTCAAATGATACGGGGGATAGTATGAGGAAAAAAAATACTTTTTTGAGAATATGTTCGACGCTACTATTTTTTGTTTTGATTGTCGCTTCGATCACTCAAGCGGTTATTAAAACAAATGTAAATGACAAAAAAAACATTTTAAACAACAGAGATGAGGTTGGATTATTATCCACAAACATCTGGGAAGATACCTTTAATAATGCGTCAAAAATTGATCCAACTCCGCCAGGGGCTGGTCAGTCAGATAATTATGTGGTTTCACTGAGTCAGGTTTCTATGGCCAACACCTACTCTGTTTGGACGAATCCCGCATGGACAAAAATGAAACCCATTACGATTACCAATACTGCCGGTGAAGTACTCAATAATTATGCAATACACTTCATCATCATTCATGAATCAGGAATGCAGTCAGCATATCAGGATATACGATTTAAACACGAGAACAATCCGAGCAGCTGGTTAAATTACTGGATTGAGCGATATAATGCGACGTCAGCAAACGTATGGATGAAAGTACCTTCTCTTCCAATGGGAACAAGTACGATGTATCTCTTTTATGGAAATCCGTCAGCAACCAGTCAAAGCAATTATTCTGGTGTTTTTAGTTGGTCAGCAAACTGGGCTGATGACGAAAAAACCACAAATCATGCAAACAATGAAGGGACTTGGGATCCCGATGTGTGTTATGGGAATGGTGAGTTCTTAACTGCCTGGGAAGAAGGACAACCATGGTGGCCACCATACACCTGGGGTTTTAAACAAGAAATCAGAGCCTCAATGTATGATACAAATGGAAACAGGTTAGTTGATGACAAACAGGTCTTTAATGATGGTACTCTCTATTATAGGAACGAAAATCCGTCTATTGACTATGGTGGTGGAAAATATTTTGTTGCCTGGGAGCATTATGATACGGTCGCACACCCCAGTGTAACCACAGAGGATATTAAAGCAAGAACGGTTGTGAGAAGCGGCGATCAATTACAACTCGGTTCAGTCATTGATGTATGTTCTGCAGCGGATTGCCAGGCAGATGCAAACGTTCAATTTGATTCAGTAAACAATCGATTTTGTGTTGTCTGGGAAGATGCCCGAAATGGTGAGACCAACTACAACATCTATGGAAGACTCTATGATACGAACGGTAACCCTGTTGGTGGTGAAAAAGGTATTGCTACAGCAACATATAGTCAATGTGAAGTATCGGTTGCTTTTGATCCGATTCACGAGCGCTATATGATTGTATGGGAAGAGGGAATCACCGCAGATATCGGTCCTTTTAGTCTAAAAGGTGGTATCTTTGATGAAAACCTCAATCAGATTGGGAGTACAATCACAATTGCTACGGGTAGCGATGCTGTTGATTATAACTTCCCGAGTGTCGAGTTTTGTGAGCAAACCCAGCGTTTCCTTGTGACATGGAATAATGATGACATTAGTAGCGGCGACTGGTGGGGTAATATCTGGGGGAAGATATTTGATTCATCTGGGAATGTGGTTGTGAATACGTTCGAAATTAAATCAGGTGAGTTCGTTCGGACTGATATTGCGCCATATCTTTCTTCATCATTCTTTATTTCATTTAATAGCAAAGGTTCTGATAGTAATTTTGGATTGATTTGGGGTAAATTGATATCATCAAATGGAGAAATAACCGGTGGTGATATTCAATTATCTACGAGTTCTTCTGCTCTTGCCAATTGGGCGAATATCGGCGTTGGTAACAATAAAGTTTTTGTCAGTTGGGAGGATATTCGGATTACGTATCCTTCTCCATGGGATGACATGCCTGATGTGTATAGTAATTTAATGTCCTCTTCAATAGCGGGATCGAGTGTGACCTATTCCATTGGTACTGAAAAACAGATTGTATTATCCGCTCATGTGACTTCTGTTCAAATTATTCCAACGAACTTTCACACATGGGATATCTTTAACGCTACGTATTTCGATGGTACCATTACTTTCGATATCTTAGCTGGAACATCCGGAGCTCTGCTCCTTCAAAATGTCTTGCCAGGTTGGAATCTTTATTCGCATGGTATTACTGCGCCGACCATTCGGTTGAAGGCAACGTTCACAAGAGCAAATCCTTCCACCACTCCAAAGCTTGATAAATGGAGTGTGAAATGGCAACTCAATGAACCACCAAATACCCCCAGCAGCCCCAACCCAGCCAATGATTCAACAGACGTCTCTGTCACCACTGATCTCAGTTGGACTGGTGGAGATCCCAATGGAGATCCCGTTACTTATGATGTCTATTTTGGAATGACAATCCCGCCATCAAAAATTGTGAGTAATCAGTCAGGTACTTCATATGATACAGGGACAATGAACTATGGGACAACCTATTATTGGAAGATTGTTTCATGGGATAACCATGGTGCCTCAGCAGCAGGTCCTCTTTGGCACTTTACCACCCATAACGACCCTCCTAACTTACCTAGTAGCCCAAACCCAGCAAACGGTGCAACAGGTATCTCTATCAACGCTGATCTAAGTTGGACTGGTGGCGATCCAAACCCCGGTGATACGGTCACGTATGATGTGTACTTCGGTACAATTACTCCACCAACCACAAAGGTTTCTGCCAATCAATCCGATGTATCGTATGATCCTGGGACCATGGGTTACAATGTTCATTATTACTGGAAGATTGTCGGTTGGGATAACCACGGTGCATCAGCATCAGGACTCATATGGGATTTCACCACGGAAAATAGAGCGCCCTATGAACCTAGTTCTCCAAATCCTCCTCTTGGCGCAACTGGTGTTGCTATCAACGCTGATCTGAGTTGGACTGGGGGTGATCCAGATGGTGACCCAGTGACGTACGATGTGTATTTTGGAACCATTAACCCACCATCAAAAGTAGCCAGTAATCAATCTGCTACGGCCTACGATTTACCGTTACTCACCTATGGTACGACCTATTACTGGAAGATTGTCGCTTGGGATAATCATGGTGCATCGACATCAAGCCCCCTTTGGAATTTCATGACAAACTCGCTGCCCTATGAACCAAGTAGTCCCAATCCCCCTAACCATGCAACCGGAGTCGACATAAACGCTGATCTCGCATGGACCGGCGGGGATCCTAACCCAGGAGATACCGTTCTGTACGACGTGTACTTCGGAATTGCCAATCCCCCTCCAAAAGTCGCCAGCAATCAGACTGGAACCTCATACGATCCCGGAACGATGAATTATCTTGTCACCTATCATTGGAAGATCGTTGCCTGGGATAATCATGGTGCATCAAAATCAGGTCCGATATGGGATTTCACGACAACGTTTGTTCCTAATAATCCACCTTATGTCCCAAGTAATCCAAATCCTCAAAATCATGCAAACGGTGTAATGATTGATAGCGATCTCAGTTGGACTGGTGGGGATCCCGACCCTGATGATACCGTCACCTACGATATCTATTTTGGTACAACCAATCCCCCACCTGTTGTGAGTATTGGGTATCCGAGTACCACATACGATCCTGGTATACTCAGTTATAATACGACATATTACTGGAAAATCGTCGCATGGGATAACCGGGGTGCCTCTACACCAGGCCCACTGTGGGATTTCACTACAACCTCTGTACCAAACAATCCACCCTATGCCCCCAACTCTCCAAATCCAATTAACCACGCTACCGGTGTTAATATCAATGCAAATCTCGGTTGGACCAGTGGCGATCCTGATCCTGGAGACACCGTGCTGTATGATGTTTATTTCGGGACGACCAATCCACCTCCGAAAATCGTCAGCAATCAGTCTGGTACCTTCTATGACCCCGGGACGATGAATTACCAAACGACCTATTACTGGAAGATTGTTGCATGGGATAATCACGGTGCGTCTTCTTCGGGTCCAATATGGGATTTCACCACAGAAAATGAGGTGAATAACCCTCCCTATCTGCCCTCAGACCCCCAGCCTGCGAATCATGCGACTAGTGTTGACATCAACGCTGATTTGAGTTGGAATGGCGGTGATCCTGATCCGGGTGATACGGTTACGTACGATGTGTACTTTGGAATGACTAGTCCACCCCCTAAAGTCGTGAGTAATCAAACGGGGACCTCCTATGATCCCGGTCAGATGAACTACGAAACAACCTATTACTGGAAGATTGTTGCTTGGGATAACCATGATGCATCCACGCAGGGTTCCATCTGGGATTTCACAACCATGGAAGAACCGAATAATCCACCATATCCACCATCAGATCCATTCCCTTCCGATGGAGCAACCAATGTCCCTATTAGCGTAACTCTCAGTTGGACTGGTGGAGACCCTGATGTCGATGACTGGGTTTTATATGATGTGTATTTTGGGATGACCAACCCTCCACCGAAAGCAATGGCGAATCAATCGGGAACAAACTACGACCTCCCACCCTTATCCTATAACACACAGTATTACTGGAAAATTGTCTCCTGGGACAACCATGATGCATCAACCCCTGGTCCTCTTTGGACATTTGTTACAATACCCTCACCGAATAACCCACCATATACCCCCGATAATCCCTCGCCAGCGAATGGAGCAATAGATGTGGATGTCAATACAACTCTCAGCTGGACCGGAGGCGATCCTGATACGGGTGATATCGTCACCTATGACATCTACCTTGGAACGACCTCCCCCCCACCAAAACTCATCAGCAACCATACAAGTTCTTCCTACCAACCTACGACGCTTCAGGAAAACACAACCTATTACTGGAAGATCGTTGCCTGGGATAACCATGGTACCTCCACCCTAGGTGCTATTTGGAGTTTTACCACAGAAACGCTCGGTGATACGACACCACCGATAGTAAACATTATCAAACCTGAGAAAGCAATTTACATCCGAAATAACAAGATTCTGCCGTTTATCACAACTCTTGTTTTCTTTGCTATCGATGTTGAGGTTGCCGCCTCAGATAACGATTCAGGGGTAGCAAAAGTGGAATTCTACATCAACGGACAACTCAAAGCAAATGATACAACCGCACCCTATGCATGGACATGGAGCGAGAAAGCCATTTTTGCTTATACCCTCAAGGTTGTTGCGTATGATACCGCAGGACACAGTGCAAGTGCAGATATGAAGGTATGGAAGTTCTTTTAAAAAAAAATGAAAAACAATAAAAGAACAATTTACTGATGTATCTTTCAGTGGAGAGTCAACACCATCACCGTAGAACGGGTAACGATTCGAAAATAAAAAAGTGAATGTCAAATTATGAAACCTCAACAGAGGATTCAATACGATCTATTGTCTTTTTAAGAAACTGCTTATCAGCAATGGTGACGTGAATCGCTTTATTTGGACAAAGGTCAGCACACCGTCCGCACCCTCTGCAATCAACACCGATGATCGCATGACCATCTTGAACGTGTATCGCATGTACGAAACAATTCTCCATACACATTCCACATCCTGTACATTTCTCAGTCACCGTCACTTCCACGCCTGGCATTCGCTTCACCTTGGAGCTTATCTGAGGGTCAAGGTCAGGCAGTATCTTCCAGAGACAACAGCAACTGCAACAATTACAGATCGTCAAGAGTTTTCCTTCAGATCCAACACCAAGCCATGTCTCATCGATCTTATCCCTTCCGATCAAATGAATTAACCCTGCCGCACGACATCTCCGCACATGCGCAAACGCCTCTTCCATGGTTGCTTCTCTGCCGAACTCAGGGTTAATACCTCGTGCGGCATCCCCCAGGAACAAACAACCTAATTCAATCGGATGGTTCTTACAATGCATCGCATCACGACACAAACAGAAATCCATGATAAAACGATAGTTGGTTTTGCGTATGAAATATTCAACCACCTGTGAGGGAAGCACGATGTTATCAGGAGGTTGTATCGATTTCTCGAGTTTGATTTCAATGATTGTATCTTTGGGGATAACCGTCAGATTTGTCTGATCAAAGAACATTTTATTGATGATCTCCCTAAAAAGAGGCACTCGTGTCATCTTTGCGGCAAGGAATCGATAGGGGAACATTTTTTCAAGAAAATTGACAAACCCGCGCGTTCTATTCATACTATGATAAACTGATAATACAAAGAATAATAAGGTTATCGATAACACAAAACCCTAGTTTGTTCTTGGATAGGGTACGTTTTTAAGGAAGTAAATGTTTCAAAAATATGATGTCTGGAGTGATAGAGTATGATAAAGTGCAAATATCTTGAACAGTATCGTATTCCGACGGTTACACTTAATGGGAAAGAGTATGTGGAAAGCGAACGGTGTCGATTGGGCAATGAAATACCCTTAGGTGGTTGTCTAGAAAATTGTCCTGATTTTGAACCAAGAACGTAAATAAACATTTCCCAATATTTTTTTC
>JADBLO010000126.1:0-3774 GCA_014894395.1 Thermoplasmata archaeon
AAAAATTATCTACTGTTTTAGCTGTGGCGGCAAACTTCTGCCTTGCTAAACCGTTAGGCGAAACTACAGTCGTAATCGATTATTATAAGGAGGTCGGCAGAATGAAACAATGTCTATTTTGTTTAGCAAAAGAATCGGACCGCGATGAATACAAGTTACCTATGCTAAACATAGAAGAGTTTAACAATGGAGAACATTATTACGTTTTATGCAGTAAATGTCATTGTCGCGGTCCGGTCGCAATTTCAGAACGGCTTGCTGTAGTTAAGTGGAATCGCCGACCTCATAACACTAGGGTAGCTACTCCTTCCGCATCGCCTAACATCGCTATGCCAAAATTGCGGGAACTTGCTAAGGAGTGTATTGTTAGGCCGATGATTTCTACTACTCAGGTGCTATGTGCCATTTATGCGGAAATCCCGCAACTTCGGCAGTAGCGCAACGTTGGTGTAAATGTTCGGCTCTTTGAAATTATAGGCGGCGCAAAGTCATACTGAAAAGTGTGCGCTTCGGCAGGGGTTTTATCCTATGGCGGGTATCCCGACGAACAAAGGGAGCTGTTGCAACAGTCCCGAAAACCTGTGTGCTTAGAATGCACTTTACCGTTCTTAGGTTGCAAATGCGCCGCTGACACTATTGAAGAGCCGAACACTTCCGCTAACAGCCAAAGGGTGGCGGAAGCCTAAATTTACGAAGCGTAAACTTCACCCATTTGGCACCATTGCACAAAATTCGCCGCCGACCATCTATAAACGCGGCAGGAGGCATTTATGGAATCAGCAATGATCAGAACTGTTTTTGACGAATTGCGCAGAAATATTGATGAAACTGATAATAATATTCGGGCGATGTTACCATGTATTGCGGGTCGATTACAACGGTCTGGTGCGGAAAATAATTATATCTTTGCCAATGCGCTAACCGCCCTTAAAAGAGAGCTGCGCAATTGGGATATTACCAAGCGGCGGTGGATTGAGCCGCGTTAAAAATATTGAGTGGCGGCGAACTTCGTGCAACAAATGCAAGCCGTTCGCATTCGCTAATTTGAGTACAAACTGCGGCTTGCATCGGACGTTAGCGTCAAGGTGGCCCTTTAAGAAAGGATTTTATATGGCGCGGATAAATAAGAGACAAGCTTTGCATGCGTTAAATAACCTTTGTCGTTTATATAAAATACCATACGATTTCGGGCAGGTTGGAAAAGTACGCGCCTACATTATGGAAGCGGGCCAACCAGCCGCTAACAAGTCAAGTATGCCAGTTTGCCCTGGTATGGAGAAGTGCGAAAATTTTGGTGCTTGTATGGACTGTTTGCGTCATCCAGCTTTACGTGACAAGTGGTCGGCCAAACCAGCATACTAGGAGGATTCATGAATCAGATTGAGCAGATGGTAGTACCTATGGATTGGGCGAAACAATACGGTTTTGAAGAAGCAGCTCTTTTATGGTGGATAGTTCACTGGATTAAGAGAAGCGCAGCAAATGGTAAAAATATCCATGATGGTTCAGTATGGATTTATAATAGCCGCAGAGCTTGGGCTGAATTATTTCCATGCTGGTCAGAAAAACAGATATATAGAATACTCAACAACTTAATAGAAAATGGAGTTATTCAAAAGCGCGAATATAATCAAAATAAGTACGATAGAACAAACTGGTTTTCTCTTATAAATGGAGGACTGTTTGGTGTAATATTAAAATGCGAAACAGAAGTAGGTATATCGACTGTCCCAAACGGGACAATGGAATGTCCAGAACAGGACAATCAACTGTCCCAAACGGGACAACCTATACCAATAAAGAAGTACAGTAAAGAAGTACAAAAAGAAGATATAACCGCAGGCGAGACATCTTGGAGGAAGGATTTCCCAACCTACCAGAAAGAAGAATCTGAAGCCTACCAGAAATTTATAAACGATAAAGAATGGTTGGAAAAGCAGGAAAAGTTGAAGATGTACCAAAACATAAATGTGCTTAGGTCTATGGAAAAAGCACACGAATATTGGTCATCTGAAGAAGGGTGGAAGTATAAGGCCAGGAAGAAGTCAGCTAAGATTATCTGGTCAACGACGTATTCAAACGCTCTTTCAATGCGGTGTAACATGGTTTTCGACCCAAAGACTTATGATACACCAGCACCAAAGAAAAAAGAATGTAAACCTCAATCTGCTTGGGAAAAATTTGTAGGTGATGACCATGCCGGGTACAAGGTAACATATTGGGCTTCAAAAATATGGGACAGAGTGTATGGTGAAGGCGATTGGATAAAGTGGGATTGGCCTGGAATAGATAACAAAGAAGAGTATTACCGCTTATGGGAATTTTTACAAGGTAAAATAAATATCGGGTCAGATATAGAAAAGTGTTTAGAAAGCCTTAAAGAATATATGTCGCTTAAAAGGTGTATATGAATCTATCAGAAATAATACCTCCACAAGCGTTAGACGTGGAACGAATAATACTCGGATCTTCAATATCAGATCAGTTTTCTGCTTCAATAGTGATAGGAAGTTTATCTGAAAACGATTTTTACAGCAGCGCCAATAGGAAAATTTTCGCCTGTATGGTTGAGTTGTATAATAAAAATGTTCCAGTTGATGTCGTAACAATATCAAATGATTTAAAAAAGAAGGGTATTTTTGAATCGGTTGGTGAAGAGGGATACCTGTATGAGCTATTGGAAAATCTTACGGTAAGTGGTAATATTGAACATTACACAAAAATATTGATAGAAAAGGCATCATTAAGATCACTATTAACAATGTCTCATGAAACCATTAATGATTGTTTTAGTGAAGAGTTGACCGCGCTTGATATCGTGAGTAAGATTGAAACAAAAAATAGCGATATTATTAAAAACAAAACAACAAATAAGGTCGAAAAGGTAAGCCTTTTATTGCCAAAGGCTTTTGAAAGCATAGACAATTATGCGAAAAAGGTATTCTCAGGGGTTCCAACCGGGTTTTATCAATTAGATGAAATAACCAACGGGCTGCAAAATACTGATTTAATAATTGTTGCCGGGAGGCCGTCTATGGGAAAGACCGCCTTTGCTTTGTCAGCATCTTTAAACGCAGCATTAAAATATGAAAAAAAGGTTTTAATCTTTTCTTTGGAAATGTCCAAAGAACAATTAATGCAGAGACTATTATGCGGAGAGGCGCGGGTTAATATGCACCTACTTCGCAGAGGACTGTTACCCAAAAGGGATTATCCAAAGCTATCTTTGGCAGCGGGTCCATTAAGCGAGTCTGGAATTTTTATTGACGATACTCCAGGAATAGCGATATCTGAGCTTCGGGCAAAATCAAAACTACAAAAATCAATGTTTGGGCTTGATTTAATAATAGTTGATTATTTACAGTTGATGGGATCTGTTACAAACAATGAAAACAGGCAGCAAGAGATAAGCGCAATATCGAGAAGCTTAAAGGGAGTAGCTAAGGAGCTTTATGTTCCAATGGTTGCCTTGTCTCAGCTTTCACGAGCACCAGAACAGCGCACCGGCAACCATCGTCCCCAGCTTTCCGATCTGCGGGAATCGGGAGCTATCGAGCAGGACGCCGATGTTGTTATGTTCGTTTACCGCGACGAAGTGTATAATAAAGACGATGAAGGGGTAAAGGGAGTGGCAGAGATAATAGTAAGCAAACAGAGAAATGGACCATTAGGGACAACAAAAATGGCCTTCATAAAAGAGTACGCAAGGTTTGAAAATATGCCTGAAGAAAACATTGAAACGCCACAATGGTAACATTCAACCGAAAGCGAGGA
>JADBLO010000126.1:3784-4368 GCA_014894395.1 Thermoplasmata archaeon
AACCGAAAGCGAGGACTGGTGATGAACTACAGTGAGACACTCAAAGACAAAAAGTACGACCCTATCTCCTCTAAGGAGGAGTTTGACCTTGCCAGGAGAATCAAGAACGGCGACCAGAAGGCTATAAACAGGCTGGTATGCGCCAATTTGCGCTTTGTGATCTTAGTGGCCATACGGTACTCTACATCAGGTATACCACTCCAGGACCTCATTCAAGAGGGTAACGTGGGGATCATCGAAGCCGCCAAGCGGTTTGACGAGAAAAAGAACTTCAAGTTTATATCCTACGCAGTCTGGTGGATTCGGCACCACATTCTTAACTTAATACACGATACCAGCCGGGTAGTGAGGGTTCCACCGGCAGCAGCGTACCTTTCGTCTAAGATTTCTGGAGCCGTTGAAAAGCTCCAGCAGAGGTATGGCAGAGAACCTACCAACAAGGAAATTGCTCTTGAGTTGCACACTACAGAGCGGTGGGTAGAGGTTTTAATGGGAACCAATGAAACCACCTATCTGAATACACCTGTCATGAAAAACAGCGAAGTAATCGACTTTCTGGAGGACAAAACCGAGAACGAACAAAA
>JADBLO010000126.1:4468-6370 GCA_014894395.1 Thermoplasmata archaeon
GACAAGAAAGACCCCAGGTACGTTGGAAGCATTTTCCCAATGGTATCTGACATCGAGGTACCTCCTACGATGTTCAACGCTTACGAGGACATCACGAACGCAGCGCCTATAATGTTGGATGATACCAACCACCGGAACGCGCTGAAAGACATTCTTGAAACTACAGGAGCGGAACAATGAGTAAAATGTATGAAGGCGTAAAGACTTGGAACCCATTTAAGGGGTGCTGGTTTGATTGTACCTACTGCAAGCCGACATTCCAGCGGCAGGCAAAGAGGCAGAAGCACAATTGCATGCTGTGCTATAATTTTGTACCGCACCTCCACAGGGATAGATTGACAAAAATACCAAACGCTGAAACAATCTTTGTATGCGGCAACGGGGACATAGCGTTTTGTGAAACAAACTACATAGACGAAATAGTCGCCAGCACATACCTAAGAAAAAAATCAATCTTTTACTGGCAGTCGAAATCACCGAAGGCATTGCGAGATGTTTGCGGGTTATTGCGGCACTATAACACGGAAGAATCAAACCATATCATGCTCACTACGCTCGAAACTAACCGCGATAAGGATTATCATCTAATAAGCAAGGCACCGGTACCAACCGATAGGTCTTATGACTTTATGCGGCTACCGTGGCCTCGAAAAATAGTGACCATTGAGCCGATCATGGATTTTGACCATGACGAGTTTTTAAAAATGATACTTGATATTAAGCCTGAAGCCGTTTATGTTGGCTACAACAGTATGCCAGGAGCGGTAAAGTTGCCGGAACCATCGCACGACAAAGCGTTTTCATTAATAACATGCCTTAAAGAAAACGGAATTAAGGTTAAAACAAAGTATCTGCCGTGGGAAGAAATGATACCCGTATGATGTTCCCAAAGCATAAAAAAGAACGCTCATTAAATCAAATGACCGTTGATGAATTTAAACTGGCATATCCAAAGAAAAAATGGAGTCAACCGGAACGATCAAAAACCGGGAAGGCTGAATGCAGTGAGGATAACCTACAGAGCTATGCCAACGATGCCATAGAGCTTCGGGGATGGTCATACCTGAGATTCCCAAATAGGTTTATGTCGTGGATGAAGCTTAATACTCCACCGTGGATTCAAGCGGTGTTCTTTGGGCAAATCGGTGGACGTATGCCTGACAATTTTTTGTTTGCTCCTTTGGGGAATGGATTATTTCTTGGACTAAAGCTGGAACTAAAAACGCAGGATAAAAAAGGCAGAGCAGTAGGAAGAACTCACGGGAAACAGAAACGCTACGCAGAATCAGAAGGCTGGCCGATAGCGCGATCACCAGAGCAGATAGAAGCCGAGTTGAATGTATTTGAAAAAAAGTTGAAGGAAATTAAAAATAAACTTGCATTTGATTAAACTTTGATATATATTAAGGCATGAACACGAAACAAACAATAAGCCAGGGGGATAGTATGCACGGGAACTCAGAAACAGTAAAGTCGACGGATGAATATTTTGATGATGTAAATGCTGTTTGGCGCAGGGTTCCGCTTTTTTGGGTTGGTGATATCATTGCCTTGCATTCCCATAAAATAAAAGGGTCGAAAGAATAACACCCCCGGCGTTCCGGGCAATTCGTGGATGAAATAAATGAATGAAATAATGGACTCGTTAAAAGAAATTCAAAAAAATCTTGTTTATTGCAATCTAAATCAATCAAGTTTTGCAACCTGCGAACACCTATCATATTTCGGTGATATACCAATATGCAAAGGTAGCAGGCAATTTGAAGGTTCTTGTCCTTATCGTGAAATACAAGAACCTTTTAAAAATTGTATTAAGGCCCAATTTGGAAATTGTGCTGAAATAATATGTCCAAGTAAATGCGAAAATTACGAAGCATAACAACCCGCGCCCGGCGTTCCGGG
>JADBLO010000037.1 GCA_014894395.1 Thermoplasmata archaeon
CCGTCGCAGAGACCCAGAGAGTGATTGTGTTCCCAGTTCCGACAACCACATTCCCAGAATCACCAGTAATAACCGGGGTATCGTCATCGTTCACTGTGATGGTACGAGAGGCGTTAGTCCGTGAATTTGCAGCTAGATCGTATACTGTGACAGTGTAGGCATGACCTGCGGTGCTACCAGAGGGTGCCGTATACGCGTACTCCCAATGCGAATTACCAGAGTTAAACGCCATAGCATGATCAACCAAATCAATCGTAGCCTTCGCACTCGTGACACCGATGTTATCCGTCGCAGAGACCCAGAGAGTGATTGTGTTCCCAGTTCCGACAACCACATTCCCGGAATCACCTGTGATGGTTGGAAGCTCGTCATCGCTGACGGGTGCTGATAGTTGTGCTGTGTAATTTACGTTAGGTATCTTTGCAGTATCTTTTGCATAGAAATGATAGGTTAAGGCACTCGTGCTGTAGTTGCTGAGTGTGATGGTTTTGACGAAATAATTCCCACTTGCATTGGTCATGGTGTCGTTTCCCGAGAGACTGCCATGAGCCCAGTTCACTTGCACAGTCAACGCACTTTTAGGTGTCATATCATCGAAAACGCTTGCATTAAAGGTGAATGAATCGCCGGTTTCTCCAGAACTGGGTGAATGGTTGATTATTTGAGGTGGTTTGGTATCGACCGTGCATTCTATTTTAAAAGTGTGTATGTAATTATGTATAGCATAATAGGTAAAACTACTGGTGGTGCGCATATTCGGAACGAGAACACCACTGGCATTAGTTAACACGACTTTGTCGTATTCGCTGGCATTGATTTTGGCTGTACTCCACGACATCGTGTTGGTTGTATTTGTTTCTTCATCCTCAGGGTACCATAGTACTGATAAATTCCAGACTTTAGCGTTTTCAGGGTATTGACGATAGTCCTTCCATAAATTAACATAAGGTGAGGGAAGACCATCTTTTAAATAGGCTCGAATATAGGACGGCATTGGTGCTGGTGGTTTTGCAACATCATAGATATCAGCAGGTGGACCGTCACGGGCATCAGGTGCCTCACCAAAGTAGACGTAATCGGTTTTTCCCCCTGTTTCACTGAAGTTCATCCGCACGTCCCAGGTAATAGCTCTGTCATCCAGTGGAGCAATATGATCAGTGAGGAATGGATTTTGAGTATTAGCGTTTGTTTTAAAGAGTGAGGGCAGAGGAGCCCCCGCAGAACTTATGAGACAGAGAGTCAAGGTTACAAGCGCTACCATGAGAGTGAGCGCGAGCGGTACCAGCCTTTTGTTTGAGTTACTGTTCGTTTTCATTTTCATCACTGCTTTAAATTATCTTCTTTAAGAGACAATCATAATACGCATACATCCAGTATCCTTGGCCTGGTTCGAACGTGGTCTTTAACGCATACATTTGCGTGGTACTGTCCCATCCGTAGATGAATCCAAGGATGATGTTTTCGTCGATGGTGGCTTCTGTCCAAGTATGATCGTGTCCACCGTATGTGGTAATAAGACTGGTTGCAGGGAGTGATGTGCTGTAGGGGAGACCCATGATGTTCCATTTCGTTTGGAGATCAGTGATATGCCCAGTTCCAACCGCATTACTTGCAATGAGTAATTCGCAGTCGAAGTAAGCCCACATCCAGTATCCGTTTCCTGGCACAAGAGTGTCGGTGGTTTGATATGCTTGAGTACCCCGTAACCAATCGTAGATGGAATTCAAAACGATAGGTTCAGTTCCACTTAGCGCTTCCGCCCATGTGTAGTCATGGCCACCGTATCTGACGATAATGTCAGCTTTGGAGATAGTTTCGTCCACAGGGATTGAGATGAGGTTCCAGTGTTCTTTTACAGAAATTGAATGATATTGTAATACGGTGAATGTTGCATCATCTGAACTAGAGGCATAATCTAGATCAGTGGCTGTGAAGGTGATGGTTTCTGCGCCGTACCAATCTGAGGGTGTAACTGTTATGGTTACAACATGACCGCTATCGATATTAATTACAAGATGCGTGTTACCAGAGTATGTCCACGTAATCTGGTCATCGCTGTTATCCACATCAGTGACGTAGCCATCTAGATCAAAGGGGGCAAAACTCCCGCCCTGGTTTATTGTCTGATCGGGAATGTCACTGACCACCGGAGGATCGTTCACGTTTGTGACTGTGACATGGACG
This sequence comes from Thermoplasmata archaeon, assembly GCA_014894395.1. Taxonomy (GTDB): domain Archaea; phylum Thermoplasmatota; class E2; order DHVEG-1; family DHVEG-1; genus SM1-50. The sequence goes on from JADBLO010000037.1 coordinate 2,185, forward strand.
GTAGCGGTATCGGATCCGCCGTTTCCGTCGCTGATGGTGTAGGTGAATTCGTCTGTGCCTACATAGTTGCTAGTTGGTGTGTAGTCGATTTTAACTCCGTCTATTGCTGCTGTTCCGTGCGATGGTGTTCCTACAGCGCTGATACTTAAGACGTCTCCTACATCGATATCAACATCGTTTGCGAGTACATTTATTTCATAGGCGACAGAATCTTCTGGTAGTGATACTGTATCATCAACTGCATCAGGGTTATCGTTCACGTTTGTGACTGTGACATGGACGGTAGCGGTATCGGATCCGCCGTTTCCGTCGCTGATGGTGTAGGTGAATTCGTCTGTGCCTACATAGTTGCTAGTTGGTGTGTAGTCGATTTTAACTCCGTCTATTGCTGCTGTTCCGTGCGATGGTGTTCCTACAGCGCTGATACTTAAGACGTCTCCTACATCGATATCAACATCGTTTGCGAGTACATTTATTTCATAGGCGACAGAATCTTCTGGTAGTGATACTGTATCATCAACTGCGTCAGGGTTATCATTAACTGCATTTACTTTAATGGTCATCGTATAATCAGAAGCAGAATAGAGAAGACCATCGCTGACCTTGAATTTGAAGTTAGCATACGGATTTCCATTCTCATTTGGATCAGGGGTGAATCTCAAATTTCCTGCATCGATATCTGCACGAGAGATCTCTTGGTCCAATGAAACATCTGATCCACTTAATGTCAGTGAACCATCAGTTTCTAACTGGGTGATCTTCACCTTCTCTAATTGATCCCCGTAGACCGCAGTATCTGGGTCGGTAAAAGCAAAATCTGATAACAGGAAGGTATATGGATTATCTTCATCTTTTGTCACTGTTTTATCTGCTGACGTTGGTAGCTGGTTCACATGACATTTAATCTGTAAATTATTAACAGCACCCGGAGTTGCAGCAAAGGTCACCGTACCAACAGCGAGCATATCAGCAATTTGTAACGTATCCAAATACAAGTCAACATCACGATACTCGGTTGACGCAAGTTTCGTTTTATCCCAGGTAATTGTGATATCAGTGGTGTCAAATGTTGGACCAGACGTATCTGCTATTACCTTTAGAGTCCAGATTTTATCTAGGGTTTCAGGATAGAGCTTGTAATCCTTCCATAATCGATTGTAAGGTGCTGAATAACCAGCTTCAAACCACACATAGAGGTAGGGTGCAGGCGGTTCTCCTGGTTTTGGGACATCGTAGGAATCTGGAAGTGACGGATTCCCATCAGTCGCGTCAGGTGCCTCACCAAACACCGCGGTGTCCTGTTTTCCTTTCACTGATTCTATAAAATTCAAGGTCACCGACCACGCTGTCCATGGGTTGAAATCAACATTATCGCTTACAGAGTCGCCGAGACCACTTGGATTTTTTGTTGGATGATATGGACCAGAAGCATCACCCCAGTAATTGTATGCAGCATGAATCGTAGTACCAACGTAATCATTCTGTATCCCGTAAGCGAGGTTTCCGCTGAATATGCAATAATTTACTGTCACATCATAGGAGCTTCCAATGGATGGGGTTCCATAGTCATTTACGTATATTCCACCGGCATCGTCACCATCGACACCGTTATTTATGAACGTGTCTTCCTCGATGGTTGCAGTGATAGCACCGTTATCATCCGCGTATATGAAATATCCACCATCGGGTCCATTGTTGCTGATGGTGTTTCCATGACTGTGCACAGTTACTGATGATCCTACATCTTTGCCTTCATCAGTGATGATCACTCCACCGTGATATATTCCGCTACTCGCATGGCTGTCATGAATCTGGTTATTGTTCAGGGTCACCACGATATCGACATCTCCTGCATAACCAGACCATTGGTTTCCGATAATCAGACCATATTGACATCCGTAGATGTCGTTATCCTCAATGACAACAGTCTTTGTAACACCTGTAATACCTGTGGTAAAAGAGTTTTCAATGTATATACCGCTGGCACTACTTCCATCAATAGCCGCTGGGGTATCATAGTTATAAATCGTATTGTGGGTGATTTGCCCGGTAGATGCTGAGCCCATTTCCATAGCGTACCCAAAATCATCAACGGTTTTATAGAAGATATTCTGGTTGACGGTAACATCCACCCAATCATGCGTAACTATACCAACACGTCCGGTATCGATGAACTCATTGTTGGAGATGGTAATATGTGCTCGATTCCCATCGTTGTAAGGGGAATCTGGGGCCCATGCATAAAATGTGATCTCGCTGTAGCCATCACTGACATCAGGGTATTGTATGTTCTCGAGAATATTGTTATCGATTACTCCGGTGCTATCCCAATATAGAACACCATGTTTATTTCCGGCGACCAAGATAAAATCAAAGGTGAATCCTGAAAAGCTGATGTCTGTTGAAAACACGACTCGAACCACTGTCTGCCGAGAAGCTCCATATCCTCCAACATTCCATGGAAGGGTGGTTGAAGATTTAACAATAGTGGTTACTTTATTCTGTCCAATAAGATGCAGGTCGCTTTTTGTATCGATATTTATTGTACCGTCATATGTTCCACTATACACAAAAATCGTGTCTCCAGGAGCTGAAACATCAATTGCTGCCTGGATGGTAGTATAGTTCACTCCTCCACCACTCCCAACATAACGGGTAGTCCCGCGATCATTTGGGAATGGAGAATGTGATCCATCAGGTGTTTTTACTTGTGGTTGTAGAGTCTCTGTCGAAATAGAAGTTATCGACGAATCATCAAGAACTGCGTTCGGATTGTTCGTAGAATCAGTGGTGCTAATCTGTTCACTACTCATCTGAGCCAGTGAGGCTATAGATGGGATTCCCATAAAGGAAACGATGCTTAAAATTGCTATTATGATACACCAGCCTTTTGTTATTGCTACTTTTTTTTGTTTTTCCATAATTTTATACCTCCCCTATAGGTTTAAGAAATAATATAGGGAAACTAAATGTCTTTTTTATTATTAAATGTTTCGTATATTAATTATGAGCCTCCTTTCTTCAAAATACAATTTTTATACGCATACATCCAGTAGCTATTGCCTGGTACAAACGTATCAGATAACATGTACATTTGATTAATTCTATTCCATCCGTAGATAAATCCAAGGATGATGGGGTCCGCACCAGTCGTTGCCTGCGCCCAGGTATAATTATTTCCACTGTAATTCACGATAAGTGTTGATTTGGCAAGAGAGGTGTTAACAGGCAAACCAATGATATTCCACCCGATTTGAAGATCACTCAATCGAGCATCCTCTGTTTTCGAACTAGTAAGAATCAAGTCGCAATCATAATACGCCCACATCCAGTACCCTTGCCCAGGAACAAGAGAATCACTTATCACATAACCTGTGGTATCCCAATCATAAAAAGAATCAAGGACAATGTGATTACTAACGGCCTCCGCCCAATTATACTCAATGCTGTTGTTTCGAACCTTTATCGTGGTTTTCGCTTTTGATTCGTTGAACGGTAAGGAGACGAGATTCCAGAATTTCCGCAAAGCGATGCTGTACGTATGGGTGATAACATTTGTTTCCTCGTTGCCAACACTATAGAATGTGTTAGGACTGTTTTGGTTATTATAACAGGTTTTTATCCATCCTGAACTCCTAGCAACATTACTGATACGAGCCTCATCGATTAAACCATCAAGGAATCGTGGTGTGGCAGTGGAGGTTTCAGCACCGATCCTAACCGGATTAACCCCGTTTCTAAATGGATTGGAATCAACAACTCCTGAGAACGCAGTATCTAAATTCCCATTGATATAAAATCGTACATTAGTACCATCACGAACAGCAACAATAAACGCCCATATATGCGTATTAATCTTACCAGTACTCCCCTTTAGATTATAGGAAGTAGTACCCCACGTATTACTCCCAGTTGTATGCCAACAAAAATCCAATTGACCAGTATTATTTATATCCAAGAAATACTCATCATCATTGGTTTGTCTCCATTTACCTATCACCTGTGCAAATTTATAGGTGCCTGCTGTTGGGAATACATCGACATTTACCCACGCACTCAATGTTAACTGAGTGCCAGGGGTCAACGAATTACTATCAGGAACATTAATATAACCAGTACTACCGTCGAAAT
>JADBLO010000091.1 GCA_014894395.1 Thermoplasmata archaeon
AATACAAACTGCTGAAGGCACTTAATTTTTATTCAAGTGCGGAACTCAGGTTACTATGCGTTGACATATATATTTCCTCTTAATTATAGGCACAGTATTGAGAATAAGGAGGGATTTACTTATAAAAAACAGCAAAACCGTGTAAAATCGATTAAAATCCTAGTTTGTGCATATTACACCCACAATTGTAGGCACAGTATTGAAAATAAGATAGAAACACAGAAGGTTCGGTAAACCATCAAAACACCGTCTAGGATCACTGAGGATTGATTCTTATGCCCTGGGAACGATTTGGGTGGTTTCCCCCGATAAATACCATTATCTAGACTATCACCCCACATTATAACGTATATACGCATAGACGGGGATCACTGCCAGAAGGTCTACAGACCCCTAGGATCGATTATCTCGAGATCGGTGAGGATAACCATCGATTAAACGGTTAAAGGTCTTAAAACCAGGTTTACCGAAGGATCACCAATGTGCAACGATCACCGGATTTCGTGAAAGATTGCCGTTTACCTCACCACGTCTAAAAAACCAGATTTTGACGATTCCCTCCATATAGACCAAAAAAACTCGCCACGTCAACCACGTGTAATGTATCCCCACCGAATTTATTTATTTATTATTATACTATTGATATTATGCCCCCGGTGCTATGTAACTGGTCAACCTGGTGTTGTTTTTGATCCAACAGAAGGGAATCATCAAAAAACTGTTTTTAGACCTGGTGTTGTTTTCGAGGTTCCGGCGATCTTTGGAGGCATTTGATCCAAAAATTCTAAAATTATTTTTTCAGAAATCGATTTTTTAAAGTCTTTAAGTTGATTTAATTTTATCCTTCTATTCGTTCAATATAATGTAACCATCCAAAGGCAAATGCGCCGAAAGTTATGAAGAAAAACATAAAAATTATTGTGAAAAATTCTAAGATGTCTGGCATACCTTTAGACATAAAGAAAAAAAGATAGGCAACATAATACGATGCAATAAATAGGAACATAAAAAATAGATATTCGAACAGTCTTGAACCTGGTTTTCTACGGAAGGAAGCAATTATTTGTTGTTTATATCTAACTATAATTGATGTTGTAATCATCCAAATTAATGTCGGAAATATGACAGCATATACGGATAATGATATCATTTTTTCTATAGTAGATAACCAAAAATTCGTAACTAACGACCAAATTATGATGAAAAGAATTAACAATAGATGTTTCCACCAAAACCTAATCATTTGATTCAAAGATGGCATACATTACCTCAATTTTCGTAACATTTACTTCTTTAAAAACATATCCATCTAAAACTTAAATCCTTTTTTGACCTTCAAACCACGAAAAATGCTATATCCCAGCAAAGGATGTGAGGGTATCGTTGAGATAGCATAACTCGTGTTTCCAGAATTAGACCTCGATATACAAGGCATTACACATCAACTTATTTTTATCGTGCGGGTTTACTGATATGGGGTATATATTAATCATTATATATTATATGACTTATATTATATGATTAATAATAAAGAATCTAAAATCAGTGAGTATATAAACCTTTCGGTGAACTTTCTTTATATAGTCGATCCTGTTGATAGAGGTTCTTAAAACCTCTAACGTTTCTTTATATACTCCGTGTGAATGCTTACCGTGTTAATATTATAATTAATATGTAACATAAGACATATCTTATATGTTAAAAATACACAGTGATGTTCACGCAATATTGATTCAAAATAGATTCCTTGATAAACAAGGGGGCGTATTGTTCGGTGAACCTGCATACACTTTTACACACTTCTACATACTATCACACAAGATTATATACATGTTATATACGGAATGTGTATATAATTCTTATTTGTCTATTTGTTGCGTGAAACCAACACTTGCGATATCGTGAACGTGCCGTAAACATACATAGATATATATCTTTTATTGTTAGTTTAACAGATTGGAATTTGTCATACATATGTATATAAGGTATGACATACACAATAGAGTATAGGAGTGTGTAAAAATGATGTCTAAGAAAGATTATGTAAGGATTGCGGAAATCCTAAGAAACGCCAGAACCAAGAAGGATATCATCGACAAGTTGTGCAACTATCTTGCGGAGGATAACTCGAGGTTCGAACCGTGGACATTTAGAGAAGCGATCAACCGGAAGGTTTGATACAGTGATCTACAGCAAGAACGGGCACCATGCACAACTCAAGACAGCATATCTTATCGATGATTTAGAACACTTGTATAAACCTCATGGATGTGAAAAATGACAACAGTATTAAGTTTGTTATGTCCAAAATGCAAAAAAGAAGCACTAGAACAAATAAAGAAACGTGGGAATTTTTCTACGTTTCACGTGTGCAAAGAATGTCAAAAGAAAATATGGATGTGATAGAACGATACCAGACGTTAATGAAATCGTAAGGTCAGTTAGAATATTGAAAATTAGGACAAAGACAGATTTAAAACGGTGTGGTTGTCCATCGTGCAAGGAAGCATTAAAAATATTGGGGGAGTAAAAGAACTTAAGGACAAAAAGATATATAAACAGATATGAATCACAGACAATCATATAAGCAATGACAACACAGTATAATATATAAACAAAAATGTCATACTAGAGGATGAACGTATGCAAGGGAAAAAAATAACAATCTATCTACCTGAGCAATTATTCAAGAAAATGAAATCGTTTGGTTTACCTATGTCAAAAGTTATTCAAATAGGAATGAATTATTACTTTGAAAATAAAAACAAAGAGGTTAAAAACGATGTTCGGAAGGTTTAAATTCAGACAAAACAATAATACGTATGATTCAATGAAGAAAAAACTTACGTTAAGTGTGGATGAAAATCTGGTTAAGGTTGCAAAAATGAATGGAGTAAACCTGTCTGAATTATTGACTCAGGTTTTGTTAAATAATGGTAATAAACCCCAGGTTTCCTGTGCCTCTATGTCGTCAAATCGGATCACGGTTCACCGATTTTCTTTTGATAGAGGTAATGTTCTAAAGCTTTAACTGCATTAAAAAATTTTCTTATATTTTTTGAGGCTTTCTGTTTCTTTTCCGGAGTATTGTTTTTTTCAGATTGTCGTTTTGTCAGCATAGGTTTATATAGCATGAATGACAAAGAGTATCATGCCTAGAGGGCGGCTCGGTGGCATTTGGTGCTGGCTGGGCTGTCTTAGTAGGAGCCGCGTGGTATTTGGTACCCCGCTGGGCTCTCCTCTGGGTTTTAATCACTATTGTTTTTTTATTAGTAATGATGGTAGAACTAATAAAAGAGGATTCTTTTGTTATTAACATTCGTTAAATTTAAATATCTCTAAGACCTACAATACAGTAATTAGGGGGAATATAAAATAGTACACGTAAAACTCGTAAAAACCATGATTTTTTCTATGATCGTATGTAGTATGATGCTCTCCTTAGTACCATCTCCATCGATCTCTGGACAACAAAAGGCAGATGTCACTCAATCGAAATATCAAATGACGTATACACTGACATTTTCTCAAAATGATTTTTCGTTCAGCACCCTAAAGGGATATGATACAATACACTTGAACGATAGCGGGTACACTACTGAAGTTGGAAAACCGATGGTGCCGGTGGAAAATATACGGATAGCACTTCCAGCAGATATGAAAGTAACAAACATTCGAATCATTGATATGAAGGAGCAAACCGTAGATGGTACCTTCCTTCTGTATCCTGCACAGCCTGCACAGCCAATTGGTAAGCCTGGAAGTGAAATTCAATTTATTCAACCAGATGCTCAGACCTACCAATCGAGTCAAACCTATCCAACAAAACGTGTTGAATTAACAGGTCAAAGTGATCTGGCAGGTCAAAGCATTGCGGATATGACTGTTTATCCAATACACTATGTTCCTCTTCAAAAGAAAGTAACTCTTGTTACCTCAATTACCTTTATTCTCGAAGGAATTGGTGGGAACATCTGTGGTGATTATCTTCCGACACATCTATCAGACAGCGGACGAGACTTGTATCAACAAATGGTTCAAAACATGGTGATTAACCCAGAAAATGTAGAACTTCGATCTTCCCCAAATCCTCAACCTGCAGGCGTTGATCCCGGTGATTATGACTATGTCATTATCACACAGGATAGCTGGGTGAGTGCTTTTCAACCACTGAAAGATTGGAAAACAAGGAAAGGCATTCCAGCTAATATTGTGACGACAACCTGGATTTACAACAGCGGAGGGTATAGCGGGTCTGATGTTGCTAAGATCAAAGCATTCGTGCAGGATGTCTATACGAACTGGGGCACAATCTTCGTTCTTTTGGGAGGCGACGTTGATGTCGTTCCTTGCCACTATAAAACGTTTCCTTCAGTTGATGGAGATCCAGTCCCAAACGATGCCTATTATGCAGATTTTGATACTGATTGGATCTGCGAAGTCAATGTTGGTCGTGCTCCAGTCACAGGCCCAGGCAGCGGTACTGGTCAGATAGGGAATTTCATTAACAAGATATTGACCTATGAAAAAAACCCGCCACTGACCGATTATGCGAAGAAAGCCGGATTCTTTGGTTTTGATCTCGATAGTAGTACCCACGCCGAACAGTGTAAGATTAACATTAAAAATTCCTACATTCCATCAAGTTGGACGATGACAACGGTCTATGATAGCCAAGTGGGAAACCATGAAACAAATGTCATTGCTGCTATTAATGCAGGTCAGAATCTGCTCAACCATGCTGATCATTCCAACTCAGATTACATGGGGACAGGAAGTAATAATCATGGCTGGGGGTTAGGGAATTCTGACATGGACGCTCTCAACAATGGAAACAAACAGGGCATCTTCTATTCCATGGGCTGTGATCCTGCCGCATACGATCAATCGAATTGTATCGGTGAGCATTTCGTACGAAATAGCAATGGAGGTGGGATTGCCTTCATCGGGAATTCACGGTACGGCTGGTATAATCCTGGTAATGTCAATACCCTCTCTATGGCGTATGATGTCCATTTCTTTAAATCACTTTTCCAGGAGAATCTTTACAACCTAGGAGCCGCCTTTTCCGATCATAAAAATGATGGATATCAGAACGATGAATATTATAAATATTGTTATACAGAACTCACTTTGCTTGGAGACCCCGAACTTCCCATCTGGAAAGAGAACCCAATAAGTGTTTCAGTGACACACCCAAGTCAATTACCGGTTGGTCCCTCATATTTTTCTGTCTCTGTTACCTCTGGTGGCAATCCAGTCAATCAAGCATATGTCTGCCTCTGGAAAGGTACCGATGTCTACTTAACCGGAACTACGAATAGCGCAGGTCAAATAACTTTTAATCTATCACCAACATCACCGGGGACCATGTATGTTACCGTAACAAAACAGAACTATCTCCCCTATGAAGGTTCAGCAACAGTAATAGGAGGAGATAATAACCCACCGCAAAAACCCACAACACCGAATGGACCAGCAAATGGAAGAACAAATATTGAATATACGTACACAACCAGCACAACAGACCCTGATAATGACCAGATCTGGTACCAGTGGAAATTTGGATCGTATACAACCAATTGGCTTGGTCCATACACATCCGGTGCACAAGCACAAACACAATACACGTGGACAACCCCGGGAACATATGAAGTTAAAGTGAAAGCAAAAGATCAAAATGAGTATGAGAGCGACTGGTCATCTGCGCTTCTTGTGACAATCACAGATTTGAAACCGCTTCTCACCATTGGGACAATCAACGGTGGGTTGCTTGCAGTCACAACTGATATTAAGAATATCGGTGAAGCGAGTGCGACGAATATTAAATGGAAGATAACTGTCGACGGTGATTTCATGGTATCAGGATTTTCAATGTCAGGAACAATAGCATCTCTTGGCGTGAGCAACACAGCACGAATCGAAGACGCACCAGTTCTTGGTTTTGGTGAAGTCATAATCACGGTAACAGTAAGTGCAGATGGTGTTCCTGAAGTGATAAAAACAATGAATGGGTTCGTCTTCTTTATCTTCGTTATCGTGTGAGAAGCAGAACCTCTTATCTTTTTTTCTTTTTCCTAAAAACCAATAAGGGATTTCCAAATGAACGCTCCTCCTATTTAAAACCGTATGATTCATGATAAA
>JADBLO010000021.1 GCA_014894395.1 Thermoplasmata archaeon
TGAAGTGCGAAATGTGTTCTAATCAAGAAAAGAACAATCAGCTGCGAAAGTCAGGATAGTAAAGGGAATCAACCGAAGTGTATAATATTATTAAAAGATCGAGTCAGTAGAAAACTGTATGATTGCCTAAAAAGTTGCGGTATAGAATATGGTGAATTTGACTGCGCAATCTGCGGTAAGCAACCTGTGATATTACACCACGAGAATTATGATGAACCTTACTGTTTTATACCACTATGCCGGAGTCATCATGGTTTCTTAAGATCAACTAAATTCCGATGGGAAAAATTCTACAACTAGGAGGTTTTATGTCTGAAAATGAAGGGTATTTTGAATGGAATAGTCCCGATGGAATCATAATAAGTAAGATTCATCGATTAACATCCACAGAGATCGTTCTAGAGGATGTGTGGGTATTGGAACCGTTGAATTGGTCTCCGATCCGTTTGGGTCGATTTAAGACCTATTTGCGTGAGGATTTACTATTGATATGTTCGATAGACTGAGAGGAGGTAAAAAATGGTAGAAGATAAAGAAGAATCCGAAGAATTAATTCGAAATAATGAAAATCGTGATTCTGAATTAAATGAAAAACGGGAATTACTTCAATTGAAACTTGAAGAATTGGAGTCAGAAATTGACCCGAAGGAACGAATTAAGAAACTTGAAGATATTTCAAAGTTACGTGCCAAGATCAAATCACTGGGATTCAAGAATAAAAAGAACGAAGTCAAGAAGGATAACATCGTTGAAACATCAAGGGTGAATCTCAATGGTAACATATGGGAACAGGTTTACAACCATAAAACTGGTGTATGTCAATATGTATCATGGGATAAAACAAACAATAAATACAATTATGCCGAAACCCTCCAAGACGATGAAAAACAATTAGTGTATATTACATTGTGTCAACAGGATGACTGGGTTAAAAACGGTTATATTCCATTACCCGAAAAACCCATTGATTACGTTTCATTTCAGAATTTATACGATGAAATTCAAAAATTGATTCATTTCTATCTTGAAGTTGCGGATGACCGTGAAAAGATTCTTGCTTATTATACGATTTTTTCTTGGTTCATACACGAGGTTGACACATGCCCATATCTTCTTGTCATCGGTGATCCAGGGTGCGGTAAAACAAGAACTGTCGATATAATGAAGTATATCTGTTACAAATCGCAATCGATGTTAAATCCGAGGTCTAATCATGTGTATCGGACACTTGAAGATTGGAAACGTGCAACCCTGGTTATAAATGAAAAAACCGATTTTGCAAAAAACAAGGATTCTGATAAGGACGAATTATTAACGATGTATTGTGCGGGGAATCAATCTGATACTCCGGTTATTAGGATGGTTGACCAAGGCAACGGCAAGTATATCAGAAAATCATTTTGTTCTTATGGATGCAAAATATTTAGTAATTACGATGAAATATGGCATGATGCACTTAATTCAAGATGCATAAAAATCTACGTCAAAGATAAAACAAGAAAAGAAATACCATTACAACTAGGCAACCCTTTTTATGAAAAAGTCAAGAAAATACAAGGGATGTTACTTGATTTTCAATTAAAAAATAATGATAATCTGATCTTTGCGGAATTTAAAGAAGAGCACAATTCTTTAAACAATATCGATAATTCTAGGGTTGCCCAAGTATTACAACCATTGTTAATATTATCTGCATTCGATGACAAACTAATTCCTTTCGTTAAGAACCTTGCCGAACAACAAGAACATAATCTAATTGAGGATGCAATATTAAGTTATCGCGGTCAGGTTTTCCGTGCATATCTAGATGTTGTCAATGAATCTGATAATGTAAGTGCGATTAATGTTGCCAATAAAATGAACGAAGGTATCACATCGGATAAACAAAAAGTAAGATCGGATAGTGTCGGTAAACAACTATCTGCAATGGGATTTTCAAAACACAAAATGGGTAAATTACACTATATCGATAAAAATCCAAAATTGGTTAAAGAAAAACTATTGCGATATGCATATCCAGAAGAACGGGAAGAATTATTGGTAAAATATGGAATCACCAAGGAAGAACAACAAAAACTTAAAGAAGAATATGAATGAAATTTAAATAAGGATGGAGGTAATAAAATATGAAATGTATGAATTGTAAGAAATCATTTGAGGTCGAAAAAATGTTTAAATTAACCTACATGAAAGAAAAAGAATTTATGTGTTATGAATGCTTCTTTCACACCGATGGGTTTAGTGCAATGGGAATGCCGGATGATGTTACCATCTGTTGTGATAATGATTGGAATGATGATAAAAAGGATAAGAAGGATGTGAAATAAATGGGAATATTTGGAAAAACAGAAATGGAAAAGGCAAAATTAGAAATTGAAAAACAACAAGCAATCGTGGACAAATACAACGCAGAACAAACCGCAGTAGCACGGGAAAAACAAGCGAAGAAAACCAAAATGGAAAAGGAATTGCGACAGTATAAGGAAGATAATTTTAACTATGGAGTTGGGCAATCCCTCAGTTGGAGACTGTGTTTATTTTACACGAGAATAGCACGTGACCAAGTAAACGGTCTAAATCAATTTTGGGATTTAGCACGTAAGATGAATTTGGAATCTTATTTTAAATCCTTAGATAAAACCGATACACCCGTGCCAATGCCAACTTATGACAGTGAGGACAATAGAACAAATTAAGTAAATTTTTCAGGGGATGGGTTTATGCCAAGGAAAAAACAGATTAGCGTTGAGCATGAAGTTACAAGGAAATTAAAACTCCTTGTAACCAATAAGATAATAGTTCATAAACAAAACACGAAAAGGGACAAAGAAAAAGCATTTGACGATGAAACATACAAGATCAAAGATTCAACCTGGGATGATTCATCAAAAGAAATAAATGAAGACGTTGAGGATGAATCCGATGACTGAAATAAAATTGCCTAATAAGATGTCTTACGTGCAATTATTTGAAAGAACGTTAGACTTACCATATCGAAAAACAATTGACATTGATACCGTTCTAATACAAATAATCAGTAAGGGTGTGTATAGGGAAGTATCATTCTTTGATTATAAAATGCAACCAAACGGTGATCTAAACTCTTGCGATCTCACACAATTAAATGCACTTACCATGCAAATTCAGACCGTTATCGCATTAAATTCAGGTCTACAGTTCTTTATTGTTTATCACACTGTTGATGATCCTCATGCAGATGTCCCCAAAATACAATTGATACGAGTTTATGATTATCTACTTGAAAAATGGTATCCGATTTGGACAAAGGAAGAATACAATCTATTCTTGTTGGGATTGTATAAGACACCAACAAAAACTTATGATGTTCTATACAAAGAAAAATGGAAGGGACACGGATGGTGTTAACATGAATATCGAACTAACGGTGTGGCGAATGCAAAAACATAAACAGGTTGTTGCACGTCAAATCCGAGATATAGACCGAAAACTCATTGATTTGGAATATAAAATTAAAATTTTAAAAGAATTAAAACAGATAAAGGAAGACATAGACGGGGTGTGAAAGAATGACAAAATGCAATGGACCATGTAAAAAGAACTATCACCTGTGGATGCTGACCGCATTTCGTGATGAAAAAACAGGTCAAGTTTTACATTTCTGTAGACCTTGCTTTTTACTTAGGAAAAGGATAGCATGAAACACTGGTGCAAGTGTGGAAAAAAGGTCGAGGATGGTAATAGCACATACACGTGCAATGATTGCACCACGTTAAATAAGACCCGAGGCATAATAAGGGTATATAGACGAAATGAATTTGAAGAAATCCACTTTGCATTTCACGACAATGCTGGAATGTATGCTACAAACCTTGGTGCCTATATTATTTTAAAGAAAGACATTAAAAAAACTGCAATATGGATTTACCTGTTCAATTTCAAGTGTTTCTATGGCGATGATTCGAAGATTAAAAACTTGATTATCAGTTTATCGCATGAGTGGATGCATGAGTTGTGTTACCTGACGAATGACTACGATGCGGAGTTGACGAAAAAACAGGATAGTAGTGGTTTACTTAAGAAATTGGAATTAGAAGGATATTTGGGTGGATATTTAGGTTTTCAAGCATGAGTCCGAAAGTTTCGCATTTACAATAGGATTTGTGCATGATTAAATGAGTGGGGATTGATTGAATGGTTTTCACTCGAGATTTAAACCGTTCCTATGTTCGCAAGGCATAGTGTCTGGTCAATCCTCATTTCAGATTAAAGATTGAGGAGTTGAAAAATATGGGTCATAAAGGAATTGTTAGAAAAAGATGTGTAAAACAAGTTAGTGAAAAGAAACCATTAAACCAACTTAAACTGAAATCATTGCAATCATTAAACTTAGTTGGTTTATATTTTGGAGATAAGAACAACGTAAGATATCAGTTCAGTTGGAAATACAATGGAGAGTGAAAAATATGAGTAACATAAAAAAAGAAATTGAAGAAAAAGAAAACGAGTTAATGAATTTGTTACGAGAAAAGGTAGATAGACTAAAAGCAAAAAGAAAAACAATTAGGGTTCGGGGGAATCTTAGACCTAACGATGGTTCTATGGATAGTGAAACGGGTAAACCAATAAAGGATGATTCCGATGAATAAAGTTTTTGTAAAAAAACGGATAGTTGACACGACAGAAAAATGTTGGTATCACAATTGTGAATCACCGGTTGAACACTATGTAGTGAGGACCGAAGGAAGAAATAACATGATATGCGCATGTTGTCAGAATCACATGTTAGAAACGTATCGGTGTGCGGTGGATTACATGTTCAAAATGAAAACAAACCGGTTAATCAGGATAGCACAAAAACACGGATTAACTGACATCCAATTTATTAAAATGTATCTTTCTCAACAAGGCATTGAAGATATAACTTTGGATGATATAAAAAAGGAAGTTGAAAAAAATGTTCGATAAAACAAATTCCGAAAATCTATAGTTATGAATTTTTTTTCGCAATCAATGTTTTTGTATTCTGTAAAATGTATGGTTGTGAATTTGAAGTTACAATCAATACCATCAACGCATAGAAAATATAAGTTTTTGTATCCTATGACAACATATAACCAACTTTCTTCCTTTTCTTCTTTTTTTGTTTTACCTTTTTGATAGTGTGGTTTAATCCATAAGTTAACTAAATTTTGACGCATGTATATTCCCTTGTATTTTTCTAGGCATTCATCTACCCGTTCCATTAAGTCTTCTATTTCTTTTCTGTATTCACCTGATATTCTTTTAGGATTATCCCATATTTTTATTTCAGTAATCAATCTACTTTTAAGTTGCATCATCCATTGATAAAAATCATCGGATGATAGCATTTCAATTAATGTTTTAAAACGGTTATGTTTTTCTTCCATCCAAGGTTTCTTATTTTTCTTATCACCATATATCATATTTGTTGGATTATAATAATTAAACATCGTTAGACAAATTTCTTTTTGATGTTTTTTTCTTTCATATTCAGAAAAATAATCATTTTCCTTTTTACATACTTTTATTTTATATTTGCGTAATGCGTTAGGGTCAATTTTGTATTTATGTTCTGTTTCTATATCCAATTTATTATGGATATTGTAACAATAAAATTTTGGATACTCTTCTTTTGTTAGATAACATTCATTCATAAAATTAAACCAGAACTTTTTATGATTTTCGTCTTGGATTGATTCATCCTTTTGTCTATTCCAGTTTATAATCTGGTATACGTCAGGATTAATTTTATAATCACTGATTGAACTATGTTCGCACATCGGACAGTTTACTTGCATCAATCCGAATCTAGCATACGAATAGGTCAATTCATTATCTGTTTGTATGAAAGTTCTTTTTCCATATCTATCTAATCTCAACTGGTAAATTAAAGTATAACCTTCTGGAACATATATCCGTTCATTAGGTTTACAATTTACTGCAATGATTTTCTTTTCAACTGGTTTACAATACGGACATGTTTTTTTATGGATTCCAAAATTTGGATTTATCCATTCTTTTTTTAGACCAATACCATGATATTTTTTTCTTCCTTTTAAATTGGTTTCAGGATTTGGATAAAAAGTTTGTATAATTGTTTTACCTATTATCGTATTTCCTTTCTTAACGTCATGTTCAATTTCGAATATTTCATAATCTTCTAGTGAACTAAGATTAACTGACTTTTTTTGTGTGTATTTCTTACCGTCATCGTCACCTACATCGGATTTGTAATCATCATAACCGTGCGATTTGCCGTAATCAATTGAATCTTCCGTTTCATTTTGTATTTTTGAGTTGTCATCGCTTGCCGTGTTTTCTTCTTTTTTATCATTTCCTTTTTCGTATTCTTTATCGTTTTCTAATGCAGATTCCAATTTTGTCTGTTTCTTTTTCTTTTTATTTACGTTATCATCGGTATCTTCCGCAGGTAGTACGTTTTCCTGTTCGGATTCCTGCTTTGTTTCATTGAATAGTGCATCTTTTTTAACATTATCACCATCGTCACCAACATCAAAATTTAAATCATCGTCAGGGATTGCCTCATATTCATTCTTTTTATATTTTTTAATTAAATCTAATAACTTTTTATGTTGACCATCTATTTCATTTGTATTCGGTGTGTGGCAACCATCTAGTCCTATGCGTTGCTTATCACGAACCTTCTTATTTTGTTTTTCATATTTGTCCTTGCAATCTAAACAACGAATAATTCTATTGTGAACATATACGTTTTTCTGGCAATCAACGCACCTAATTAACCGGATTGGATTCTTAGCATAGTATGTTTTATTTTTGGCATACTCGTAACCATGTTCGTGTAAATTGGATTTTATGTCGTAAACTAAACCACAATAGATTTCCTTTGTAAAGTATATTTTTTCATCTGATGGTATACAATGAAAAACTAATCTGATATAATCGTCAAGAACCGCATACTCGCCTTTCTTGGTTGTCCCCACACCGATTCTTTTGGTGTTCTTAATCATTATCTGTCCTTCATAAATTCTATAGTTGTTTAATTGAGGATCAATGAGTTGATCTAGAATGATTTTTGCACACTTGTTTAATCTTTCATTTGTCAGTGGTAAATCCTGTTGTCTGACAATAATAAGAGGCAATTTCATTATGCCACCTTGGGGTTGAACACACGGTCATACTCGGTCTTAATTTCCTGGTCCGATATCCAAAGATAATGATGATTTATAATTCCTGACGACCATCCGCATAGTCTTTGTAGTATCTGAAAATTCATATTACGTAGACTTGCGGTCCTCACTGAAATATGTCGTAACATTTTTATTTGAAATCCAGTTCCTTTCAATTTATGTCCTATTGTTAACATGCTAAATGGTTTCTTAATACCGTGCAATTTACACCATTTAAAATAATCCTGGACCAAAAGACTGACCGATTCGTTGAAATATGTTTTACGGATCGACATTAAATTTTTGGTTGTTTTGTCATTGTTTCGATTAATTGAAATCGATCTTTCTTGAAAATTAAAATCTTCGAAGGTTAGGGCATACAATTCATATGCACGACAGAAACTTATCGAACCAAGTTTTAAGATCGTGACCATTTGTTTATCATCTTTGAATTTGTCGAGAATTGGTTGCATTTTTTCCAATGTCAATTCTTTTGGTGTATAATATTTGTTTTTGGTTTCTGGAATCTGGTCCAAGAAATCGCAATGTATGAACTTCAAGTATTTCTTAATGGCATAGTATTCTTTATTATAGGTTGTCAGGTCCTTCGTTTCTTTGACCATTGCAAGATACTCTAAGGTGTGGTTTAGGTCCACTGAATCACCGCAAAACAATACGTATGAATTTATTATCCTCTTAATGAAGTTTTTCTGGTGATCGGTGATTTCAAGTAGGTCTACTGTATTGAAGTAATTACCTCTATCAAAAGAAAATCGGTGAACCGTGATCCGATTTGACGACATAGAGGCACAGGAAACCTCCGGTACCCTACCGGGGGTTTCTCACTCTACATTAAAAAAAATTTGGTTTTAACAATTTACTTTTTAAAAAATGCGATTAAAAGCATAACTTATATATATGGTAAATACTATTTAAAATCGTCATTTTAAAAAAAGTCTGGGGGAATAATTCGTGCAAAAAACATTCAAGATTCGATACTTTTTAGTGGATGAACATGCGGTCTCTGAAGAATTCACCACCCTTCCAGCCCTCTCCATTGTCATGATCGGGTTCGCACTCTTCTTCGTCCTACTTGCCCAGACATATACTGCGTACGAAGAGCGAATGGATCGACTGCAAAACTATCAAACTGCAGATGGAATCGCAAACATACTTACCAACCCTGACTGTTATTTTATCCGAGAAGGTGGACTTATTGATGTACCTATCTTGCAGAGTGACACAGGATCACTGCAGATTTTATGCGAGCAGTACCAGAGATCAGGCGTCATTTTTTTACTACGGCTCCAATGGAACAATCTCACACAGGATTTTCCTGAGGCACTCTCCATCGCGCCTATGAATCGTGTTGCGGTTTCCAAAGACGTGGGTATCTATCTTAACGAGGCACGAACAGTCCCTGGAACACTCACCATCGTTCTCTGGAAGGACTCTTGATGAAACACCGGTCTCTCCTTGATAATTTCTTCGGCGTCTCCTTGATGTACGACGCTGTCCTCTTCATCGTCATGGTGTCTCTTGCAGGAGTCATCCTTCTCCCCGCGTTACGAAACAATATCGCGATTGAAAGCTCTGTCGAGAAACACCGTGAACACGTAGTTGATGAAACCTTACATACATTTCTTGTTACACGTGCAGACTGCTTTGACTACAGGTTTTGTGGTGATCTCATCGATGACGTTGCAGGAAGTATCGGTATCGACAACTCTTCCGGCGGTCTCTATGAGTCTCTGACACATTGGCTGCTTGCGCATGAACAACGCCATAAAACGTATGCAACACTGCTTGCTGAAGACCTCGGCTGTCAATTCCAACTGCCTTTTTCTTTCTTAGGAACCAATCGATTGAACATTTTCACCGGTGATTATGACCAACAGCTGAGAAATGAAACCAAACGGTTTTTCTCCTCTCTTCTTGGTGAAAAGTACCGGTATAATCTTACCGCATGGTGGCACCCGATCAAAGGAGTACCATTTGGGGGTGAGTTCTCCGTTGGCGAACATCCACCTACCAAAGACTGTTATGTGGCACGAAGCTTTTTCATGATGCCATACTCGCCAGTCCTTTCTCTTGGTAATCATACGATAATATTTACGAAACATTGGTTGAAACACCAACTCTTCAGCGGGGACGTTGGGTTCGGCAGGTCATCGATCCCAGCGATTGCAAATATGACTATCATTTTTGAGAATTATACCAACGGGCATCCACCGTATGATACGAAGGAGAATGCAAGCAGAGCAACAAAGGAGAATCTCAGTGCACTCCTGTATGGTTTTCTCATCGATGGTATCACGAATGAAACAAACGTGACCGTGTTTCCCGGCATCGTTAATATAACTCTTACGTATGGATTTGAGAAGATTAAGAACATCACCAAGCAGTGTTTTGATAAAGCGTTGAACGAATCATTTGGGGAAGCGATTCGAACGATTGATCGACTCTTCGGCACTCTTAATACGAGTGTAAAGAATCCACTGTCACAATCGATACTTGCGGAGCTTAATTCAACCATTCATGAGATGCTGAACGGATCGTTTGGCTCGTTGGATGAAGCATTTGATGCATGCGAAACAATGATCAAAGAACAAATAACCGTTCTCATTAAAGGTTATCTTGATCCTATAATCGAGACTTTTGTCAATAGTATATTTGCTGTCATAGAAACGATCATAGATTTTACAGAAATGCTCGTGGATTGGTTGTTCGACCGCATTTCCCTGAATAAAGCTGAGGTGATGCTGACGATCTGGGTGGTGAGAGAATAGGCAGACGACGATTTCTCCTTGATGAGCATGCTCGTATTCCTTTCTCCATCATTGGGGTCTTCGTCATCCTTGGAAGCAGTGTCACCGCTGTGTACATCTCCCGATTAGAGCTGCAGAAATCCCAAGAGATTGCACGTTCCCTTGATTTTAACGAAATAGAAAATTTACTCTACTATGTTGAAGCTGATCTCACAACAGCGCTGAACATCGCAGGGATGAAAGGATTTAAAGAAATTGGTAAAAACCCAGTCATCAAACCTTCGGTAGGAACCGCAGAAGAAGTAAATCAATATCGCGTCAAAGAAATCATCAAAGACGAATTAAATGTGTACCTCACAGGTCATTACCTCTACAACATGTTCTCTGATGGTCGGTACGCAATCAATGTAGTGCTTCAAAATGAAAGCCCGATTCTCTCTGCAGAAAATATCACCCTTGAGTCATTCGCGATGCAGTTGAAAAGGCAAACGATCCCTTTTATCGGACCACGCGAAACCATTAATCATTCCGCCTACTGGGTTGCCTCAGTACCACTTACCATCGAAATACGAACATTGAACGATAACACGTGGGATATGGTGACCACACGAACCATTGTTGTTTCTTCGATTCTCACCTCACGGTATCCACTCCTCGAAAGTCTGGTCAAGGAATACAATCAGACGATTAACGGTACGTTTTCATCGTTATGGACGTTCACCACGGTATTCTCAAATCTGTATTCTCTTGTGCGAGGATTCAAACATTACCGCTGTGGGAAACCTTTGAATGTGGTGGATAACCATCATCTTGCGGTGATGGTAAATAGCGGACTGCTTCTTGAACAAGGCCTAGTGTTTGGTAGTGTTGATCCACTGGGTCTTGTTGAACTTGCGCGAAAAACAAAACAAGCGCTTAAGCAGACGCCCCAGGATGCTCTCTCAACGTTTAATGAAGAGATGGAAGGCGAAGGATATGTCGTCGATACCGATAACGTTTCTCAAGGGAGCGCGAATGTTGATGCAGATTCTCCTATCAATGAATCTATAGATCAATGTCCTTCGTTAAATCTCTCGGAGATTGCCGAGAGGGTCCTTTATAATATCACCAGCGTCACCTTACATTTTGAGAACGAAGAAGGAGAATTCCATGAGGAACTCATCGTGTTTGATGGAGATATCCAGGGTAAAATAGATGATGTGGTACAGCGTTGGGCGAATCAATCCTTTTTCTTAACAAGCGTCACGAAGCATCTAATCGTGAATACAACAACCCTGAATGAGTTGCAAACAATTATATCTGAAATTTATCATGATACGATGTCGACGAAGGTTGCAGATCGCAACGTTGCAATAGAACTCTGGGGTGACCCTGGGGAAGGATGGACCAATGGCGGTACTGGTACATGGGAATCAACGGGTTTTATTCCTCTCTCCAAACAGATGATAAAACCACCGAAAGGACATATAACACCGGCGTGTGCGTTATATGAGGAGCTGTACAATGTTTCGTATGAGAGGGCCCATTACTGGTGGCGGATGGAGGAGCATAATGTCAATGGAAATATCACTCAAGTTAAAGTATGGAAAAACGTCACCGATCTGCTCATCGAAACCGTGATCCTTCAGGTTCTGTTGCAGCATTACACGAAATACCAGGAGTCTCAAGATAATATCGTGGATGTTCTGTATGTAAATGAGACTGTCGATGACCAGAATTTGGAAGACACACTCGACAGCTATCTTTCGTTATATCCAGATTCACATCTGTTAAAACAGGAAATGATTACGACAAGGAATAACGGTGGGGCAATTAGCCTTGATGAGTTTCTTCCTGGGTTTTATCCAGGGTGGGTTCTAAAGGAGGCATGGAGTTCACTTGATGAAATCCTAGGGTTGATACGTGAGATCACCCTTGATCCAAGTATCAATGCAGCGAATTATCCAAACCCTTTGGTTCTTGTTGACAGGGCAAAACAAGATCTAGAGACACAATACAACGAGCATCTCACGCAGTATCTGAATCTCTCGCGATATCATCCTAGTACTGAGTTTTATAGTGTTGGTAAAAAAGCGGTGTACTATGCACGTGAATGGTATGTGGATATGGTGAAGAATGAATCTGAGTCTGTTTTTTCTCAAATTTCTGCGCAGCTTACTGATACGATAGATGCTGCGTTACCGCCAGATGCAGACTTTAACACCCGGAATATCACCGAGACACTGGATGATGCATCGGATGCAATACGAAATCAATTTACGATCCCGTTCGGATTTGATATGACTCTTACTCGACACGATCGTGAGGGTATTCCCCTGTGGAATGAAACAGTACGTCTCGCGGTTGATCAATACCCCAATTATCTTGACCCATTTGAAAAAACGGTGTGGGGTAACGAAGAGCTCTGGACTTTAAAGATTCGAAATCGCTGTATGCTCGGTCCGACCGGTCTTCCGATCCTGCCCCCGACACCAGTGACTCCTTGGTTGTTGACGATGAATCTTTGGGTGATTGATGTGCAAGGTGAATATGCGCAGTTTAAAATCATTGACACGAGTGATGAGACGATCTTTAACCCCTTACTCGGTCATGAACCACAAACATATATCCGAGAAATAAAAGTCATCACTCATTCGAATACAACCCTTGGTGAAAATACCCGTATTTCCTTTGGATTCACGACCGTTGCTTTTGGGTTTGTCCCGCCGTGGGGGATGATGATCGGGGATATACAGGATAACTGGTTCGATGATCATACCTCGGGATTTGATGAAGGAGGCTAGGATGATCAGAACAATGGTTGTCGTTTACTTCATTGTTCTTCTTTTTCTCACTCATATGACTCTGGTTCATACCGCTGGCGAATGTGACTATGGGTCTGTTCATGCATGGTTCCGGACATCTGATGGTGAGTGGGAGAATGCAACTGCACATCCCTTGTTGAAACGTAATGAGTCCTTTGAGATAAAAATTGTTGTCACTGCAAAAACCGGTCTTCAAGTCTTCTTTCTGAAACTTCATGAGTTTGGTACACCAGTGTTTGAAGTACTTGAGGGTCCAACCGCGATGGAGCAGCTTCTTGAGTGCCGACAGAAAATATTGTCGGATCAGACGTTCACCTATGCGTGGAAGATGCGGGTGAGATCAGATACAACATGGGTGAACGGATACGGACCGTTGGAGGTGTTCACCCAGTTCAATAAAAACGATACAGATGAGTATCGAATGGATTTCGATGTGATTACTGCCTTTATCGTAGACGAGCTCTGGGAAAGTTACCCACAAGAAAATACCTGTGAAAATTTTTCTTCTCAGAACACGCATAGCGTTGAACTCACTGGTTTTGAATTAGAAGGAATGTTTATCGCAGTGTTTCTACTATGTATCTTTATACGATTAAGAGAACAAATGCGTTAGAATAGAAACACGACGATTGAAGTTTCGACATAGATGCGAAGAAAGAAGAATTGACTACTACATCTGATATAATTTTCATCCTATGGTATTTCCTTAGATATCATTTTTTTCGAAATAGTTTCTCTTTTTTCCAATGAAATTTATACTGAGCGATGATAGAACACATACGGTTCTCGTCTCCATCCAACTTTTTCATAAACGTGCAAAGCGGATCTGTTGTTTTTATGTGCGTACAGTCGAAGAAATGCAACACCTTGTTTACGCGCTTTCTGTCGTATGTAGTCAAGCAGTTTGGTAAACACTCCTTTCTTCCGCCACTCTTTCTGAACGTAAACACTTTGAACCCACCAGATTGATTTGTTCCTCCAATCACTCCATTCAACCGTTATCATCAACTGCCCAACAATCGTATCGTTTTCCTCTGCTACAAGATAGAATCCTTTCTTTTTATCTGACAACAGCGCTTTCACACCAGCAAGAACCGTCTCAGGCTTAAGAATAATATTTTCAGATTCTTCAGCAAGCGATATATTCTGTGCCGTAATCGCCTCAGCATCCTCTCTTTTTGCGGTTCGTATCTTCATATTGATAGAAAAGAACGACATGCTCTCTTTTAATATTTCGAAAAAACGACATGATTATTTTTTTAAGAAAAGATTCCTCTAATGGAAGAGAAAACTATTGAGAGGTATGAATGTACATACGTCATATCATTATTTCGCAGAGATGTTTTAAGAAGATTCAAAAAAAGGTTGGTCTCAATTATTTTCTTTTCTTTAAATATCGTTTTCTTTCTTAACCATGCCTATTAATTCTTATTGCCGAAAACTTGGGCGTGTATCGGATTGATGCAGTATTTCATGGGATTTAAGATCTGCTAAGGTTTTTAACAAGAGGAACACGATGATAAGTGGTATTTCTGCTGATGGAACCATTGCTGAGAAGAAACCTGCCGCAATAATGATCAGATGCATCGGAAAAATTCTTTTATAGGGTTCAAGGAAAATTTGGTTTGTTGATTTCCCAATGCGTTTCTTTTCCAATACATAGTTTTTCAGGAATGAATAGAGGTGATTCACAAAAAAGAGTACCCCGATGAACGTTATCCCGATGTAGTCTGGTTGTCGGAAATGAAACCCAGAGATTCCGCTTGTTGAAAAGAAATACAGAAATATAAGATATACGAAGTGAAAAATCCCGTAGTGAACTGAAAAAAAAATTGAGTCCCGAACAGCTGTAAGTAGTAACCTCTGGTGCTTGTTTCGATATCCAAACACGAGGAGTTTTACAACGGTGAAGAGTCCAATGATGATACTTTGGAGCCAATAGCCCCAGAGGAGTGTGAGAATGCTCCAGTGGAACAGAATCGCGATGACGATGGTGAGAAGATTACTAAGCAGGAGCATTTTTGCTGAGGATTCTAAATCAACCCATCGGCTCATGTTCATTGGCGGTGCATATCAAACGAGACGTATTAAAAAGAGTATGAAATTTTTTTCCACGCTATGAAGAAAGAATGATTGGTTTAGTGATTCAGAAGAAGACGCAATATGGGAAAGGCATGCGGGAATCGTTCCATCAGAGCCTGCAGAATGTCAAAGAGTATCGAATGAACCGGGTAGTAAGGTGTTCCGAGAGAGACCGGTATCGTATCAAAATCGCTGCTGTTCTCGCTATTTACAATCGTGACCTGTCCTGTGAACTCGCTATTTCTTTTTATGGGTGCTTTAACACTTACGTTGATTGTGATTGGTCCGTCCTCAGGTGTGAGATGATTTCCCTCTGATGGGGTAAATGTCCAGGTACCCCAATCCGGCCAGTCAGTAATTGCCCAGCTCAGATTCGTCAGAGCAGCACCAACATTTTCCACGGTGAAACTTCCCGTAATAGTTGCTCCAGGCTTGACATCAACCCAGGTAAGAGAACCATTGCAGGATAGTTTTTCATGTATCTTATAGCCTGTTTCAAGAGAGACCGGTATCGTGTAAAAATCGCTGCTGTTTTCGATGTTCACTACGTTGACTTGGCCAGTAAATACATGATGCTCCTCGTTTGGTACAACAACATTCACATTGATAGTAACGGGTCCGTCTTCAGGGTTAAGGTTATTCCCACTTGAGGGCGTAAACGTCCAAGTCCCCCAGCTTGGCCACTCAGTAATCTCCCAATCGAGATTCGAGCCAGCCTCACCGATGTTGCTTACCGTGAAACTACCGGTAACCGTTTCACATGGTGTAACATTCGTCCATTCGAGCGTTCCACTGCAGGTTAAATCAGGAGTACCCGTGTCTTCTTTCAAGATGTCAACGATTACTCCTTCGATCACTGTTAATTCATAGGGAATCTCATCTGGGATAAGGTACCATCCGTTGTAGCTCCCTCCCCATCCGAAGTTCAAATGATAGTAGTTGTCTGTGTTATATCCATCGACGACGACGTTATGGCCTATTGTCCATTCTTCATTGACTATTGCTAAATGGGCAGGTAATGCATCCTTCATATTATTTGATAATCTCTGATAAAGATCTGTATCATTGTCGTGGAGTAACGCGATCGTTGAACAATTAAATCGTTGATAGGCGTCGTATGCTTGGCCAACACCAAACGTTCCAGAGACAGTTGAACCATAGACTTGTGTTGCAGCAACGCCGCAGGCAAAGGTAATCGCTGCTTTGTCATTGTTAGTGGGAGGAATTTGATTTTCATAATGTGATTGAAGTGTATCAAGGTAAATATTCAGTTGAGGAAACGAAGGAAAACCATATTGAACATAGTTGTTATCAATCCAATAGTTGTTACCGCCGTAGTTATGGTGGTAGTCATCACTATCATCAAATGCAATATAATTTGTTGTATTGTGATAGTTTAATATTTGAGCCATTGCAACTGCAGGGCATCCTGCGACACTTCGTGCTCCGCCATTATAAATGTCAAGCGGACAGAAGTTATTATATGGGGGACCCTGGTCCCAATTGGTTAGGATCCATCCTTCGGTCGGGGTTGATCCTTCAGGAGGCCATTGTTCGAATCTTCCAGAAGCAATAGAGCTTCCTTCAATGTATGAATCCCACTGAAGGTGTCGCTCTTGGATTATTTTTTCTTGGAGTTTTTGGATGTTTTCAAGACGGAGCGTTATATCAGCATACAGCATGTCGTAGAGAGGATTTGCATCAGTTCCATCTTGGAAATTGCTGGTAAATGAATATGCAATAACCGGGGGAAGATCATAGGATGCAGAAACCACAAGGTATCCTTGAGGATTCAAATTGAATACATAGAATAACGGTTCTCCTTTATCATTGGTTATTGCTGTTGATTCTATTATTGAAAAATCGATTTTGTCAAGTTCATGTAATTTTACAGAAGCAACTCTTGTCGCAACATCAATTCCTATGGTATGGTTATCATCTGATATTATTCTAATTTCGTTGCCGTTCATGGTTGGAACAATACCCGCTCCAAGAAATAATACAATAACTACGAGCGCTAACGTTTTTTTTACTACGCTTGGTTCAAACATTGATTTTATCCCCCGATATAGTAATTGTATACTGCTTATGGTATATAAATATTGATAAAAAAATAGTAAAATAGTTGTTAACATAATCGTTTGATCTCTTCCATCACCTGAGCGAGGTTGTTGTGGATGTCTTGTTCGAGGAACCGTCTTATTTTCCACCCGTCCGCGGTCAACTGTTTCTCGTTTGTTCTCTCCTGATCGTCCTTAATTTCAATCGCATACCGACTCCCGTTAACGAAGAGTGCGAAATCAACGTGAGACGGCGTTTTTCCTTTTATCCAGTAATTCGAAGTCACAGAAATGCCCTGTTTTTTCAGCGCCTCGTACAATATCTGTTTAGTTGGAGAATCAAACACACCGTTGTTCATCATCTTGGTTTTCACGTACTCAGATAAATTTTTGAGAGGACCGGCAGTCTGCGCACAGACTTCTTGGTCGCCGACTATAATAAACAAGCTTTTTGCTCTGGTTACCGCGACGTTCAACAATTGGCTGGTTGTCTGAATCCAATGCAGAGTCCCAGGTTTTACGCCTTCGGAGACTGCTGGTGAGAATACGATAATGTCTTTTTCATCACCTTGGAATTTATGAGCAGTACCTATAGTAATATTGGTTTCATAGACGTCTTGGAACGTGTTCAGTTTCTCGGTGATCATCTCAGTTTGTGCCCGAAAGAGAGTCACGATTCCCACTGAAGCGTTTAATGGTGTGACAATCTCAAGAATCTTGAGGATTTCTTCAACAACCTTTTCAGCTTCTTCTTCGTTATATGGGCTTTTTGCGTGAACTGTTTTTCCTTTTACTTGATGCCAGACTATTCGTGTATTGAACGAAGGATGGTGTAACAGCCTTGTTTCATCGGTCGCAATTGTAAGTTTCCGTCCGTAATAGTACTCGTTAGAAAACGAGATGATATCAGGATGACATCGGTAATGTTCATTCAGTAACAAAGGTTGTTCGTTGTGTGCATGTATAATTTGTTCTGCTAAATCGTACAGTGAATGTTTGGTGTACGAAAAATCAGTGAACCATTCTTCGGCAAGATGGTGTTTTGCTGCAAGCGTCCGGTCCTGGGTTTCTGTGAGGAGTGAGATGTGTTTGAGTTGATGGGGGTCTCCGATGATCACGATGTGTTTCGCGCGGTAGAAAAGCGGGAGGGCAGAGACGATATCGCATTGCGATGCTTCATCAATAATCAAGATGTCGAAGAGGTTGTTTTTAAGAGGGAAACTTTGTTTTGCAGAAAGATTCGTAACGACCCATACTGGTAAAAATTTTAGGATTCTCTGCAGAGTTCGTACTTGTTCAGAGAGGAGTTGCCGGAACACGACTTGGTCTCCCCTCCATGATTCGAGCTGTTCTGATGCGGAAAAATACGCTGCGATGCGCTGTTTGTCTTCATCAGTTGCCTCTGCAAGTTTGTTTACCCACTGCTGTTCAAATAAGGGCCGTGAGATCGCGATTTGTTCCTTATGTAATGTTGCAAGCT
Organism: Thermoplasmata archaeon; assembly: GCA_014894395.1. Taxonomy (GTDB): domain Archaea; phylum Thermoplasmatota; class E2; order DHVEG-1; family DHVEG-1; genus SM1-50. The sequence goes on from JADBLO010000021.1 coordinate 18,346, forward strand.
GGTCTTTGAGTTGGGTGTAAGGGGGAACAGTTAACAGTTTGCTTTTTATTGCTTGAATTTCATCGGTAGCAAGCTCTCTCTTTTTCCATGCGAAAATCCACTGCATCGCGGTATCTATCGTTGTTTTCTTGTTACTTATCATGTTCTGCAGGTATACCTTTAGAGCGGTGGGAAGTGTTTCGTAATATTTTCTGAAACAACGTTCTTGTTTTCTCTGATATCGTCCTGGATTGAGTTGTCGCAGGATTCCGTGACTATCAAAGAATTTTTTAAGGTCTTCTTGTAATATGAACGAATCGATTCTTTCTAACCGCAAGGGATTTCCTTGCGTGGACATTTCATGTGGAAGCTGCTCGATTAATGAATCAATGGTATTCTGGGTGTTCTGCATTGATTCATTTAAGGCAGCAAGGCAGGTAAGTTGATTCTGAATTGATACGATCTGAATCGTGGTGTTGAGCAAGTCCGTAATCGTCTTCTCCTGCTGCGATATTCTTTGAATGGGTTGTTTTACGAGTTGTTCGAGTTCTGATTTTGCGTTTCTTCGGTGTGCTCGGTGGCCCATGCGGACGAGGAGCTTATATAGTAAAATCGCGTTTAACTTTTCAATCACTACATCAACTGCTTTGTTGTTTTTACTGGCGAACAGAACGGTTTTATTCTGATACACTGCGTTGGCGATGATGTTGAGTACAACCTGGGATTTTCCGGTACCTGGTGGCCCAGTGATGACCGTCAATGGTTTGCTAAGAGCTTTTTGTACAGCATGTTCTTGTGCGGGATTAAGTGAAAACACTTCTAAAAGTGGTTTGTCGTCCTGAGTAGTTCCTTTGGAGAGAAATTCACCCGTAAGTAAAAGCAGAAGTGACGTGGACGCGAGATCATCGAGTGGTTTCTTTTTCAACTGACCGAGTTCTATAATTAAATTATGGGTGATATCGGTTCGTTCCCCAAAATACAGCATCGCTTTATTGACCAGTTTTGGTGCTATGGTTCGTTTCAAGGGTTTTCCGTCGAGGGTTGCTGAGAAATCAGTACCATCAAAATGGAGCATTTCACAGAGTGATGCAAGAGCCGAGGAGAATTCTTCCTCCTCGATTTCTCGTTGGATGTTGGCGATTTCCTCAGACGAAAAGTTATACTGCGAAAGAACGTAGTGATTCAATCTCGGTTGAGATGATATGTTTGTCAAAACAATCACCTCATCTTTTTGTTCGCACTGCAGTTCCGTAAAAAACAATGGGCTAATCGTTCCTTCGGGGCCGATCACGACCGGGTATCCGTAGAACAAGGTTTTGTCTTTCCGCAGAAGCAAAGAGGTCTGGAAAAACTTTTTGACTCCCTCTGAGTTCTCGACCATTACCTGCTTGTTGTTTGTATGAAACAACATTTCCATTTGGAAGAGGGTAGACAAGAACTGTGTACCTTCGGAGGAAACATGGAAGGTGACGGACAGCATATCCTCTTGCTCAAGACAAGCGATGTAGTAATCAAGGAGATTGCTGAAGGTTTTCCCAGACATTTGCTTCGACATTGTCCTCCCAGACAATTCTGTTCATTGGAGGTCCTTTCTCCCCCTTTGAACAAATATGAAACAGCAGAATCCTATATAAATCTATTTTTTGTATTATTTTATTAACATATTAATAAAATCATGAAAAACAAAGGGAATGGACTATTATTTTTTTTCTTTTAAGCTTCTTTGAGTAGGCCTCCTTTGATCGCCCACTCGTACACGTTCCGGTTGTGATCGCCGATGTAGATTTCTTCGCCGATCGTGTGTTTCTTTTTAATGGCCCAGATGGTGAAGCCTTTGATGACGATATATTTTGTAAGTCTAGATGTGGAGAGATATGCAAGGTCTTTGGAGGAGTAATCGGTGAGTTCTTTCTGTCGTTGGAGGCGAAACATTGTGTAATTCCCTGAATATGTTTTAATATCGGCGTCCGTCATGAAAAAAATCGTGTCGGTCACGGTATCTAAAAACTTACGATCATGGGAAACAACGATAACCGTCCCGTTGTAGGAGTTAATCGCGGTTTCAATCGCGGTTTTTGACTCGATGTCCATATGGTTTGTCGGCTCATCTAAAAGAAGGAGGTTATATGGCTTCATGATGAGTCTGAGGAAGGCAAGTCGAGCCCGTTCTCCCCCCGAGAGTTGTCCTGCTTTGTTATGCACCATGGTTCCTTTGAAATTAAACTGACCAAGGAGTGCTTTTGCGTCGTCCTCCCCGAGATCTTTATGATCTCTCAGTATTTCGTCAAGAAGGGTGTTTTCAAGGTTGAGTGAGAGGTGTCCTTGGTCGAAGTACCCCCATTTTGCTCCTTGGCTGAGATTTATTTTTCCTTGGTTATAGGATTCTTCTTTGGTGAGCATTTTAAGGAACGTGGTTTTGCCACATCCATTTGGTCCAATGAGCCCAATTTTTTGCCCTGCGAGGATCTCGAAACTAGCGTTTGCAAGGATTCTTTTTTCTCCAAAATATTTCGAAAGGCCAGCGCCGTCCGCAATGTTTTTCCCGGATTTGAATGCGGTTTTAAAATGAAATCTGAGGAGGTAGTTTTTCAGGACTGGGTTTTCCACACGTTTGAGTTTTTCGAATTGTTTAATACGACTGTTGATTTGAATATTGTACCGGTTTCGTCGGGTAATCTTTTTGATAGCTGCGAGTTGTCTTTTCATCTCGACAGATGCTTTCTGATAGTTCTGTTGTTTAATATGCTCTCTAATCTTTTTTTGTTCTTCATACTCTTCGTAGGTTGCATCATAGAGTTCAAGATGGGTGCCGCGGAACTCAAAAACCCGATCGACTAAATCATTGAGGAGGTATTGGTCATGGGAGATAATGATGACTGCGCAGGGGATATCAGCGATTTTTTGTTCAAGCCATTCGATTGTTTCAATGTCAAGATGATTCGTTGGCTCATCCAGAAGTAAAAGATCGCAGTTCTGTGGTTGTGTAAGGACCGCAGCGAGTGCGATTTTCTGACGTTCCCCGCCAGAAAGATTTTTCATTGGCATGTTTTCTGTGATATCTTGGAATCCAATTTCTTTGAAGAGACTTCGTGCTGTTTCGAGTTGTGCGGTGCCGCTGGATTTGTTCGTACGCATTTGTAGTTTTCTGAGTTCTTCTAATATTTCTTGATGACGAGATGATTCGTAGATTGTTGGGTCTTCTAACTGTTTCTCGTAATCCTTCATCTGTTGTTGGATGCTCTCTGTTTGCGCGGTTCGTGTGAAGAAGTCTAGTATGGTTGTGTCAGTTGGGTATACAGGGTCCTGTTCGAGACAGCGGATTTCCAATCCCTCTTTTTTTTGTAGATCTCCAGTATCTGGTCGTTCTTTTCTAAGAAGGATGTTGAAGAGTGTTGTTTTTCCGCAGCCGTTGGGCCCGAGAAGTCCGATGCAGTCTTCTGGGTACACATCAAAGGTTGTGTTTTCAAAGAGTTGTTTACCTGAGATGGTTTTACTGAGATTGTACACGTGTAATATCGTTTCCATGTCGGGGAGGGTAACAATCTTCCGTGGTATATTGTTTTAGGTTCTGTTTTATCTCTTAAAAAAACATGAACTCTGCGGCAAGGACTCCTAAACAGGCAAGCAGGGTAAGTGGCGTGACAAGGAGCCCGTATTTTACGAATTCTTTGAAGGTGAGTTTCACCTCTTTATCACGGAGGATGCTCATCCACATGATGCCTGCGAGTGCTCCTATGGGAGTTATGTTTGCCCCAAGGTTTGATCCAATAGTTGTCGCAAGGACGGCGGGGAGGAGATTTACGTGGGAGACGGCTCCTGCGATAGGGACATAGGCGACCGTCATCGGGATGTTGTTGAGGACGTTGGCTGCAAATGCAGAAGAAATGCCATAGACAAAGGTCGTTGCAGTCGTTGATGCACCGCAGAGACTGTTAAAGAAAATGCCGATGTCTCTTGTTATGCCGTATATCCTGAGCGCTTCCACCGTGATAAACATCGAAAGAACAAAGGGGATGATGCTGAGCGGCATCTTTTTTAGGGTCGGTCCGACGGTAAAATGCTTTTTGTCAATGCGTTCTTTCATCACTGCGACAAGAGAATCCCGGAGGAGGAGAATTACTAAGAGCGCAAATCCAAACCCTAACGAGATGATCCACATTTCTATGCCGAAGTAGGGGGCGATTGCAAGACAGACGATACAACCCGCAAGAATGAATAGTCCGAGGATTGTGCTTGTTTTATCGGTGATTGCTGACCGTGGATTAATCGTTTCTATACGTTTGAGAGGTTTGTTGATACTTTTCCTGAAGATGAAATAGAGCAGGATCATATTCATAAATCCAGCAACGAGTGAAGGAAGTAACATCCATTTGGTATACTCATCGAACCGAAGGTTGAAGGCTGCTGCAAGTACGATGTTGGTGGGGTTGCCGATGTACAACATCATGCTCCAGGTGTTTGCTGCGAAGAACTCAGCGATAAGATATGGTTTCGGATCAATACCAGCGTTCTTTGAAAAATAGTAAATGAACGGCGTAAAGGTGAGTATGATGATGTCATTGGACGTAAAGATCGTAAGAATGGAAATGGTGAGGTATACGGAAAAATAGAGTCGCCGTCCATTGCCGCTCGCGTACTTTAACGCAACGCGTGCGCAATATTCGAAGAACCCGGTGATGTCCAAGAAAATACTCATGAACACCATCGAGAGAAACAGCACTAGAATCCCAAAAGGGTTGAGGCTGCCGACGCCCCCGAGCCCGCCAAGGATCTGTGATGAGTTCAGGATACCAAAGATTACAATCAGGATTGGTCCAAGGAGGGCACCTAAGAAATACGTATCTATCTTTATCTTCCGCATCCCCAGTCGGATGTACAGATATCGTCTCCTGAGAATAAGGTAGATTGTTACCAGAGAAGATGCAAGAAAGATAAGTTCAACAGCGAGTTTTCCATCCATTCCAAGCGGTTATCCTGTTTTAGGTATAAAATCTTTGTATAGTGTATCATATTATACTCTAGAAAATCTCTTTTTTTTAAAAAAAATCCACTCCTTTAGCAACCTTCGTACTGGTTTTTTATAGAAATACTTATATATTTAGAAGGTACTACTATACGTATCCAAAGTGCAATTGGAGGAAAAATATTATGTACATGAATGATAGAAAAATGAATAATTATTCCGTAATACGCGTTGGTAGTGTCCTCGTTCTAGCTATCGCGCTGGTGCTTGCAACGTTTACGTTCCCCCTGGGAACACGAACCAGTGCAACACCACTAAATAGTCCACCAGTTTTCGGTAATCCTTCACCTGTAAATGGTTCAACAGGGAACCCAGTCAGTTTTACCTGGAGCATCCCCATCAACGATACTGAAGGCGACACCTTCAATTGGACTATCCAGTGCAGCAACGGACAAACTACCAGTGGGACTGATGCATCGAATGGAACCAAATCACTCGCGCTCTCTGATCTTGCCTATTCAACTTCGTACAAAGTCTGGGTGAACGCCACGGATTTTTACGGTAGCGGTCTGTATACAAAAGAATGGTACACCTTCTCCACTGAAGTAAATCTCCCACCGACCTTTGGAACACCCACCCCGGGCAATGGTTCAACCAATAACACTCTGAGTCTTAGCTGGAGCATCCCCATCAACGATACTGAAGGAGACCTCTTCTCTTGGACTATCCAGTGCAGCAACGGACAAACTACCAGTGGGACTAATGCATCGAATGGAACCAAATCACTCGCGCTCTCTAGTCTTGCCTATTCAACCACGTACAAAGTCTGGGTCAATGCGACCGATCCTACCGGCAGCGGTCTGTATACAAAAGAATGGTACAACTTCACTACAGAACAAGAAGGAATTCTAACCGTTGTCATCACAAGACCGTTGGAAAACAAATTTTACCTCAATGATCAGGAAAAAAGCATAAGTTTACCTGGAAATACATTTATCTATGGTAAGATAACGATCACTGCGAATGTATCTTCAGAGACAGATGTTGTCAGGGTAGAATTCTACGTTGACGGAAAGTTGAAATTCAATGACACGGAAGCACCCTACTCCTATTTATGGCAGCCATTTATTCAATTCAATGGTCTTTCACTCAAACGGACCATCAAGGTCATCGCGTATGATTCCCAAGGGCACAATGCAACTGCTGAGCTCAATGTCACGAAATGGCGATTTCACGCTCTTCCGTTTATTGTTGCGGGAATTGCTATGGCATCACGATTGCTGTTACACACCACTGTGAAGGGATTATTTTTCAACTTAAAGGAATCAAGAATTGCGGTTTCATTCTATGCGATTCGTGCGCACTATAAAACCATCGGTCCCTTTAAATCAGCAAGAGGAGTCATCAATTTCAAAAGCTGTATGGGTAGCATTCTCATCGGACCTATGAAATTGGTCAGATTTGGTCCGTTCCATAAATTTGCGTATGGATCCTTCACAATCCTCGGAGAAATCCATTATAACACCGGTCGTCTTGGACAAGGAATCCTCGGAAACCTATTACGAAACGCCCTGTCCAAATAACGGTTTCATTCTCTCACGCTTTGAAATCCTGCAAAAACACATTCGTTGATGAATACCCTGTGGTAATGTACAATAACACATATCCTAAAAAAACCAGACTCACCAGCTTTGTACGAGAAATCGGTTTATTGTTCTAAAGTCATTTCTACAATCGGATTACGAGCAACCTCAGACTCAACAGAAGGATCCACAATTTCAATATAGATAGGGTTTAACGAACCAGTCAACTTGACCTTAATCTTCCCCGCATCTTCCAACTGTTTCAACTTCCCCAAATCCTTCATCGTCTTATGCATCTTATCAACGATTTCCGCAATCGTTGTTGCCTCCCTGTTAATCTCATCAATATATTTGCTATGCCACCATATCACATAGGTCTTAGCCATAAACGTCCTCCGTGACATCTCCATTCTTATAACAATTTCTTGTTTATAAAAACATCTCTGCTGAAGGATAGCAGCTTTTATAACAAAACACCATTACCCCTAAGAAACCACACGAGGAATTGCTATGGAATTTTCCGATGTTATAAAATCTCGAACCAGTGTTCGTGATTATAGCGACAAAGAAGTAGAAGAGGAGAAAATCACCTACATCTTAGAGTGTGCACGACTAGCACCATCCTGGATGAACAAGCAATGTTGGCGGTTCATCGTGATAAAAAACAAAGAAACCATCGCTCTCATTGCAAAAACAAGTCTCATCAACCGATGGCTCAAAACAGCGCCAGTCCTTATCATCGCCTGCGCCGACCCTACTGTAAGCGGTACCCATAACAACATGGAGTACTACACCGTCGACGTCTCCATAGCATTCGAACATTTGATTCTTGCAGCAACCGACGTAGGATTGGGTACGTGCTGGATTGGAGGGTTTCAGGAAGCGAAAGTCAAAGAACTGCTTGAGATTCCGAAACGAATCAGAGTTGTTGCGCTCACGCCACTTGGATACCCCGTAGGTACGAAAGGAATCGCTGAAACAATCACTAAAACACTCTTAAAAGGAAAAAAAAGGAAAACATTAGACGAGATCGTTCACCACGAACACTGGTAAGTTCCAGCGTGTGTTCAGCCAAATGATTTTAAATAACTGGTTTCCTTTGTCCTCCTCAACCTATGGCAGCACCAAAGAACACTATAGACCCGTTTACACAAAAATATTTTCCGGTTATTATCCTCCTCCCAATTATCTTCTGGGCGTTTGCCTTCCCCTTCATCAAAATCGGGTTGGAAGAGCTCAGCCCTATTAATCTTACCATCATGCGACTCTTTACGGTATGTGCTATTTTTCTGCTCATCATAATGATTATCCCTAAGAAATTCTCTGCTCTTCATAAAAAAGACATCATTCCTCTTTTTTTGTTAGGGTTCGTCGGAGTCGTCATCTATCACCTTGGACTCAACTATGGCGAACAATACATGTCCGCCTCCGCAGCAAGTCTTATTATTGCAACCATCCCCGTCTTCACTGTAATCTTCGCAACACTTGTTCTGAAAGAAAAAATAACCAAAAAAATTGCGGTAGGTATCCCGCTCTCGCTGAGCGGTGTCGTGGTTATCTCTCTTACTGGCACCTCAGGAAACCCGTTTGAAATCACCTACATTTCTGCGGCTATGGCTGTGTTAGTCTCAGCTCTTGTTGGTGCAGGCTACACGATCGTAGGAAAAAAACTCTTGGAACGGTATTCAGCGCTCTCCCTAACTGTCTACGCATTCCTCTTCGGATGTCTGGGTCTTCTGCCGTTTCTCTCACCATCGTTGGTTACGGAAGTAGCATCTCTGACGTGGAAAGGATGGGGTGCAGTCCTTTTTTTAGCTGTACTGCCGACGGTCGTTGGCTATGTCCTGTGGTACGTCGCTTTAGAAGTTAGAACCGCTTCAGAGATCAGCGTGTTCCTGTATTTCATACCGGTTCTCTCCACTATCATCAGCTATTTCCTTTTTCACGAAACAATCACCTGGTTGTTCCTTTTCGGTGGCGCACTCGTCATTCTTGGGCTCATCATCGTCAACAAAAAACATTCTACAAATGCAGAACGCGGATGAAGCCATCTTTTATTGATTCGGAAGCAAAAATAAGATTTATTCACATATCTTTTTAACCCCTTCATCTTTCTAGCCATTTGCACAATGATCAACGTTAAAAACCTCACAAAACGATATGGGAAAATTACTGCACTCAACAACGTGACGTTAATGTTTGATGATGTGAAAGTCATCGCGATCATGGGGGAGAACGGCGCTGGAAAAAGCACGCTCCTCAAGATAATCGCTGGTATTTTACCGTATGATTCCGGTGACGTCACCATCGATTCCTACTCTATTACGAGACAGTCTCTTCCCGCACGAGAACGCCTTGGCTACCTTCCTGAAATGCCAGAACTCTACGACCGTATCACCGGACGGGAGTTCCTCTTCTACATTGCTTCACTGCGAAAACTCGGTGACGCAGAACGTATCATCAGCCGTCTCTCTCAGATGATTGGAATTGATGACGCGCTTGATTATGAACTCGGTGGCTACTCAAAAGGAATGAAACAAAAAATCTCCCTGCTCTCTGCAATCATGCACGCACCACAAAATCTCCTCTTGGACGAACCAGTCTATGGACTTGACCCTCTCGCATCACGAACCATACAAGACTTCATCAAAAAACGACAAGGCACCACTGTTCTTGCGACCCATTCAACGCAACTCGTAGAACATGTTGCTGACAATGTGTACTTCTTGATGCATGGAAACGTCATCGTCTATGATAGCGTCCCTAACCTCATGAACCAGCATGGCAGCATTGAAAACGCGTACTTTCATTACAAAGAAAAAAAATAATTCTTGTCATTATTTCATGATGTTCCTATTATTTTTGAAGAAAAATTACTCTCCGTAATGATTATCATAGAAAAGTAGGTTATCATCATGCTAGAGATGAAATCAATCCGAGAGACATTTTTGTTAACATTTGTTTCGTTTAGGAGGGATAGGATTTTAATATATGATATGCATTAGAAATGTAAAAGGAGGAATAAATTATGAGAAATAAAGTTGTCGGAATAGTAGTTTTTATGCTGTTGATTACCTCGAGCACAGCTGCTGTTGTCGCCTGGAATTTTAATCATTCCCCTGAACAAAGCTATAGAGAAGAACCAGTGGGAAGGGACTATCGTGAGTATGGTGATGCTCCTGAAGGTAGTACGGCAATCGCATATCCTGCCACTGGTGTGACCGGGGCATTTCCCACTTGTATGGGGTGCGGACCTGCATTATGGATCCAACATACCAACTTTGGAGCATGGTTTGGCCCTGCATTCGATTTCGAATGGGAGGGCAATGCAGGATGGTGTCCTGGTGGTTTCCCACCATACGACCAAGATGAAGGATATCAAGATGGGGACGCAGGACTCATTATTCCACAACCGTATACGATAAATGCCGCACTCAATGTCGTTCCTTTCCCTGGCTGGAATGGCTCGGCACTGGGAACAACTGGTCAGATAGCTGTATGGGGCGTGAATGTCGACATATGGGTTCATAATACGATGCCAGGTCACGAACCATATTTCCCTGCATATGTCAATGTTTTAATGGACTGGAACTCAGACCAATACGACATTGGAAAACAGAATGTGTCATCGGCATCATTTTCATCAGTTTCCTCGCAAATCTCCTTGTTTCTTTGGCACATCTTTTAAATAAAGTCGCTCCTGTAAAGAATCTAAAACTCCTCAAAAAACACTTACTAAATTTGACAGAAACCATTGTGTATCCACAAAACCGGTTCAAATACACCATTTTAAGCAAATGTTTCACCGGAAATTTGGGGGTTTTTTGGTGATTTTGTGTGGAAATTCGAGGATACATCACTGAATTTACGCTAGTAAAAACCTAAGTGGCAAATGGTAATACAGCAGTTCTTTAGAGGAAAAAAGATCAAGTGGCAAAGTCAAGTTGAACCCCTAGGTGTTGGTGAACTAAGGATAAGAAAGATCTCGTAAGACATCCTCTTTACCTCTTTTTCAGATATGGGGGGTTAGCCCTCTCATTAACTATGTATCCCCCGGGTAGACTACACGATGTACCGCTCCTTGGCTTCCTTTTACGGCTTTGTGTAAATAGTCGCACTTGTGTAAAAAGGAGAGGTTCTGTGTAAAAAGTCCGTTCGGAACTCAATCTCTGGGATTCTGGCTTTCTCTTTTTTTGCCATATGTTCAACAATATAGAAATTCCCATCGCATTTGCAGATGGTCTTATTCTTCCGTAACCCCTCTCTTAGATATGGGTGGCCGCTAATTGGCGAGTTTGACGAACCATTAACCATAGTGTATAACAAATAACTGGTCTTTTGCGTTATTGAAGAATAGCAAGTTTTAGAAGAACGAATCACTGACCCCTTTTTGGGATGTATTACGGAGCTTCCAGTTACTGAATTTCCATCACATGGAGAAGAACTGAGTGTCGAGTTTCTTCCGCTTTTCAGCGAGGGGGCGGCAGGCGAGCCAGTTCCAACGGCTGATGGCTGACCGGGAAACCATTGCGCATACACGATCTCTTCACGCTGCATACCAATCGGTCAAATCTCAACCACTTATTCAGCTGTTGCCTTGGGAACGAGATCGTATATCTTTTTTAATTCAGGGTTCAGCTTGCCCGCTTGGACCAAAGAAAAATTCACGTCAGATACTAGCGGAGCTTCAAGAAAATAGTCCTTATAGACACTTCGCAGGGTTTCATAGTACCTTCTTGCCGTCGCATGATCCGGAGCGGAAAACTTGATAAAAACATCATAGGGACCATTCATAAAATATATATCTAGTATACGTACGCCCGCTTTCATTGGCTCCCCCAAGGTCAGTCTGTGTAATATGAGATCTGCAAAATCTTTACTGAAAGGTTTAGCCTGAAATTGCAGTACATAGATGGCACGGTCTATTTTCTGTTCATCGATAACAGCCGTGTACCCCCAGATAGTAGTATCCTTCTCTAAATCTTTCTGTATCTGCCATGCTGTCCTTCGATGCATACTAGTTTTTTCTGCAATTTTACTCATACCTTGGGTGGGATCTTCCAACAAACAGTTCACTACACCCAATTTCCTACTACTCTTCAGGTCTTTTTTAACCAATTTTCCTCACCATTTAATAACACTTTCTCTGTATTGAATACCTTGTTTCATATAAATATATTTTGTCATAAAAAAATATCTAGAGGTTAGCTATGGATTTTTTTTAGCACCATAGCACACATTCGCCATTTTCTAAGATAATATTATTATATATTATTAGATTTTAATAGTAGAAATCGACAAAATGAGGGAACATTTATATATGCATTCGCATATTAGTCATCAAAATTCTAGTCGATAGTTAGGTACGGGGGAATTTGGTATCTCGCCTTTCTTCTTACATCTAATTATTGGGGGAAGTGTTAGAAATGCCGAGAAGTATCTATCCTGGATGTGGAGATTGCTTGAGAATTTTAGCGCAGGCAATTTTTGGGTTTTTTGGTTACTCGATGGATTC
>JADBLO010000050.1 GCA_014894395.1 Thermoplasmata archaeon
GTAGCAGTGGAAGAAGAAGTAGCAGTGGAAGAAGAAGTAGCAGTGGAAGAAGAAGCAGCAGTGGAAGAAGAAGCAGTGGAAGCAATACCCAGCGTTCTCACCATGCCGGAACAAATTGCCGGTGGTCGCCCGGTTGCAATCACTGTATCCGGCTGTCCGCCTGACTCGCAGCCTGTCTTACTGGCTGCCTGGGAGGAGAAAGCTGCACGTTTCAAGATATTGTATCCGAATGTGATCATCATTGGGTCAGACTATACCTATACTCCAGACTCGTTCGCTGCGCTAGTGGCTGGTAACCAGGTGCCGACTCTATTTCAGGTCTACCTGACTGACCCTGGCATGATGATAGATCAAGGTGTACCTGCTGATCTGACTAGTTTCTTTGCAGCTCAGGGACTCGATGAAGTATATAATCCTGGGCTCCTATCCATGGTATCTCGAGATGAGAAGGTATATGGTATTCCGATGGCAGCCTACACCATGGGTCTGGTCTACAACATCAGTATGCTCGAAGATGCTGGTTTCGATGGGCCACCCACTACTTGGGATGAACTTGTGACGATGGCTGAGGCACTCACCGATCGTGATGCTGGAGTGGCTGGTTTCTCGTTCTGCACGGGTGGTGGAAACGAAATAGGCTGGCATATGACTATAATCGCGTTCGATTATTCAAATTTCAAGAATTCAGATGTTGCAATCGAGCAGGCTGATGGAACGTATACAGCAGGCTTCGATAATGCTGGGATGCTTGATGCGCTGAACTTCGTCAAGGAGTTGCGTTGGACGAATGATGTATTGCCGCGCGAGTTACTTGGCTGGGGTGCTAACGGTGAAGCAATTGCACTCGGGCGTGCTGCCATGGCTATAATGGCGGGCGACCAGTTTAATTGGATCAAGCAGCAATATCCTGATACGGATATGAACAACCTCGGCTTTGCGCCGTTACCGCTCGGACCCGACGGGACAAGTGTCTCCCTGGGTGGAGGCGACATTGCTATGGTTAGTGCGGAAGCAACCCCGGACCAGATTGAGGCTGCCGTTTACTTCCGTTTGTGGGATAAGCTTGACCCAGGTGAAATCACTGCTCGTTTTGAGGCTGGCGCAAAGGATCCGTCAATCGTTGTTGGCGCTCCAGTATATCCGCTCTATATAGGTTCATTTCAGGACGCTATGGCATCACTTGAACAAGAGTATGCCAACCTGCCAGTTGAGAACTACACGCTGTACGTGGATGGTATAGTTTCGGGCAATACCATTGTAATGCCTGAAGGCCAGGTTAAATTTCAGGAATACTATGGCTTAATAACCAGCATTGTCAGCGCAATTGTCACTGATGAGGACGCTGACCCGGCTGCCCTTCTCACACAGGCTGCCGAGACTTATCAGACGAACGTACTCGATTTAATTGGAGTAGTAGTAGAAGAATAAGCTTTTGAACTACCGTTTGTTTGTAGTATTATAGTAAGAGGTGATGTTATGTATCCTCCTGTCACCTCTTACTATAAATATTTTACAAAATTTTTATAAGTTAAGAAAGAGAATCCAGGATATGACAGACAATGTAGGCATTATCAAGGTCAAGGCAAAATCGCGCAAACGCTTCAAGTGGCGGCAGCAAGGAGTGGCTTATCTCTTTCTTTTGCCATTTTTGCTCATCTTTACCTTAGTTAACTGGTACCCAATACTGAAAACCATTCTCTCCAGCTTTCAGGAGGTTAATCTTAAGGGTTTTCAAGGTTGGGTTGGATTCTTTAACTATACCCGCATGTTTGGCAATCCAATCTTTTACACTGCCTGGAAGAATTCCCTTATCTTTGTATTGCTAAGCCTTGTAATGGGAACGATGGTTCCAATCATTCTGGCGATCATGATTAATGAGATGCGCCGGCTATCTTCTTTTTTTCAAACTATAGTTTACCTACCGGCATTGATACCGGTAGCGGTTGGACTCATAGTTTGGCGGCAGATCTATTCACCCGAGGGAGGTATCTTAAATAGCCTGTTGCAGTTAATTGGTATTCAGCCGCAGCTTTGGTTGCAGAATCCAGCCCTGGCGAAACCAGCGCTTATTATCATTATGACCTGGGTTGGGGCCGGGGGTACTACCCTGATCTACCTGTCCGGTCTGAGGGAAATTCCCTTAGAGCTATACGAAGCCGCGGAACTTGACGGCTTTTCAGTCTTTAAGCGTATTTGGTACATTACCCTTCCTTCCATTAGTGCCAGGATAAAGATTCTGGTGGTGTTGCAGATCATTTTTGTGTCGCAGGTATTCACTGAACCTTTTATTTTGACCGGTGGTGGGCCTGCCGACAGCACGAGGTCACCGGTTTTGGAGATTTATGACATAGCATTTAACCGATGGGATTTCGGGTTGGCATCAGCATGGAGTGTATCAATTCTGGTGATTTTAGCAGCTTTCTCAATCCTATATGTCTGGTGGTCTCAGAGAGGACGTGCTGGAGAAGTTTAGGAATGGGTATGGATTGTTTTATTATGACATTCATCTTTTTAAATAGGAATTTTTGAAGGGGAATTTTATGGGTGCTTCAAGTAATCGTGCCATTATGTCAAATACGGAGTGGCGTTCGCCAGTTGGGCGACTGATAGGTCTTTTTTATCTCTTGATGTTGGTGCTCGGCAGCATACTCGTTCTTTTTCCGTTTATATTCTCGTTTACTGCCGGGCTTAAGACAAGCACCGAAGTTTTTAAGTCGGGGATTCATTTGTTTCCTGAAAAATGGGATTGGGGGAATTATGTAGAGGCCTGGCAGCGTTTCAAAATGATCAGGATGTTTTCAAATAGCATTGCTGCTGCGGGTGGCGGTGTCCTGGGGCAAATAGTGGTATCGTCAATGGCAGCCTATAGCCTTTCCAGGCTCAAACCGATAGGCAAGAAAATCTTTCTGGCCGTAATTTTGATAACCCTGGGGATCCCTACGATGGCCATCCTTGTTCCACGTTTTGTCATTATGACAGATCTTCCGTTTATTCACATTAGTCTGATGAATAGTTTCTGGGGTCTCTGGATTCCGTACGCTTCCAGTCCTTTTATGATTTTGATATTAACCAATTCTTTTAACGCTATTCCCAAGGAGATTTTCGAGGCAGCTCAATTAGACGGTGCCTCCGAGGTGCGTATGTTCTTTAAAATTGCTCTCCCACTTTCGAGTTCAATCATCTTTGTGCTTGGGTTCCTGGCGTTTGTTTTACTGTGGGGAGATTTCCTGTGGCCCTATCTGATTCTGCGCACTCCTGAACTTCAACCCGTCTCTGTACGGTTATACACTCTGACGAGGTATGTCCCGATAAATCTCTTTCTAGCTGGTTCATTCATTGCCATGCTTCCCCCAACCATTGCTGCGCTCTTTTTAGCGCGGAAAATAAGAGGAGGTCTGACCTTATGATATTAGTCACTATGTTTGAATCCGACAGGTATTTGACAAGCAAGCCCGGGTAATCCTTTCAGGAAAAGATTAACGGTTTGGGTAGGCATATTCATCCCACTAAAAATGAGTAAAAAGGCTCAGTCTACCACAATCTCTTTTCCCGCCGTATATGGGATACCATAAGGATGGAAGACTATATGAAGGAGCTTTTTAAGCACCATCAATCTCGGCGGTTTTTGCTCGGACTGGCAGTAATTATGTTCAGGTCCGTTTCCGTAATATCTTAATTTATTTTAATTAAACAATAGGCTTTTTTATTAAGTGAAAAGTATAAATATAGTAGTAAGCGTTTAGTATATCTTAAGGATTAAGTAGTAGTTTACAGTACAGAAGTTAATAGTAAAATAGGATAGGAGATTAAGAAATGTTTGAACAATCTAAAGATTGCTGGATTTTTAAACAAAACGGATTTACTTCTTCTGAGGCTCTTGCCTGGGAATCGCTTTTTACCCAGGGATCGGGTTATCTGCAAATAAGAGGATCATTTGAAGAGAAATTAGAAGACAGCCCTCAAAACCTGGAATATATCAGGACTACAACCAATGTCAGCATAGAGAAGTTTATTGAACAGAATACAAAATGGGGATGCTATATCCCCGGAGTATACAGTGATCATCCGACATTTAATAGTGAGATTACCAACCTTCCTTTTCCTTTAGGCATCGATTTATGGGAGTCAGGTGAAAGACTTGACCCAATAAAGTCTACAATTAGGAACTTTTCCCGTAACTTAAACTTAAAGACTGCTTTATTGGAGAGGTATGTGACCTGGAAGTGTAAATCCGGAGTAGTCCTTAATATAAAATGGAGAAGAATTGTGCATGCACGGGTAAAAAAACTTATACTACAGCAGGTCTTTATTACTTCAGATAAAGATACCGAAATAGAAATAGCTGCAGGAATAGATGGAGATGTTCGTACCAATGGACATGATCACTTTACAAGAGTAAATTGTCAAGCCGGAAGTGATGGTTGCTTTTGTACTGTAGAAACTGAAGGGGGCAATATTGTAGAAGTCGTAACCAAAATGTTTGGTAGTGATTGGAAAGTAGAAACTAGCGGTAGGTCCTGCAGACAGATAAGAAAAATTAAGTTAAAAGCTGGAGAGCAAATAATATTAGAAAAAAGAAGCGCTCTAAGCTGTGATAGGGACAGGAGCCCGCTATCTGCCTTAGAGGTTTTAAATGAATATGAAAATACCAGCTTTGAAGAACTCTTAGCAAGCCATATTGATGAATGGGAAAAACGCTGGGAGAAATGTGATATCGAAATAACAGGAGATGAGCAATCACAACTGAAAACCAGGGTTTCTCTCTATCATCTCCTGCGTTCATATGTGGATGATGATCGTGTGGCAATTTGTGGTAGAGGCTTTTCATCAGATGCATACTGGGGAAGGTTTTTCTGGGATACTGAAATGTATATGATGCCCTTTTTCCTATACACAGATCCCGTCAAGGCTAAAACCTTGATGGATTTTAGAATTAACACCCTGCCTGCCGCCATGGAAAATGCCAAGGAGTATGGTTATGCTGGCGCAAGGTATCCATGGGAAGCAGATGCGGATGGGAAAGAAAATTGCCCAAAATACTTATGGCAATTCCGGGATCACCAGATCCATATATCAGGAGATGTAGTATATGGATTCTTACATTATGCTTCCGCAACTAAAAATCAAGACTACCTGAAAAAAGATGCTGCAGAAGCCATAATAGAGATATGCAGGTACTGGATGAGTAGGATTGATATGATAGATGGAAACCCTGCGATACTGGCAGTTACGGGTCCTGATGAATACAATCCTTTAAAAAACAATAATGCCTTTACAAATCGTATGGTGATTTGCTCACTTAAGGCAGGGGTATCTATTGGAAAAGAAGCAGGAGTTAGTGATAAGGAAATAGCTGAGTGGAAAAAAACAGCAGAAGATATTCCAATCTTAAGAAGATCAGATGGATTGGTACTGCAGTTTGCTGAATTTGAATCTATGGCTGAACCTGATTTTGACAGGTGGTGGACAGACAGAAGCAAACCTTATGCTGCAGTTGTACACCAGGAAAGAAATTACAGGTCTAAAAGTTCAAAGCAACCAGATGTACTTATAATGATGTGGTTATTTTTAAATGAATTTTGTACAGGAGAGATTAAGCAAGCCTGGGACTACTACGAACCTTATTGTACCCATGATTCATCACTATCTCCAGGGATTCATGGTCTTGTAGCACTTCGTCTGGGGCTGGATGAGAAAGCATGGAAATTCTGGGAAGATACCCTGGAGCTTGATTTTAATGTAGGAAATGGAAAAGCAAGCCAGGGAATTCATATTGCCTGCGCAGCTGCCACCTGGCAGTTTATTGTATTTGGTTTTGCAGGAGTTAAGACTGCTATGGAAGTGGAAACATTAACCTTAAATCCCAGACTTCCTAAATACTGGGATCAGATTAGTTTTCCGCTTGTCTGGAAAGGGCAGGAAGCAAGAATAGTTATAAACCACAAAAAGATTATTATTAAAAATATGAATAACGAGGATTTCAAAGTCAACATATGCGGAAAAGAATATGTGGTTGGATCACAAGAGAGTGTTGAACATATTGTTTAGATTATGCATGAGAAATGCAGCTATTAGATACAGTTCAA
>JADBLO010000025.1:0-14820 GCA_014894395.1 Thermoplasmata archaeon
TTTCAATACTTCTTTCCGCGGATGGAATGGAGAGGAATTGTTCAGGTATAAATAGTATATTTAATATTTTTTAAAAAAATTTAAATACTGGCAAAGCAACTACAGTATGGTAAGGAAGCGACTCAACAGGTGAAAGCCTGTCATGGCGAAGAGGTTCTCTTACCAAAAAAGGTGAGACAATGGTTGCATTCGTGAAGATCTCAAAAAAAGGAATGCTCGTAAGGATTAAAGAAGTATCTGACAGGTATCGGGATCAGCCCTATCGTTGGGATGAAGACGAGTAGCCGTTTCTTCTGTTTTTTTCGATACAAGAGTTATTATTTTTTTGTTGCGATTCTTTTTTTCTTTTTTTGCGCCAGGTATTTTCGGTTCTGTTCCATCATATATTTGTCCATATCCCGAAGTGCTTGTTTTTTGTTTATCGAAGGGTCATTTGGTTCGTAGGCGAAGCAGAGGAACCTTTCTCCGTTTTTGACATCGTTCATCTGGTCCATGCGGGTAATCATGCAGGGTACTTCTTCTGTCGCGTCGTTATTCTTCAGACAGGAGAGGCATAAGGTAGGTGTGGGTACTGTTGTTTGGTCAATTTCTGTTCCATCGTCTGAGAAATATCCTTCTTTTACGGTCATGACCTTCCTCCTCTGGGACGTTGTATCATTCTCTCGACGTTACCTATGCGAAATGGGGATAGCATCCTATATGTTTTTTGATTGAAGAATCAGGTGGGATTGTTCTTACTTAATGTTTTTTCACAAGTATAACCGTTTTGGTCACATTTTGGAAAAAAGGTTAAGTGATGGTAAAGCTGTTTTCTTTCGTTGAACGCGGTGTTGCGTGCGAATAGTGTATTTTTTTCTTTTTTCTGAGAGGTTTAATTTACTAAATAGGGACAGTATCATTTTTTCCTTTTTGAAAGAATCCGTAAAACCTGTTCTTTTAACTCAGGAATCTTGTTCGTTACAACATCCCATATGATATCATGATCAATTCCAAAATACGCATGAATTAAAATATCGCGTAAGCCTGCAATTTTTTTCCATTCTACGTGAGGATGCCTTTTTTGTACATCTTTTGGTAGGTGTTTGACTGCTTCACCGATGATTTCAAGATTTCGTACCACACCATCTTGAACTAACTGGTTTTTTAAAAATCCTCAAACGATAGATCCTTGGTGTACTCTTCGACCCTTTCAATGGCCTGAAGGATATCTTTGAGAAATACTTTAAAATCCCGTGGCATAGCGTACACTCTTTAAAATTGATGGCTTTAATTCAAGTTTTACTGCTTCTTTAACTACGAGATCCACAGGACGACTAAATGATCGTTCTAAGAAAAATTTTAATTCCATATAGTTGTCAAATGTTTTTTTTCCTTTTTTAAATTCTACGAGGATGTCGATATCACTTTTTTGGTGTTGATTGTTTGCCCTGAATGAACCAAATAAACCGATTCGTCTCACTCCATATTGTTGAATTTCTTTACGGTGCTGATTTAAGGTTTTCATGATGGCTTCAGATGTGAGCATATTTAAATTAATACAAGAACGAGTATAAGAAATTGACGGAAAGAAAGTATTCATTGGAGTTTCTGTATTCTTTCTTGGTAAAATAAGATAATAAAAGAAGTACTAAAAAAATAAAAAAGAAAGGGGGGTGTAGGAGGGGTTTATTTATTTTTCTTTTTTGTTTTGGAATAGAGCAGAATCGCGATCAACGCGATGAGGGCTAAGAGACCTAAAGCGATGATTGCGATGTTGTCTGTGATGAGCGTCTCATGAATCGTGACTTCAAGTTCAGATGATGTTGTGAATTCGCCATCTGACGCAGTCACTGTTATGATATACTCTCCTTTTGAATCCCAGCGGTGAATCAGGGAGAAATACTGTCCATTGGGAAGGAATTCGGTCGTAAAGGTTGATCCGTCGCCCCAGTTGATAGTGTAGGTGATATCGTCATTGTCTGCGTCTGAAGATCCGAATACATAGGAGTATTCCGTTTTTGTCGTTCCGTTCACTGGGCCTGCTATCAGCGGAGTTGCCGGAGGCCTATTCGGTATCACGATGCTGGCATTCGTCACATCGGTATCTGAGACTCCAAAGTTATCAATCACAGTTAAGATGATTGGATATATCCCAGCGTGTGCATAGTGGTGTGTGACTGTTATTCCTTCTGCGGTGTCTCCGTCTCCGAAGGACCAGCTATAGGAGATGATGAATCCGTCTGGGTCGTAGCTTGCTGAACCGTTGAAGATGATTTGCTCTTCGTTCGGTGCATTATACGGGCCGTTTGCGTTCGCTATTGGGGCGATATCACCATAGTGGTTGGCATGACTGTGGGTTGTTGTGATGGTTTGGATGGGTTCTTCTGGTTCTTGTGGTTCATCAGGGATTTCTGGCTCTTCAGGCTCTGTTGGTTCCTCTGGTTCGTCTGGTTGTGGAATGACAGTGACAGACCAGTTCGCGACATTGTTGCTGAGGTTGACGTCTCCGCCGAGCCACCATTGTTCAAGGGCTCGGTTTGCTCCTTCTGCGTCAGTGACAGTGACGGTGTTCATGATGATGCTTCCTGGCTCCGTATTGACAGTATAAGATGCTTCATAGGTCCAGGTTTCAGAAGGATTAATAAGTCCATCGGAATCGCAGTCTCCGCCGGTGTAGACGGGAGTGCCGCAGAGATCATCCAGGAGGACAGGGATGACGCTTGCGGGTCCCATGTTTCGGACGGTGTAATGGTAGGTTATTTGATTGTTAGGGTTGCAGGTCTCTGGTCCGGTTTTTTGAACGCTGAGGTCAAAGGTGATGATGTTGAGCTGTGAAAAATCCGGGTAGGTTTCACCGGTGGTAAACGTGATGGTTTCATAGGCGGAAAGGTATCCTTGCGGAACGTCTTGTTCGGTGAAGTGGTAGGTTCCTTGGCTGAGCCAGAGGTTTTTTGGTGTGGATTCGCTGATGGAAAACGTGTCCAGGGTTTCTTCACCTTGTGACATTCTTATGGTGAATTGAGTATCTGGGTCTGTGTAGTCAATATTCTCGCCTTCCCAGTAGAGCAGAACATTTTTGCGCAGGATGAACGGGTACAGGGTGTACGAATCTGTGTCTTGTGCGGTTTGATCGCCCCAGGTCCCAGACGCGGTAGCCGTATTGGTCAAGGGGTCAGGGAACGTGAAACTCGGTGTGTAGGTGCAGGTAAAGATCCAGGTCTCTGAATTGTCTAGTTTTTCGTTTTGGTTTTCATCACCGCAGACGTAGCTTACCGGTCCGCAGGAATCGTCTGTGACCGTAACGTCGCTAAGCGGCATGTTTTCTGTGTTACTGACGCTATAGGTGTAGGTGATATCCTCTCCTGCATAGCCGTAGGTCGGTCCTGTTTTGATGAGCTGTATTCCCGGTTGTGGTACACAAGGGCTCGCAAGTGGTGCGAAACATATTGTTATGAGGATGATTGCGGTTGCATAGAGGGCCGGTCTTTTTACGAACCGATTTTTATTCCTTTCAAAGAAAGTATTTTTTTGCATGGTATCTTCGCCCTTTTTCTTATTGTTCTCTTGTTTTGTTTGTTCGATTATTAAGGTCCTGTTGTACAACTGTTATCCGGTGTCTGTACGGTTTGTATCGGTTTTGTTTTGTTATTTTTATATTTATTTTTTATAAAAATATGTGAGTCGTTTGGAGAGAAAAACAGGGATTTTACAAGGAATTTATATAATATTATGCGTATTCACTGGTGTTGATTTCATGAAAAAGAAACTGCTCATTCTGCTGGGGTATCTTGTGGGGATGGGTGGTTTATTCTTGATTACGTATCGAACGTTGCTCGCTTTTTTTTCCGAGAGCAAATCAGTCACCGTTCAGGTGAACCGCTATGGGGAACAGTACGGTGATATTGCGGTTCTTGTGTTCATCTGGATTGTCTGTGTGGTTGGGCTACTGTCTCTTGTTGCGCTGTTGAAAGAACAGAAAGATAAGACGGTGTCTACTGGAGAGATGCAAGGGCGGAAGAAGTTGGAGGAAGAAGGGTTGTTTTTAGGTTTTGTGAGGAACGGTGGTGCAGATGAGAAAACCGGAATCGGTATCGGAACTCTTGGAGAGCCGTTCAAGGGAACCGATCAGGGTTTTGCTCCGCTAGATGGAAAAGAAACTTGTTTTGCGTCTTCGGTTTCATTTACGGAACTTCACGAGAAAAAAAATGAACGAATACGACAATAATTATTTTTTTTAAAAAATTTAAATACTGGCAAAGTAACTACAGTCTGGTAAGGAAGCGACTCAACAGTAGAGCGCCCTTCATAGTGTCATGGCGAAGAGGTTCTCTTACCAAAAAAGGTGATACAATGGTTGCATTCGTGAAGATCTCAAAAAAGGAACTCTCGTAAGGATTAAAGAAGTATCTGACAGGTATCGGGATCAGCCCTATCGCTGGGATGAAGATGAGTAGTTGTTACTTCTAATTTTCTTAATGAATTAAAATCCTTTTTTTCCTCAATCATGATAACGGGTTTGGTTTCTGCCGCGTCCGCTTATTGTAATCTCAAAGGACAGCTTAGTTCACAATATAAAAGACCCTAGATTCAACATGAGACGTATCTCATTACACCTCATAAGGAATGTTAAAGGTTAAGTAAGTAGCCATTTCCAGATAGGGATCACGTTGATGGTTTTTTCCCCGACAGAGAGTTGTTTTTCCTGGTCGTCTCACCCCACGCAGCAGGTGGATTTGTCCTTTTTTGATGTCTATTTTTTTCTCTGAAAAACGGTATCCACGATTTTTCAGTCGTTATCATTTTTTGCCCAGTTCCCTCCCCGCCACCATACATTTTGAGCATTTAACCCAGATAAAGCACACATTAAAAATTTTGTGATAATGTATGAGAGTTGAAAAGTGACGAGGACGGGAGGGGTTAGGTGACGAGTTCGGGAAATGATACGTGCCGAGTTTGGGAACTGCTGGGGGATGAGTATGGGAGATGGTAGGTGACGAATCTGGGAAATGATGCAGGCGACGACTTTGGGAAATTTGTTCAGGAGAGCAGATAATCAACGAACCTGTTTTTGGGTGACGAGTTCGGGAAGGATAAAAGCGACGAAGATGGGAACAGTTTTTCTCCTTGTTTTCAGTGGGTGCTGCGCTTGGGTTTTTTAGTGGGGATGAGGTGATTTTCATTACGGGCATTTTGGAAAAAAATTTGTTTTTTTGCTAAAGAGACGATGTGTCTTATTTAAGGTATAGTAAGCAAATATACTTATACGATAGAAAATACCTATACATAGCAAATATTTAAATATTACTTTTTATTGCTATGTATTTATGAAAGGAGATAAACGCGAAAGAATCATACGAATTCTCCTTAATAATCCCGATGGCGGGCTTACAGCATACCGCATTCATCTTGAAGCCGAATGTTCACAACCATGGGCACTTGCCTATCTGAAAAAACTGGAAAATATGGCTTTTCTTAAAAAGACCAAAGTCAACGATGTGTATGGGCTTTTCGAATACTGGTTGAAGATCCGCTCTGCCCCCCAGTGTGCAGATTATCATCTTAAAAGTGATCCACTCAAAACCATTCGAAGTAGTGGTCTGAGTTATGCACTCACCACATATCAAGCTGAAAATCTACTTCACGGGTATCTTTTCCCCACCCGTACAGATTTTTACATCCTCCCTGATGAACTGAACCTATGGCATAATCATCTCATCACCAATGGACTGGTCGGAGCGGGAAACACCCGCGTCATCATTGCTGATCCTGCAATTGTTAATAAACAGACCATCAATCATAAAGGATATGCTCTTGTCTCCAGATCACAACTTATCTGCGATCTTCTCATGGAAGGCGGAGTAGCTATGGAAGCTGCAACTATGCTTATCTCGGAGTGGTATTCTGAAGTAGTATAGCGATCAAATCACAAGCATCTCAGCAAACTATCTTGCCACTCTCATGAAATCTATTAATAATCGCATTTGTCTTCTTGGAGGTTGGGCTGTATATCATAGCGTTAACAACTCTTTTTTTAACAAGAAAAATCGTCCATATCTTGGTTCACATGATATTGATTTTGGAATGTATATCGAGCCAATGATGAGTAAAACCAAACTTACTTCATCAACACTATTTAAAATCATACATCTCCTTGAATCAGAGGATTTTCACGTAGATGGAATAAGATATCGAAAAGATATTACCTATGTTGCCAAAGATGAAAAAGAATCATTTCCACTTTATATTGACATCATCGTCAATTCGTATCCATCAAGCTATTCAGACATCATCCCTCAATACTTCTTCGAGGAACCACTTCTTGAAGAAATCTATCGTAATCGACAGAATCAAGTAGAAATACCTCAGATTAGCCATCATTTATTTATGCCAATACCAGAAATACTTTCTGCAATCAAGATACGATGCATCACCGGCAGAGATATTCACCACAAACGTGTGAAAGATATCTGTGACCTCTATAGTCTACTTTTTTATTCACCAAAATCTTTTAAGAGCACTGTTGAAGGATTGAAAAAATATATTGCACCTGATACCGTAAGACAAGTAAAAGGTATCATTGATGAAAAACTAATGAGAGAAAGTGAGGAAATAATCGGAGAACCTCCCGGATCAATGAACACCGTTATCAGCAATCTCTTTAATGAATTTGAAATCTAACAACAGGAAACAACAGTAATCCTTAGGGGTATGCGGCAGTTATCCCAACTCCATCACTCGAGTTATAGCTGATCAGCCTCCGATCATCCCTAGTGATGGTACCCAAATAAGGGATTTTGTATTTGTGGATGATGTAGTAAAAGCCAATCTTTTATTTGCAAAGAGCAAAACAACCGGAGAATTTTATGTTGCAAACGCAAAAGGTATCTCGATTAATACGTTAGCTGAAATAATCGTTGATATGAACAATCAGGCGACGACTTTGGGAAATCCGCTCTCCAGGAAAGAATATCAACGAACCTGTTTTTAGGTGACGAGTTTGGGACGGCATTAAGCGACGAATATAGGAACTGGTTTTCTCCTGATTTTTCTGGATTGATGAAGTGGTAGTTTTCATGGTCGATGAGATGTTTATCAGATGATGTCGATGGGAAATACCTGGTTTTTATCAAAAAAAAAGCAGGTCTCAAACAAAAGAAAAAAAAAGAGGAAGGAGGAGGGATGATGAGAGATTTTTTCCACTGAGGTTCTTGTGTTTTATCTGTATCATTGAGGATTGAAACTACGATACAGACCAGCAACTTCAGTTGCTATATGATTATGCCGTATTTTTTCCGTATTTTTTCAAGTTCTTTTTCTTCAACACGGGGATTCGTATAGGTAGCACTAAGTCTCTCTCGAATCCTGCGCATCATGCGCACCGCATCAAACTCTTTCTTCTTCATGGAGCACCTCCCGAGGGCTGCGTATCTCTATCGTTGGATATCCATATTTAAGATTAATAGAGTTGTAAAATCGAATTTTCTCCAAATTAACGATATGTCTGAAATTCCAACTAACAAGAACATCTATGCGATATACTGTAGCGATTGCGATATGCTGCGCGTCAATCAAATATTTTTTAGCTATCGCCCCCTCTTTAAGGTAATGGCTGGCGAGTTCTTTTGCTTCGTCATTTAATACGACGAACTGTTTATGTTTATCTGGTATTTCCTCAAGTATTGTTCTAACATGGTGCGGGGCGTCTTCGATCTCTCTCAGCGTTAAATCTGAAAGAATAACTATTTTCCGTCCGTTTTTAAATTCTTGAAACAATATCTTTGACCATGTGTCAAATTCACTATCGAATATTCCACCAATTACTGAAGTATCGACATAGATTTTTGTTTTTATTGCCATATATGGCCTTCCTACAATACTTTATACGCTTCTTGTCTACATAAAGGTTACGACGTTGTACAGATAACTAGTTTCGTCAATATGGGTTTAAAATAAGAGCGTTAGAGATCCTAGATTTGGAAAGCAGTTAAGTCCTGTCTTTTGGACGTCGATCAGGTGACAGATATGGAAAAGAGTCAGGTGACGACGTTGGGAAAATATTCAGGTGATGAGGTTGGGATCTGTGAGGTTTTCGACTTGTGAAATACCTGGTTTTTCTATCGATTTGGTTGGTCAGGGCGTTGTCGCTGTCGGTTACTACGCATATTGTCATCGACGGGTTCACGATGTGGGCGTAAAAAACCATTGAGTGGAGAAGAATTGTGTTAGTGTTCAGTGTATTGAGCAATATTTAAGTGTAAGGTGCATCTTTCTCTAATAGCGATAGTTTTTTATATCAACTGATAATATATAGTATCAAGTGATAAATTTATGTATCAAACATTCAACCGATATAAAATATTACGGGTTTTTTTTGATGAACCCAACCGAAATTTCCATCTCAGAGAATTAGAGAGAATCACCAGCATCTCCCTACCCTCTGTAAAACATCATGTAGAGATCCTGTGGAAAAGCGGTTTTTTACAAAAAGTTAAAAACGGAGTGTACCACAGCTATAAGGCATCGCTCAATGATACATACCGACGCTTGAAGAACAATGACCTTCTCATGCGGCTCGAGGAGTGTGGACTGATTAAGGAGATAGAAGAGCGATGTACTCCGAACTGCATCGTTCTCTACGGGAGTGGAGCCGAAGGAAGGGACGATGAACGAGGAGATATTGATCTGTTTATCCAGAGTAAAGAACAAAAGATAGACATACGTCCCTACGAAAAAAGTCTCAAGAGAAAGATTAGTCTTTTGTTTGAACCGAGTATGGACAAACTCGAGGGTGGATTAAAGAATACGCTTGCGAACGGGATCGTCCTCCGTGGGTTCTTGAAGGTGATCTAAGTGAGATGGGAAGACTGTATAGAATATAAGGTAAAAAAGATCAAACCAAATCCGGAGCAGGCGACATCGCTTTTTCATCTTGCTACGAGGAGACTTGAATCCATCGAGAAAAGAGGCGACGAAGAGTTTCCTCAATTACTTGTGGAATCTTACTATGAAGCCATCAAAGAATTACTCTCTGCCCTTTTGGCACTTCATGGGTATAAGAGTTATAGTCATGAATGTCTCCTCTCGTTTCTGTCCGCGTTTTACCCGACAACGCTTGACAGCGTTCAGATGCATTTTTTAGATGAAATGAGAAAGCTCCGAAGTGATATCCAATATAGAGGACGGGAGATCGCAGAGGATTATTTGGAGAGGAACCTTCCACTCATTGAAGAAATTCTTGATATCTTACTCGTCACGGTAGAAAAAGAATTACGGAAGAAATCTCGATGAAATGCGAGTTCATTGTGAAAGACGGTTGGATAGTTTTAGATGACGAGTTAGGAAAAGAATCAGGCGACGACTTTGGGAAATTCGCTCTGGAGGACAGATAATCAACGAACCTGTTTTTAGGTGACGAACTTGGGAAAGGCCTAAGCGACGAATATGGGAACAATTTTTCTCCTGATTTTTCTGGATTGATGAAGTGGTAGTTTTCATGGTCGACGAGGTGGTTGTTTGGTGACGACTTTGGGAATTACCGGGTGTTGTATGATTTTTGATTTGGTGCTGGTGTGTGTATTCTTTCTTGGAGATGTGTTGTTTTATTTGTAATCTTTTCTTGTTTTTTGGCTCCTTTTAGTAAGGAAATGTTACATTAAAATTATTTAAAAATATTTATATAGGCTAATATTCATCTGGTTTTAGCGTTATCCATGCTGTTACATATGACGGTGTGGTAAAGAAGTATCGTATTAATGGGAGTATAATTCTCTTTAAGGAGGCAAATAAAATGAAAAATAATCTATGGACAAAAGGAATTGTTATTGGAATAATACTATTGTTTTTTGGGGCAAGTGTTGTACCTATTATAAAAGCAGATCCTGACACTATCTACGTTGATGATGATAACACCGCAGGACCCTGGGATGGAACTCTAAGTCATCCCTATGAGACTATTTCGGCGGGTGTTACCAATGCAAAAACTGGTGATACCGTGTTTGTGTTCAGTGGAATTTATGGAGGTGCCTATATTAACAAAACGCTTACTCTCGTTGGTGAAAACAAAGAAACAACTATTGTTCACCAAAGTCAATTCGGCGTTTGGGTCGATGATGTCACGATTCATGGATTTACTTTTAACCAATGCGAATTTGGGATCTATGATGGTGGTGGTTCTGATTTAACGGTCTATGACAACATTTTTACTAATAGTTTTCAAGGTGTTGGTCTGAGTGGGTGTTATAATTGCATGATTCGAAATAACAACTTCACGGACAATGATGTCGGTCTTATTATCTACAGTGGCAGTGGCAATACGATTTACCATAATATCTTTAACAACTCCTCAGGGACCAACGCGGAGGATGATGGTGGACCAAATGATTGGGATAATGGGTACCCGCGTGGGGGGAATTATTGGAGTGATTATACTGGCTATGATACTCAGCATGGTCCTGGTCAGAATGAACCTGGTTCCGATGGTATCGGTGATTCATGGTATGATGTCTCTGGTTCTGGGAACAGCCATGATCGTTACCCATTGATGGACACACAGATGATTGTGTTTGCCGATATACCCGCTGGGACAGCAACCTTCCGTACCAATTTCGGTGATTTTACCTCTTTTAACTGGGTCGATGAAAATACCTTACCACAAGAAGCACGTGACAATAAACCAGTTGGTTTAACCCTCCCCTTCGGATTATTTAACTTTACCATCACCGGTTTAAACCCCGGGCAGGTCATTACTCTCACCATCGAGCTTCCCGATCCAGTGCCGATGGGATCAAAATGGTGGAAAGTAGCAGATGATTTTACCTGGTATTTCTTACCGATTGGTTCTGATGATGGAGATACTATCATTACCATAAATTTAACGGATGGTGGTCTTGGCGATAACGATGGGATGATCGATGAAAAAATCGTTGATCCTGGTGGGATTGGACTACAACAAAATTATGATATCTACGTTGACGATAATGCTCCCTCTGGATGGTACGATGCGACACACGTTCATACGATTCAAGAAGGAATAAATAATGCATCTGCCGGCAATACTATTTTTATTTACAATGGAACCTATGCTGAACAAGTGGTGGTGAATAAACAGGTATCAATCGTTGGGGAAAACCGGGATACAACGACACTTACAAGCCCGAGCCCGGGATACTATAATGGTATTTACATTAATAGCGGTGTAGATCATGTTTCTGTCCAAAA
This sequence comes from Thermoplasmata archaeon, assembly GCA_014894395.1. Taxonomy (GTDB): domain Archaea; phylum Thermoplasmatota; class E2; order DHVEG-1; family DHVEG-1; genus SM1-50. The sequence goes on from JADBLO010000025.1 coordinate 11,197, forward strand.
CCTAGAAATCATTAACTTTAACCTTGGTGTTTATATTGATGGGGTTTCATCGTTCGATATTATAGCAAATAATTCGATTCGTAATTGTGCCAATGGGGTACAGTTCTGGAGCGGCAGCATTCATGATTGCACGATTGCAAACAATACCTTTATTGATGATAATTATTACAACGCTATCCAGCTGTATGGTGCTGGGACATCAAGCAACAACACGATTTCCGGGAATACTTTCACTACGGCAGGTGGTGGTGATGCTATTTATATCAATAACATCCTGTACACTACCGTTAAAAACAACAACATTACTGGGCCGTCTGGCATCAACATCCTTGGGGGATCAGATCATACCACGATACTGGGTAATACCATTCAGACGCCATCACCGGTGTACCTGGTGGATTCAGGGTATGCGACGATTTCTGAAAATACCTTGACGGTTCCTTGGTATGGCGGGAATTGCATTTCTATCAGTACCAACAATGGAAAGAAAATCACCATCACGGGGAACACCCTCACCGGATACTGTGGCATCGTCGCGAATAGTATAACGAACAGTGAGTTCGTCGGTAACACAATAGCGTCTGGTCAGTATGGTATTTTCCTTGGAGCATCGCAGAGAAATAATGTTTCGAACAATACCATCATGCCGCAATCATCCACTGCTGGTCCGTATGGGATGTATCTGACAGGATCGCACAATAACACTGTTTCAAACAATTCTTTCGTACCCAACCCACTGTTTGCTGGTTCGCATATTGGTTTCGGTATAACGTTTGAATCGTGCAATACAAACGAGGTTCGGGGCAACACCCTTCGGAATTGTTCGGGTTCCGCTATTTATGTCTCTGGCGGTTCACAGCTTAACACGTTATCTCTGAATACGATCACCGGCAGCATGAGAGGCTTCTATGTTTCGAATGGACCGACGCAGAACAACATGAGTTCAAACAGTATCTCTGGGAGCACTGATGGTGGATTCGTCATACAAAATGCGATTTCGAACACTATATATGGGAACTCTATTGAATCCGGCAATTATGGCCTTGAGCTTATAGATTCTGTATCAAGCACTACGTGTAGTGAGAACAAGGTATTAGACAACAATTACGGTGTATGGATTAGATACTCCGCTGGCAACTTCATCTACCACAACGATTTTGTGAGCAACATCCAGCAGATCAGCCAATGGAGTGGCGATCTCTCACTGAACACGTGGAATGACGTGTACCCGTTAGGTGGTAACTACTGGAGCAACTATGCTGGCGTTGATGTAATGAAGGGTTCGACCCAAACTGTTCCTGGTGCCGATGGTATAGGGGACACCCCCTATGGTACCACGTATGGTATGGTTGGGGCAAATAATGATAATTATCCGTTTATGACCGTATTTTTCAACCAGACCGGGGTAGGCTCAGACTTCATCTCAGGGGCGATCTTTACGGTTGACGGTGTCGACTACACTGCACCCGTATCCTTCATGTGGAGTCCGTCAAGCAGTCATAGTTTCCAGTTCAACTCACCACTCGTGGTGACCGCTAACGCCAAACGATACGTTTGGGCGAATACAACCGGCTTATCGACATCGCAGAGCAGCAGCTCATTGGTCGTACCGTTCCATGGCAGCATCATTGGTCATTACAAGACCCAATATTATTTAACAACGACAACTAATTTTGGCACCGTCAGTCCAGTAAGTTCCTGGTTTGATGCAGGTGTAACACTTACGCTTCAGGCTACTGCGCCTGGTGCTGGTCCAGGTGAACGGCATGTGTGGGTTGGCTGGGTCGGTTCTGGTCCTGGTGCTTATTCAGGGCCTGCGAATCCAGCGACTAACCTTGTGACGATGAACGGTCCGATTACAGAGGCTGCTACGTGGACTCATCAATATGTAGTGACGTTTGCAGTAAGCCCCATCGGTGCGGGGAGCACCAGTCCGTCGGGTAGCTTGTGGTATGATGCTGGCTTTACGATTACTCCGATTGTGGCAACCCCGAGCCTGGGATACCATTTCTCATCCTGGAGTTCAGACACCTCATCAATCGTGTTTGGCAATTCAGGTGCATCTTCTACGACAGCAACCATAGACGGAACAGGGACCATAACAGCGATCTTCGCTCAAAATGAGTACACCCTCACCGTCACACCGAGTGGATCAGGATCGGTCGCAAAACTACCAGATCAAGCGACCTATCATTACAATGATGTCGTGGCGCTCACTGCGACTGCAGACCTTGGGTGGCATTTTGATCATTGGAGCGGGAATCTTAGCGGAGCTATCAACCCAACTACGATCACTATCGATGGGAATAAGACTGTTACCGCGACCTTCGTACACAATGAATACACGCTTATCGTCACACCCTCTGGTTCAGGAACAGTACAGAAGAACCCGGACCAAGCGACCTATCACTACAACGACCTCGTTCAACTCACAGCCACTGCAGACCTAGGATGGTCTTTCGATCACTGGAGCGGGAACCTCACTGGTAGCTTGAACCCTGCGAATATCACCATTAATGGAAACAAAACAGTGACTGCATACTTTGTGGTAGATAATCAACCACCCTATCAACCAAGCAGCCCAACCCCCCTCAATGGGGCAACCGATGTCTCTATCAATGCAGATCTGAGTTGGACCGGTGGTGACCCTGATGGAGGAGATATCGTTTCTTATGATGTATCCTTTGGAACAACCAACCCGCCAACAAAAATCATCAGTAATCAATCAGCGACCACGTATGACCCAGGGGCACTTGCCTACAACACGCTGTATTACTGGAAGATTATTGCCTGGGATAACCATGGTGCGTCAACGCCAGGACCCCTGTGGTCGTTTACCACACAAAATGAAAATGAATACACCCTCACCATCACCACGAGTGGAACAGGCTCTGGGACTGTCGAAAGAAACAATACGGGGCCCTACTACAATGGGGCGAAGGTGAAGCTCTGGGCGAATGCCTCCACTGGTTCTACATTCGCAGGATGGAGTGGCGACCTTTCTGGTCTTACGACCCCGCAGACACTTACGATGACTGGGGATAAGACCGTGGATGCAGGATTTACTCTGAATGGACCATACTCTCTGTCAATTACGAAGAGCGGGACTGGATCAGGTACTGTCGAAGTCAATAACAGTGGACCGTACTACTATGGAGCAAAAGTGAAGCTCTGGGCGAATGCTTCTATTAATTCAACGTTCACGGGTTGGAGCGGTGCCCTCAGCGGGACAACAACGCCACAGACGCTTGTCATGGATGGAAATAAGGCGGTGAATGCCCAATTTACGCTGAAAGGACCGTATACACTGGCTCTTACGACGAGTGGGTCTGGGAGTGGAACGATTCAAGCAAGCCCAGGTGGGCCGTACTATTATGGGGCTGTAGTGACAGTTTGGGCGAATGCCAGTGCCGGGTCAACCTTTGCTGGTTTCAATGGAGATTTATCTGGGACGACCTCGCCACAGACACTCACTATGACTGGGAATAAGAATGTGGATGCAGGATTTACTCTGAATGGACCGTATTCTCTAACAATCACGCAGAGTGGGACTGGATCAGGAACCGTCGAAGTCAATAACAGTGGACCGTACTACTATGGAGCAAAAGTGAAGCTCTGGGCGAA
>JADBLO010000025.1:14830-29259 GCA_014894395.1 Thermoplasmata archaeon
AAGTCAATAACAGTGGACCGTACTACTATGGAGCAAAAGTGAAGCTCTGGGCGAACGCCTCTACTGGATCTACCTTCGCAGGATGGAGTGGCGACCTTTCTGGCCTCATCACCCCACAAACCCTCACCATGAACAGCAATAAAGCAGTCACCGCGAACTTTACTCAGATTCCACCGACGAATAATCCACCAAATACACCTACAGCTCCTGTTCCAGCGAACGGAGCGACAAATGTATCGATCAATACGCAACTGAGCTGGACGGGAGGAGACCCCGATGGAGGAGATATCGTCAGCTATGATGTCTACTTCGCCACAACCAACCCACCAATAAAAGTCATCAGTAATCAATCAGCGACCACTTACAACGCAGGTATACTTGCGTATAACACACATTATTATTGGACGATTGTCGCATGGGATAATCATGGGGCGTCCACCGCTGGGCCGATGTGGTCATTTACCACAGAACAACAGGGGTCAACTTGGTTATATCGTAAAATGATTACCATCGATCATAAGAAAATCGCGGAGTCTCTTACAGATTTCCCCGTGATGATAAAACTAACAAGTGATAGTGATCTCAGCAGTCATGCCCAAGATGATGCAGATGATATCTACTTTACATACTCAAATGGGGCTCGATTAGCTCATGAGATAGAATATTATAGCTCTGGTACTGGTGGGCTTGTTGCTTGGGTGAAAGTTCCGAACTTATCTAGTACCATGGATACCGTTCTCTACATGTACTATGGGAACCCTTCAGCGAGTAATCAGGAAAATATTGAAGGAACGTGGGATAATAATTTCCTTGCTGTTCACCATCTCGCAGAAACATCGGGTGTTGCATATGATTCCACTTCAAACAATAATGATGGAACATCTTACGGGGGTTTAAATCAAGATGTTCAGGGAAGAATCGATGGAGCTGATTTCTTTGACGGGAGTAACGATCATTTGACTGTGCCTCAGGTATATGCTTCTCAGACGCAGTTTACCTTGGAAGCATGGATCTATCCTCAAATCGGTGCACGATATTTCATCTCTCAATGGTCGAACTTTAAAGGAGTGTTCCTGCAGGTTGGTTATAACCCCGATCATATTGAATGGTATATCGATGGAGCAAGTGGAGGAATCTCAGGTATTACATTGAACACATGGTATCACATCGTTCTGACCTATAATGGTACGACAGCAAAAATCTATAAAAATGCAGGCAGGCCGAACAGTCAGATATGTAATGCGCCCACATGGCCTGTACAAGACTTGTTCATTGGAGATCGATCAGCGGGAAGTAGGCAGTTCCATGGTGTTATCGACGAAGTGAGATTATCAAACATAGCGCGCAGCAGAGGTTGGATCATAACAGAATACAACAATCAGAATGATTCATCTATCTTCTTTAAAATTGGTAATGAAGAGATGTATCAGCAAGAGGAACCAATTATTTCCAATGAGGAACCTAGCAATGGTGCAATAAATGTATCAATTTCGATGTCCAGTATTCGGTTTAAGGTTACTGATTATCAAAATGATCACATGAATTATACCGTTACGATGGTTCCTGATAGTATTGGTGGCCCACAGAGTGGTGCCAATATAGACAGTGGAACAACGGTAAGTATACCTATTATTCATCTTGACTATACTACAATATATATCTGGCATGTGAACGTCACCGACGGCGTACATTGGACAAACAAGACATTTACCTTTACCACCGAATCAGAGCCAGGACCTTGGCAGTATAGAAAAGAAATAACAATTAACCATACCAAGGTCGCTGCCGATCACACAAATTTCCCTGTGCTCATCCACATCACTGACCCAGATCTCGCATCCAAAGCACAACAAGATGGTGATGACATCTACTTTGCCGACGTACTTGATACCAAGCTGAATCATGAAATTGAATCCTATAATAGTACAAGTGGTGAACTAGTCGCTTGGGTGAACGTACCAGTTCTCAGCGTCACACAAGATACAATCCTGTATCTCTACTATGGGAATCCAACAGCTCATAATCAGGAAAATGTTGAAGGGACCTGGGATAATCATTTCCTCGCAGTTCACCATCTCGCAGAAACATCGGGTGTTGCATATGACTCCACTTCAAACAATAATAATGGAACACCTTACGGGGGTTTAAATCAAGATGTTGCAGGGCGTATCGATGGAGCTGATTTCTTTGACGGGAGTAACGATCATCTTACTCTGCCTCAGGTATATTCTTCTCAGACGCAGTTTACCTTGGAAGCATGGATCTATCCTCAAGTTGGTGCACGATATTTCATCTCTCAATGGTCTAACTTCCATGGAGTGTTCCTGCAGGTTGGTTATAACCCCGATCATATTGAATGGTATATCGATGGAGCAAGTGGAGGAATCTCAGGTATTACATTGAACACATGGTATCACATCGTTCTGACCTATAATGGTACGACAGCAAAAATCTATAAAAATGCAGGCAGACCGAACAGTCAGATATGTAATGCACCAACGTGGCCTGCACAAGACGTGTTCATCGGAGATCGATCAGCAGGAAACAGGCAATTCCAGGGGGTTGTCGATGAGGTCCGTTTATCTAATATAGCACGCAGTAACGGATGGATTACAACGGAATATAATAACCAGAATAATCCTTTGAGTTTTTACAGCATAGGCAACGAAGAAAGCGGATAATAAAAAACCACTTTTTTCCCTCTTTTTTTTTGTTTACTCCAAGTTAAAACCAAAAAATGGAGTGTCTGATGATAAACCAGTTAAGCGGACTCTGATGCCAAGAAAACAGGTTTTATCAAACGAGAACGGAAGATAGACTCGGTGTGTCGTTGCGTTTCTACTGTAAAAATGTTTATATAATAGTAACATAATATAATTATTACCTTAAGGGGGAAAAAATAATATGAATAACGATGTGAAAAGGAAGATAAATGCCTCAGCAATACTGTTCATTCTTGTAGCGGTATTGTTTTTTCCGGTAATGAATTCGCAAGTAAACCATGCCAACCCCGTACCTCTCGACAATACGAATTGGTGGAATACAACATGGCCGTACAGAAAACAAATAACCATAGACCATACCAAAGTCGCATCCGACCTTACCAATTTTCCTGTTGTAATCAATATTTCCCAAGATACTGATTTGGCAACGAGAGCACAGGATGACGGAGATGATATTACGTTTATTCTCTACTCCGATAATACGACCCAGCTGAACCATGAACTCGAACTGTTCAATGGTACAACAGGTCGCACCGTCGCCTGGGTAAATGTCACATCCTTAAGTGCAACCCAGGATACAAAAATCTGGATGTACTACGGCAATGAAACGTGTAGTAATCAACAAAATATTGAAGGAACATGGGATCCCAGTTTTTTAGCGGTTCACCACCTTGGAGAAACCACCGGAACCGCATATGATTCAACATCCCATCATAACGATGGAACACCATATGGAAACCTCAGTCAGAATGTTACGGGAAAAATCAACGGTGCAGACTCTTTCGATGGCATCGATGACCATATCACCGTACCGCAAATATACACCAACGAAAATCAATTTACCTTAGAAGCATGGATCTACGCGCAAGCCGGAGCACGATATTTTATTTCCCAGTGGAATAACTACTATGGGGTGTTTCTTCAAGTAGGGGCGAATCCGGATCATATCGAATGGTATATTGACGGAACTGGCGGGAGTATCTCAGGGATTACATTGAACACATGGTATCATATTGTTCTGACGTATGATGGCAGTACAGCCAGGATTTATCTGAATGGGGGTACTCCAGTGAGTAGTGTTTGTGCTGCCCCTTCTTGGCCGTCTGAAGGAATGTATCTTGGAGATCGTTCAGCGGGAGGCAGACAATTCCATGGAACAATCGATGAAGTACGATGTTCGAACATCGCGAGAATCAGCGGATGGATTACTACCTGTTACAATAACCAAAACAATCCAGAATCCTTTGTTACTATTGGGACTGAAGAACCATACGAATACACTCTAGCCCTGACTGCAGATCCTACGGAAGGAGGAACAATCGGTGCATCACCAGCACCTCCCTACTATTATAATGACGTAGTCGCAGTGACCGCAACCGCCAACCCTGGATATATCTTCAGCCACTGGAGCGGAGATCTCACCGGAGATCTCAACCCGGCAACCCTTATTATTAATGGGAACAAATCCGTTACCGCCTCTTTTATTGTTGAAAACAACCCCCCATTTGCGGTGAATGATTCTGCAACGGTTCTTGAAAACTCCACGAACAATTCTGTTGATGTTCTGGTGAATGATTATGATCCTGATGGGGATAATCTGAAGATCACATCGGTCACACAACCCTTGCAGGGGGTCTCGTCTCAGGATGGTTTCTTTGTCTATTATACGCCACTTGCGTCGTACACGGGTTCGGATTTCTTTACCTACACCATTAGTGATGGGGCGGGCGGGAATGCGTCAGCAACGGTCTTTATCACGGTTGTTCCAATGAATACTCCCCCGTATGCACCGAGTCATCCCGTTCCTGAGAATGGGCAGACCAATGTCAGCATCACGACAGATCTTTGGTGGAGTGGAGGAGATCCTAATCCGGATGATACCGTCCGGTATGATGTCTATTTTGGGACGACTTCGTCTCCTTCGCTAGTGTCCTCTAATCAATCCACAAGTACCTACGATCTTGGGATACTTGCGTATGATACAACCTATTACTGGCGGATTGTATCCTGGGATACCCATAATGCCTCAACGGAAGGAGAGTTATGGCATTTCACTACACAACACGAAGAAGAAGAAATTGTCGTCAATATCACTCGCCCGTTGGATAACTCATTCTATCTTCGCAATTTTCGGTTGTTTTCGTTACCGCGAAACACTATCGTCTACGGCCCTATTACGATTAAAGCGAAAGTGACAGCCGATGCCAGGGTGAATCGAGTGGAATTCTATATCGACGGAAAACTCAGAAAGATCGATATCATGCCACCGTATACGTATCATTGGGCTCCTCTTAGGAGTTTCAAACACATAATTATGGTCCAGGCGTACGATACAGCTGGACATACTGCATCAGATGAACTCACGGTCTTTAAATGGAGACTGCACCCTCTCGTGCTCATGGGTGGGGCTCTTCTCCTGTCGAATTCTGGTAAGTAAGATTCTATATACAGCATCATGAGAAGGAGTATGTCACACCTCATGAACATCAGAGTATCTATGAGGATGGGTATCGAGAATTATCTGGATCCGCCTCTCTTTTTCTTCTTTGAGCCCTCTGAAGCGAAACGTTAATATAGCGACCATCCCACTTTTATTATATAAATAATAATGAGGGGATGATGACATGAAACAACCCTATGTGATGGGACTCACCCTTCTTACCATGCTGATCTGCGCGACCCTGACGATAACAGCAGCACCAACAGTCAGACTGCCCACCCAATTAGTAACGATGAACGCACAGTATGGAGACGCCAGCTGGTTCGAAACCACGCTCAGCGACGTCCCTGCTGGTTTTGATATCACGAATGGGACATATCACGGGTGGTGTGTGCAGAAAAATATACAGATGACTCAAGGTGTCTCCCACACTGTTCTGCTCTATTCGAGTTATGATTCCCAGATGCCTGAAAGCTTTCGATGTGAGAACTGGGATAAAATTAATTATGTTCTAAATCATAAACAAGGAGGACGTCAGAGCGTTCAGGATGTTCTATGGTATTATACCAATCTTAGTCAGTTTCCTTCTGATCCAGATGCACAGGCCATGATTGCGGATGCGGATGCGCAGGGTACAGGATATGTTCCCAAACAAGGGAATCTCATGGCGATTCTTATCGAAGGTGTGCCCGTGATTCAGCGTACCTTTTTGGAAGTTACTCTTCCTCCAAAGTTAACCCTTGGTGATTTTGTATGGAATGATATTGATGCTGATGGAATTCAAGATGCTGGGGAGCCCGGTATTTCTGGGGTTACCGTCTCCCTTTATACGGAGAATGGTACACTCATTGATTCAACAATAACCGATATACATGGAGTATATTCATTTGCGTATTTTCCCCTAGGAAAATATTATATTGAATTCTCTTTGCCTATTGGGTATCGATTCAGCCCGAAAGATCAAGGTACCGATGAGGCAAAAGATAGTGATGCTGATCCAGTTACTGGGAGAACGGATTTTGCTGTATTTAACCCGGAGGGGTACGATACCTCGTGGGATGCAGGGATGTATCAACCTGGTGCCTCAGGGTATGCCGTTCGTAGAAATCACGCGCCGACCGCCGATGGTACCGCTGGTGAACCCTATCAGGCGTTTGTGAATGATACGATCAGCTTTGACGGGTCGCGAAGTTACGATCGAGATGGTTGGATCATCTCGTGGGATTGGACTTTTGGTGATGGGTCGAATGGAACCGGGGAGAGTATCAACCATAGTTACGACCGTCCAGGACGCTATCCGGTGATCCTGAAGGTCACCGATAATGAAGTTGCGACCGATAATTATTCGACAACTGCGGTTATTAAGCTTGGAAATAATCCCCCAGTAACACCGGTGATTTCTGGTATTTCATTCGGACATACGAACATATCGTATGTGTTTATGGTGAGATCAACAGATCCTGATAAGAATCTTCTTGAGTATGTTTTCGATTGGGGTGATGGTTCTCAAAGCAGGTCTCCGTTGTTCATGAGTGGTCATGGTATTTACACGATGCATCGGTGGAGCTCACCAGGATTCTACACCGTGCGGGTATATGCACAAGATTCAAACAATGCGACCTCCGCGTTATCTGAGATGAGGGTGTCGATCGACGTTCTGTACGTGCAGAACCTTGGGTATCTCCTCAACAATGATGGTTTTGAAACGTTTGATCTGTTTTACAGTAATCAAACAGGAACGTACACTCATGTGCAGAGAGAATCGACTGGTGTATACTCGATTGATACGAATGGTGACGGTCGCTTTGATTACCAATTTAATATGAAATCTGGTATGTTGACAAAATATCATGAGAAACTTGGATTTGAGTACACCATGGTGATTGTTGTGATAGGCTTTATTATTATTTTCTTTCTGCTTCTTTTCGTGTTTGGGCCATGGAAAAATGATATCGTGTTAAAACACAGCGGTGGAAGAGATGTTAACCAAGTAGAACCTGGTGAAAAATAGCAGTCTAAACATAGTGCGGAACATTTTCTTGATTTTTACTTTTTTTTAGAACATAGAGCCGAACCTTAATACTATGCGCGTAGATGTGTGCATTTTTTTAAGGTGCGTTATTGTCGTGGTTACATTTTTATGATGATGCTCGTTATAAGCAAAGCAGTACATGTTTATTTATGAAAGAATACTAAGGATTAAATAATGATGAGGAGATGAAGAGATGATGAAATCATACATGATAGCATTCGGGCTTTTTGCCATGTTGGTCTGCTCTACGGTTACGATGACCGTTGCGGCGTCAGAACCAACGCCAACGGTTCGATTACCCACCACACTTGTCACGATGAATGCGAAATACGGTGCTCAGAGTTGGTTTAATATGACGTTTTTAGGTATCAATCCGGGATATGATGTGGCCAACGGCTCGTATCTTGGTTGGTGTGTACAAATGAATACGAGCATGACGCGTGATGTGAACCATGCGGTTCGTTTATATTCAAGCTATGATCCTGCAATGCCGGTGCATTTTCAGAGTAGTAATTGGGACAAAGTAAATTATATACTCAACAATAAAAATGGAAGCCGAGAAAGCATTCAGGATGCCATCTGGTATTTCATTTGCAATTTTTCGTATTCTTCGAATGATACGCAGGCTCAGGCGATGATTGTTGCTGCGAATGCTGCGGATAATGTTAGTAGCTTTATCCCGCAAGCGGGTGACACAATCGCAATCCTTGTTGATGTAATAAACGACGTCCATTCGATTCAGCGGACGTTTTTTGAGCTTTCCTTGCCATCCAAAGTACCAATCGGTGATCTTGTTTGGAATGATTGGGATGCTGACGGAATTCAGGATGCAGGAGAACCAGGGATTCCAGAAATCACAGTTAGTCTTTATACGCAGAATGGAACATGGGTTGATTCCGTTCCAACCGATAAACATGGTTTATATTTATTCGGTATTTTCAAAAATAATACTGAATATTATATTCAATTCACCTTACCCAATGGATATCGATTCAGTCCAGTAAATCAAGGTAATGATGATACAAAGGATAGTGATGTTTATCCTCAGACCGGCAGGACTAATATTTCAACCTTTAATCCAAATGAAACTGATATGAGCTGGGATGCTGGCATGTATGTTCCTGTTAGTCCTGGGAACCCTGGGACGCCAGTTCCACAGGTAGTACCTAATCATCCTCCTACTGCCGATGGGACCGCTGGTGAGCCGTACAAAGGCTTTATCGGTGAGGAACTCCATTTTAACGGGTCTCGTAGCTATGATCGAGATGGCACGATTGTCTCCTGGCATTGGAGTTTTGGTGATGGAACATCCGCAAATGGTTCTGTGGTTACTCATGCATATGTTAATGCGGGAACTTATACGGTGTTATTGACGGTGACAGATGATGATGGTGCGACTGATACGTTTCAGACGGTTGCCAATATTAGGGTGCCGAATCGGTCGCCGCTCAAACCTACGTTCAGTGGACCATTGGAGGGTAATCGGAACGTCTCGTATGTGTTTACCGTAGTGACTACTGATCCGGATAATGATGATGTGCGATATACTATCGTGTGGGGCGATGGTTCACAAAATACGTCACCCTTGCTTAAGAGTGGTCAGAGTATTGAAACGCTGCATCAATGGAATTCTTTAGGATTTTATACCGTGCGGGTATCTGCGCAAGACCCAAGTAATGCAACCTCTGAGATGTACGAGGTTAGGGCGTCAATTGATGTGCGGTATGTTGGAAGTCTCGGGTATTTGATTAACACTGATGGCGTCGGACCCTTTGATATGTTTTACAGTAATCAGACCGGGAATATGACGGTTGTACAGCAATCGCAGACTGGTGAGTATTTGATTGATACGAATGGTGATGGTAAAACTGATTTCCGATACAATCCCTCTTCTGGATTAATTCAGGCCTATCAGGAAGGACTTGGTGCAGAGTATATGATGTTGCTTGTTGGTATAGTTATTGTGATTATCTTGGTATTACTTCTTGCTTATTTTGGAAAGTGGAAAAAAGGAAAATCTCAGTGATAAGAACCGGCTATAACTGTTCAAACACAGTCAGTAAATACTGTTTATAGGTAAACAAGTGAAGTTCGTTCTCTTTTCATAAAAGCATTTAAAGAATAAAGTAATACAATAATCTAAGGTTATAGATTATAAAAAATGTGGTATTCTTGCTTTGGTTGTTTTTTTCTGTGTTACTGGTTTTTTGAGTGGATGTACAGAAACACCTGAGGAGATTCGTGGTCTTGAGTCTCGGCTTGTCGGTGAGTGGCAGAATCAAGAAATGTCTTATGAGATTCTTACGTTTTATAATGATGGAACGTATAATGTTACTGAAGGGGAGACTGCGAATTGGTCGACTGCTGCGGGTGGGAAGTTGTGGATGTATGGGCTGCTTTACTCGTATGCTCTTTCTGAGAATAATACGGTGCTTACGATAACGCAAGATTCTTTTACGAGAGCATATCGGAAACTCTCGGGATAATGCTGGTGTGATGAAACTCAGTGTTTGTAGTAGTAATGATTTATCTCTTTAGAGGAGTTCATCATTTTTATGAGTCGAAACATATTTATATTATATATATTATAATATAATAATCAACATCAAACATCGTCGAGTGATATCGACCCAATGGGGGATTCTATTTGAAAACAAAAAAGATAGTAATAATAGGAATCGTAGGTGCTCTAATATCTTCAGGAGTGTTAGCGGGAGCATATTATTTATATTTCCCAAACCTTCGTTTGCCTGGTGAACCAGTTACGATGACTGCATATGATGGGACTGTCTCGTATTTTGACATCTACCTTTCTGATGTACCAGATGGATTTGATGTTATGAATGGGTACTATGTTGGATGGTGTGCTGATCGATCTGTAGTTATGCCTCGAGGTGAAGAACTTACGGTGCGATTGTACAATAGCTATGATCTGTTGTTACCATTGCCATTACGTGATAAAAACTGGGATATGGTGAATTATATTCTTAATAATAAAGGAGATGCCACGAAAACCGATATTCAAGAAGCTTTCTGGTATTTGTTGAATGACTATCCCTATGAACAGATCTCGAGTAATGCGCAGATGTTGGTTGATACCGCTCAAGATGGTTTTTTACCTCAGCCTGGTGATTTTATTGCTATTCTTGCAGCACCTGTACATTCTGAAGGGAGGTCATGGCCGTTCCAATTTGCGTTTTTACAAGTCAGACTGCCCCCGCAGGAGGGGTTAAGTCATGGGTACTGGAAGAATCATGATAATTGGCCGTCAGGGTATACCCAATCCATGCTTGTGGACGATGTGTTTGATAACGCAAGTCTGTATGTTTCAAGTACCGATACATTGCTTGATGCGTTGAAATATAATGGTGGAGATGATGAAGCAGGAGCCGCACGGATACTTCTCCGGAATGCTGTCGCATCTGTCTTAAACGCACGGCATTCCTATATCAACTACCCAATTTTAGAAGCTGATCTTATCGCTGAGGTCAATGAGGCGTTAGGAAGCTATAATAGAACTACCATGCTTGATCTGGAAGCAATCTTGGATGGGTATAACAATCTTGGCGCTGATTTAACAAAGTAAATCTTTAATCATTCCTTTCTCTTTTTTTCTTTATAACAATATCAATTTTTATTAATTCTAGAGATAATTATGCCTTTTAAAATATTTTGAGTTATTTTGAATCCTCTTTGTACATCCTATATCTATATCGATTTTTTTTAAGAAAAAATAGTGAGGATTGATGTTGCGTTTTTTTCGTTTTGTTATTTTTGCTCCATAGTTTTAAATAATAACATTGACAAATATTTTCATGGTAGATAGTAGCATACTTTGGGAGATGGGCGAAATGAAAAATAACAGGGTGGATAAGAGGGTTTCTTTACTATCGATGGTGTGGGTGGTTATCTTACTTCTTATGGTTATAATACCACTTCGTGTTACGGCAGATAATCCTACACTTGTCTATGTTAGTCCTGCTAGTAAGACCGTCTCTGCGGGTCAGACCTTTACCATCACGGTGGCATGTACACCGGGTCAATCAATCAAATCGTATGAGTTGAAGGTCTTGTTTAATCCTACGTTATTGCAGGCGAACTCGGTTTCTGAGGGTACTATTTTTGCTGGGTATACCACGTTTTTCAATGATGGGACGATCAATAACACTGCAGGATCAATCGTGGATGTGTATGGGTTGATTCTTGGGGCAGGATTGGTGTCTTCTCCTGGGAGTTTGGTAAGCATTTCGTTTACCGCGCGTTTGGCGTCTGGTACTTCATCTGTCTCGCTTTCTGATGTCGGGGTAACCAATGAGACGACGTACGTACCGATTACGGTGACGAACGGGACCGTGACGCTGCGGGAGTTTACGTTGGGTGTGACGCTTGGCGGGTCTGGGTCCGTGACCAAGAACCCGAACCAGGCAACGTATGCGTACGGAACTGTAGTACAGCTAACTGCTGTTGCGGATTCAGGGTGGATATTTAGTTCTTGGACCGGGAATCTGTCCGGAAGTACGAACCCTACCTCGATTACCATGAATGGGAATAAGTCTGTCACTGCGCATTTCACGCAGAACCAGTATACGCTCACAATCACCGTTGATGGTTCAGGGTCAGTAACGAAGAATCCGAATCAAGCGACGTACACCTATGGTCAGGTGGTGACGCTTACCGCGGTTGCTTCGAGTGGGTGGATGTTTGGTTCGTGGACTGGGGATCTGACCGGTAGTCAGAATCCAAAGACGATTACGATGAACGGGAACAAGGCGGTGACCGCTCATTTCTCTGACTCCGCTGCACCGCAGATCTCTGGTGTTACTCGTGTGACCTCTGACCCGTTGGATACCAATCCTGTGTATGGATGGGTGAATGTGAGTTGTACGGTGACTGATAATGTTGCGGTGTCCCAGGTGGTTCTGAGGATTCATAACCCTGGTGGCTCGTGGAACAACGTGTCGATGATAACCAGAACTGCGGGGAAGTATTATTATCGTTCGACAACCGCGTTTTCCACTGCGGGGAACTACAGTTATACTATCTGGGCAAAGGACACGAGTAATAATGCGAATACTACGAGTAATATAGCATTTTCTATGCCTGCAAATTGGGATTTGAACAGTGATGGTCATTGTACGATTTTTGATTTGGTGCTCGTGTCGAATCATTACGGTCAAAGTGGAAGCAACGGGTGGATTCGGGAAGATGCGGATAATAATGGTGAGGTACAGGTGTTGGATTTGGTATTTACATCGAATCATTATGGGGAGTCGTGGTGGTAGAATGAAGGATATGTTGTATCATGTTTTAATGCATGTTATGGAATTTTTATCTGCGAATAGTATTATAGAAAAAATATTTATATGCTTAAGTGTTTCTCCCTAGTAAAGGATCATCATTCCAGGAGATGCACGTCAGAGAGGGCTTTCTTCCTTTTAACGTTCTTCCAAGTTACCTTTAAATATATTCAATGACACAGAATAACGTGTCACAAGATGACAATTAAGAGGTAGAGAGATAGGTGATAGGAGAATGAGAATAAAACAAATCCTGAAAATAGCTGTTGTTCTTATGTTTCTTGTTCCAGTTGGGTATGGGAATATTGTTGGTGCAGATGACCCGCCTTTTGTGTTGAAATGGACTGCTTCGACGGGTTTGAATGTCGGCGGAGGTATTGGTCCTTTAGTTGTTGATGTAAACCATGATGGTATCATGGAGGTGTTTGTAAGTGGAGATCTCTCACCAGCTGCTGATAAAGTATTTTGTTTTTATGGCAATAATGGGACATTAAAATGGTCCACTACTTTACAATATTCAATAGTAGCCCATAATCCGATGTTAATCTATGATTTAAATAATGATGGACACTATGAATTAATCCAGCCCGGTCCTAATGCGTTGCAGGTATTGCATGCCGACGATGGTACTATATATTGGGTAAATTCGAGTATTAAATGTAGTGAGGCACATCAACTGGTTCTTGATACAGATCATAATGGGTATCCATATATATATTCGTGTAATGCAGATGATTCCTACCCATATACCGGAATGTTACGGAAAGTAGATGGGAGAACTGGGAAGGCTCTGATATCGATACCTATCTGGTTTCCTTGTCATGGTGGTTTATCAGCCGCTGATGTTGATAATGATGGTGATTTTGAGATATTCTTGTCAGATAGAAGTACAGGTAATGGAAAAGGAATACAATGTTATGATGCAGAGACATTGAATCTAATATGGAATCGGGGCAGTATTTATTGTTCAAGTCATCTCCCGGTTATTGTTGATGTGAATAATGATGGTATTCTTGATGTAGTTGTCTCTCAACAAAGAGAGACTAATGCGGGGATCTACTGTCTTGATGGACGGACTGGGAATAATATTCCTGGGAAATATCAAGATGTGATTAGTGGGCTTTGTACGCATGAGACATTTCCAGTATATGATATTGATGGGGATGGTAATCTGGAATTAGCAACATGTTGTTATTCCAATATTAAGGTATTTGATTTGGGGACGTGGCAATTCGATGCAACCCTTGCGTATGACGGGAAGCCTCCGTATTATGCGAATGTGATGGGCGATGAAAACCTTGAGATAATTCTATCTGAGGAGGTTGCAGATATTAAAGTTTATAATAATCAATATCAATTGATTTATACAATTTCCGGGGTTAGTTCTCGGAGTAGTATTGTTCAAGATATCGATGGTGATGGGTTGAATGAATTGATTACAATATCAAATACTGGTGTGGTTCGGGTGTATGATACGTTAAGGGTCGCATCAAATCCATTACCGAGAACAAATACGGGTCATTATAGTGAACGGAATACTCGCGCTGGGATTTATATTCCGCCTCCAGGGACGATTTTGGGGAATAACCCACCGACAATTACAAATCCCAGTCCAACGAATGGTCTCAGCGGTGTACCAATTAGCACATCTACATTAAGCGCTATAATACATGATCCAGAAGGAGGAACGTTTGATTATACGATCCAAACAAGCCCGAACATCGGTAGTAAATCAATGCAAGGAGCTCATAATGGAACAAAAACATGTACTGTCTCAGGGCTAACCTATTCAACGACGTATCGTTGGTATGTTAATGCGACCGATGGTCATGGTTGGACTCGACGATGGTACACTTTTACAACAGCCTCTGCTTCCATAAACAGTCCTCTGGTGTTTTCAGTGGTGGCTCCTTCAAATGGTTCGGCAAATATCCCGG
>JADBLO010000146.1 GCA_014894395.1 Thermoplasmata archaeon
AAATACCCTTTTAGTGAAAAAATCTCTGAAAAATGTGAATTCTCAGACAGGCTCATGAGAGATTTTTATTAAATCACAAACGCTCAGTTGTACTCTCTGCATAGATATCACCATCCTCCCTAAAAAAGAGCGGGCGCCAACCACAATGTTTTACGAAAGTAAGACATTTAAAGAATAATGGTATTATGGAGTACGGAGATGCATATCACTCAAGTAATTTATCAATGGAGAGAAAAGATGGGAAACTATGCTGGATACTGCTGATGTTACACGACAATTTTTACAGGCAATAATTCAAATCATCGGGAGAAAAACATCAGAAGAATACGCAGCAGTAACCATACGAAATCTTATAAAAAAGCTCCAGCCGACCTATCCTTTTTTACAAAACATAGAAATAAAAAATACGCGTTCCTTGGAACTGGAAAGTAATGTGACCGTACGGGACTCGCTGAACACCATTCATCCCAAAGAAGTTGGAATGGCGTTGAAAGCACTTGCGAAAATAATAGTAAAATTCCTAGGGAAAAACGCAGGGTATTTCTTCATCAGAGAAACACAAGAAAAAATAGGCAAAGACTATGATACGATGCTTGTCAAAACCATGGATGTTGATTTAACTTTGATGCAGTCAACCTATATCGTTGAAAAAAAATCGATCTCTCTGCTGCATATCGAGAAATCTGACGTGATGAGACGGTTTTTAAAAGTTCTTATGGAGGCTTTAGAGAAACAAACCTCTAAAACATTTGCAATAGGATTTACCGCACAACGTATCGAAGCACTGAGACAACAATATACATTTCTTGAATATGTTTCTGTCAATGATATCAGGTATACACTAGGTTCTGAAGAGGTGGCGGTACAGCCGGAAATCAACAACGTTGACCCTCTGGACCTCGGAAGAGCAATCAAATCTATTCTTCAGGATACCGATACAGCTCTCACCGACCTTGGCAGGAACTCTGTTGCCGATGATCTGAAAACACATCTTACATTGGAATATCTTGCAAAACTAGAGGAGATGGGTGTCACCATTATTGCACATGGCGTCGGGTACGAAGCGATTTTCAAACAAGTAATCAAAGCATTGATCGATACCCTGGGTAAAACAAGCACGGAGAATTATGCGATTTTCGCGGTGAATTCGTTTCTTCGAAAAATAGATAGTACGTATGAATTCCTCAAATACGTGAAAGTGGACTCGGCAACCAACGAAGGCGAACTTTACCACATCACGATCACGAACAACATCAATTCAATCAGCGAGACCGATGCTCGACGAGCAATCCAGCAGCTCCTTGAAACAATAATGGAGTCCTTAGAGGAAAAAGTGAGAAATGAATTCATCCAAAAATTCAAGAACTCACTTGAGAAAAAATACCTATTAAAAATCGAGGAGATGGGCGTCAACTTCCATATGATAGAGTTACATCAAGAGATGCTGAACCAAACATAACAAAAATATCCGAATCAAAAAAATCTCATACAGGCAGCTATGGATAAAAAATTCATGAAATATGAAAATGTAGTAGTCGATAGGAATGATAAATTGAAAGAGTGTACGCAACAATCCAGAACGATTATACTTCGGAAATTATCCGCAACGATGACGGGAGGGTTGATAGAACCATGAAGGAACCGTTTGACCTGAAGAAGTTTTTCTTTGGTCGGATCGACGTTAAACTGACGCTTATATTCCTTCTGGTTGGATTGGTGGCTCCCTCCATAGGTATCTGGTATTTCTATTTAATCGCGAGTTCGTTTCTTTCACAGAACCCTGAGATTTTTATGCGACAGCAGATGCTCTTGAATGGCACAGCGCTCATAATCATTATACTGATCGCGGTCAATACGATGCTTCTAGGGCTTATAATATCCCGTTCATTTACCAAACCAATTCAGGAGCTGAATAAAGCAACACAGGAACTGGAGAAAGGAAATTTTACGGTCAGAGCATACGTAAAAACAAACGATGAGCTTGAACAACTCAGCGACGCGTTCAATCGAAGTGCACTTGCATTAAGCAAGATGGACGAGGAACGTCGACAACTTGATAAGGCGAAATCAGAGTTCCTCAGCATCACGTCTCATGAACTGCGTACACCAATCACCCCGCTCAAAGCACAATTACAGATGCTGCAACAAGAATATTTTGGAAAACTAACAGAAAAACAAAAAGAAAGTCTTGATGTGATTCTTCGAAACACGGAGCGACTCAACAAAATCATTGATGATTTCGTTGAGATCTCTCGTATTGAGGCTGCACGATTGAGATTCGCATTTAGAAAAACAGACCTTCAGGAAACCGTGATGGAAACGGTACGGTTCATGGAAGGATTTGCTAAGGAGAATAACATAACACTTGTGGTAACTTCTGGTGAGCTCCCAACTATCGAAGTAGATCCAGATCGAATCAGTCAAGTCCTACGAAACCTTGTTCATAACGCCATCAAATTTTCTCCATCGGACAGTAGCATTGAAATCAATACAGAGCTAAAAAAAGACTATATACGATTCAGTGTGAAAGATCAAGGGGTCGGGTTGAAATCTGAAGATCAAATCCGAGTGTTTGAACCGTTCTACCAAGTAGAAGAGACTCTGATTAGAAAATACGGGGGAACAGGTCTTGGATTGACGATTTGTCGGGGTATCATTGAGGCACAAAAAGGAAAAATATGGGTCGAAAGCAAGCCTGGTTTTGGTAGCACGTTTTATTTCACAGTTCCACTCACCCCAGTCCATGAGATTGAACCCATTAAAGTCCTCTTCTCACAGAAGATTGATATCGAAAAAAAATTACGAGAAGAATTTATGAATGCATTAGGACCAATGGGCATTATCGAGTTTAATGAACTGAGAAACAAACATGCCCTTGGTAAAGAAGATCTCATTGAGTATATTACTTCTTTGGAAGGTCAATCTATTCTTCGTCATAAGCATGCAGATGAATTTAAAAGAAATATTGGTCAGATTTTTGGTGAAGAGTGCCAAAAAGAAGAAAATGAACAAAGCGATGAAGGAATAAAAAAGGAGTTGTAAGGTGAAATAATGAAATTAAGAGGGTTATTGATCATTATGTGTCTGGCGATTTCGCTGATACCGATTGCAATGATTAGCGGGTTGCAGGGGTTTCAGATTGCAAGCATGTTTCTTGGCTTGATTCTGGTCATCACACTTGCGGTAGGGTTTGTGATTTCCTATTTTATCTCCATGCCACTTGTAAAATTAACAAAAAACATTGATGAAATCAGCAAAGGTAATCTGGATGTTGAGCTGGAGAAAAGTGAGATTTATGAGATCAATAATCTGACCGTTTCGTTGGATCGGGTGATGGCGAGCCTGAAACTTGCTATCCATAAGGTTGGGTTAAAAAAAGAGGAGATATTTGAAGAGGTTGTAAAAGCAAAAGAACAAGCTGAGGAGAAATTTGAGATCCTGCTAAAAAAGATCGACGGGTGGATCTGGGAGATCGATGAAAAAGGAACGTGCACGGTCTGCTCCGAAAAAGTAGGAGAAACGCTTGGGTACACCCCTGCGCAGATGATCGGAAAGGAGATTTTTGGGTTTTTACCTGCTGAAGAAGCAAAGAAGATGAAAGACATGATACACCACATGTCGCAGGAGAAGACAGGTGCGACGAATAAATTGGACATGTATTGGATGTACCAGGGTGATAAACATCCGATCTGGGTACGCTCGCATCTTATTCCAGTGTTCGATCGAACAGGGACATTCCATGGCCTGCGCTGTTTCAGCAGGGACGTAACAGAGGAACGAGTTGCAGAAAATCAGATTGAAGAACTGCATAAAAAGATAGGGGAGTTAGACAAACGGATGCATGAAATCCTTCAAGGGCAACTGAAAGAGAGCCACGAAAAAGAACCAGCCCTTGATACGACCGCTGAGCAGGAATTTGATTATATGCTTATTTTTGATGAAAACGCAAAAATCATTGATTGCACGAATGATATTCAGAAGAAACTCGGATATAACAAGGATGAGATGCTTTCCCTGACTTTCGCTGACGTCGTGTATCTTGAAACATACGACGAGATTAGAGCAAATCTCGATGAAATCAAGAAACTAGGGACCATGCAAGTAAAGACCATCCATAAGAAGAAAGACGGCTCATCCGTGTTTGTAAGTGAACAGATTAGGTATCTGAAAGACCGGAATATGTTTATCTGTATGGTGAAGGAAGATACTATTTAATATCTGGATGCAAAGGGTGCCCTCCTGTTTTTATAGTTTGCATATCTTATAAAACCATCAACTATTTATGTGGATTTCTTATCTGGGGTCTTGAGAACATGACGATAAAAGCGTCGAGGCGTGCACAAGGTGTTGAGTATGCGATTCGAGATGTCCTCATCCCAGCACGACAGCTGGAGAAGAAAGGCATTACGGTTTTGAAGCTGAACATCGGTGATCCGAACGCGTATGATTTTGATACACCGCAGCATATTAAAGATGCGTTGTACAAAGCAGCGAATGAACAGCATAACGGGTACGCACCCTCAGAGGGGTCCCTTGAGTTGCGGCGTGCGATCATTGAGCGGGAAAAGATGAGAAATAAGGTTTCCTATGAGCCTGATGATATCTGTGTCACGACCGGCGTCACTGAGGGTCTCCAAATGCTTCTGAATGCGTCGTTGGACCCAAACGACGAATTGTTAATCCCTGGTCCCACGTACCCGCAGTATAACGTCATTACGAAATTTGCCGATGCAGAACCTGTTCCGTATCATTGTATTGAGGACGAGAACTGGCAGCCTGATGTTGACGATATTCGAAAAAAGATCTCAAAACGCACCAAAGGAATTGTTCTCATCAACCCGAATAACCCCACAGGTGCATTGTATTCCAAGAAGGTGTTACAAGAGATCCTTGATATCGCAGGTGAGCATAAAATCATGGTGATCTCTGATGAGATCTACGATGATCTAACCTTTGACGGGAAACAGTACGCGACCGCGTCACTTACGAACGATGTCCCGATTATCACCTTCAACGGGTTTTCAAAAGTGTATCTGATGCCGGGGTGGCGTATCGGGTACACCATGTTCAAACATAACGGGGAACTTGATGAAATCCAGGATGCGTTTATGCGGATTGCTCGATCGCGACTCTGCGCAAACTCGGTGTGTCAACACGCTTGCATCCAGGCGTTACAAGGACCA
This sequence comes from Thermoplasmata archaeon, assembly GCA_014894395.1. Lineage (GTDB taxonomy): Archaea > Thermoplasmatota > E2 > DHVEG-1 > DHVEG-1 > SM1-50. The sequence continues at coordinate 5,184 of JADBLO010000146.1, forward strand.
CAGGATCATATTGAAAAGGTCAATGACAAGTTGCGGAAACGACGTGATTTCTCCTACAAACGTCTCAACGAGATCGAGGGAATTTCCACCGCAAAACCAGATGGCGCGTTCTACATTTTCCCAAAGATTGTGGCGATGGGAAAAGGACCATGGAAAAACGATAAGGAATTCGTCCTTGATCTACTGCAAGAGGGACATGTGCTGGTGGTGAATGGATCAGGATTCTGTGCGACCTACGGGAAAGGACATTTCAGAGCAGTGATTCTTCCACCTATGGAAACCTTGGAAAAAGCGTTTGACGAAATGGAAGAGTTCATGAAAAAGAGGTTGAAACAACAATATAGTATCCATTCAAACTCGTAGAATACCGTTTTTTACGTGAGAAATAATAATATAAATTACGAAATGATTCTCTTTTGAGAGGTATGTAAGAATGGAGGATAAAGAACCGAACGTGTTTGACAGCCCAAAATTATTCGAATACAAAGCCATGGAAACCCGGCTTTATGGAGAGTTATTGAAAGCGTGTCGTCGGTACAATAACAAGCTCAGTATTATCTCTATTGTGGGGATTTTAGAGCTTATCAGCCAAGAAATGAAGGATTTGGATAAGACTGATTTCAAAGATATTGGAGAAGAAATAATCCACAACAGAGACCCATTGGATCGATTAGTGTAATTGGTTTTTTCGTGCTTGTATATTCCCATTTTTTTTCTTATATTGGATTGGAATTATAACGAATTTTATGCAACTCCGGAAGAGTTAAAAATATATATTTACCTGAGTTTCGCACTTGAATAAATGTTAAGTGTCTTCAGCAGTTTGTATTTTAT
>JADBLO010000029.1 GCA_014894395.1 Thermoplasmata archaeon
CGTCTGATAAATGCTTCTCCTGTTGGGACGGGAGAACAATTGTTAGACAGCCTCAAATGAAAGAAAATTGATAAATTTCGTTTATGAAAAATATCCTGATTATACGATTTTTAGCAAAATCAAAAAAAAGAAGGAGTATGTTAGAGATTCAACAGGTGTTTACACAATTGGATATGAAGGACGATCCATCGATGAATTTTTATTGAAAATAATTGAGGAAAAAATCCAAGTCCTTGTTGATGTACGAAGCAACCCTTGGAGCATGAAGTACGGCTATTCAAAACAAAATCTAGAAGTATTTTGTGAAAAACTTGGGATCCGGTATATGAATATTGCATCGCTTGGTATTCCAAGTTCATTGCGGAAAAACTTAGACGGTAAAGAAGCGTACGAAAACCTGTTTGCCATGTATCGTACCTATCTTGAAAAGAAAAGAGTGGAACTTCAAGATTTAGAACGTTTGTCGGAAAAACAAAAAATTGCATTGATGTGTTTTGAAAGAGATCCAAATTATTGTCATCGAGGGATTCTAGGAAAAGAATTAGAAAAAATGGGCGCAGAGGTTGAACTTCAGTGACTTGGCAGAAAATAAGGATCACTGTAGTAACGAAAGCATATCCTGAACCAAGCACGCGACACGGTACAGTTGCATGCACTGCAGGAATTACAGATGAAGGCGAGTGGATCCGTCTCTACCCTATTGATATTCTAGAAGGATATGTAGGTAATGATCATATATATGCTTTTATTCCTACATAGTATGAAAGGGAAGAAACTACCTGGGTTCGCGAGATATTGAATATTTGGTGCAGTAATCTTACTTTGAAACCTGTTAAAACCGGTTTGTTTTTCTTGATGAGCACTTTATGATAAATTATTCTGCGGCTTTCCTGCGGCTTTTGCGCCTTTGCTATGGCATAATATGTACCGCGTCCTGTAGTCTCCTGAGGAACCTTTCCAAAAAGGATGATTGCTGCGAGCGTCTCCTTCAATTATTTTATACAATATTATTCCAATGTAATCGTTCCCTAATCACCAACAAATCGCCAGAATCGCCAACAAAATGCCAAGTTTATGCCGGTAATGTTCTTGCTTTAGAACTTGTTAAAACTGGTTTGTATTTCTTCACTGTATCTTCTGCTTCGATTTCTGCCACTTTTGAAGCTATCTCATAATCAAATTTGAGAATCATCCGAACTAATTTATTTTCTAAGTTTAATTTGTAGAGCGATGATTGTCCAGATTCCCGAGTTTTAATTATGAGTTTTTTTTCCAATAATGTGTCAACAACCTTATATGTAGTCGGTCTGCTTACCTTAGAATTTTGGGCTATATCTGATATGTTATAATCGTAATCTGGATGGTCTAACAAGAAGTCTAATATCTTTGTTTGGGGATTGTTTCCAAAAATATCTTTAAACATATTTTACACTTCACCTTCTTATGTGTATCTATATACATATCAAATATTTAAATGTTTTACAAGAGTGTTAAATAGTTTTACGCCAATATGATCATTGAGGTCTGTAGTATAATATGACCAATTTTACGCGCGAGGAGATTAATCTAATTCATAAACTGTGGATTCACACGTGTTTTGGTAAAGGACACATGCTTATAGATAATCTTGTTAAAGGTTATCCATCTCATCTGAAAGGACAAATGAAAGACGATGTTAATAATTTATTACGAAAAAACATCCTCGTGAAGAAACCGACAAGACATGGGTATGCCGTGTATATTAATGTCGAATACAGATCAATGCTAGAAAGGGAGTTAAAGAAACACTTCAACCCTTTATAAAAATCTGATTTGGATCTCATTAAAATATGGGTGTTTTTTAACAGAAATTACGTCTTCAAAATATTCAAAATTCATTGTTTTATAGGAGTGATAAAGAGGCTTACGGCCTACACCCAACATTAAAAAATATTTACAAATATTTTTTTTAAGGATTCCGAGCGAGAAATCCATGACTTTTAAGTCAGGGATGAATCGCCCGGAAAGTTATTGGTAAAATGCCGCTAGGCATTTTCTTCCCCTCGGAGGGGAAAGCCACGCAATTATATTGCGTGGAAGGGGTGACTCATCGCAAAATAATAATCTGGTTTTTTATTTTGCAGAGGATCATCCGATATCTGTGGTTTTAAAAAACGATTGTGAGATTGATTACATCACTAGTAAAAAGAATTCCGAATTTATTTGGTCCATCAAACCAAATATTTATAAACGGGGTTAGAAAACGTTAAATACCTTTATTTTAATTATAGTCTTGTTGTAAGAGACTATGAATAAAAGAAGTGTACATCTGGGACCTAGAGAAATACAACTCATATACACGTTGGAAAAACAAAATCTCATGATATTCAATATTGCAGACGTAAAAAGTATTCTCAAAACCTCAGATGCATCTGTTAAAAATGTTATTTATAGATTAAAAGATAAACATAGGGTAATTGAAATAGAGCGCGGAAAGTACCTTCTTGCTCCTGCTAAATCAGGCGTTGAAGGGTACTGGTCTGAACATACATTTAAAATATTAAATAAATTAATCGATGCGTACTATGTTTCGTATTGGACTGCGTTGCATTATTGGGGGATGACCGAGCAGATTCCTAGAACTATTTATGTTGTGACTACAAAGATAAAAAAAGACATTGAATTTTTTGGGGAGAAAATCCAGTTCGTCACCGTAGTACCTAAAAAATTTTATGGATACACTACTGAAAAGATAGACGATGATTATTTTACTATTGCCACACGAGAGAAAACGATAATTGACTGCTTAGACCGCCCTGCTTATTGCGGAGGAGTTGCTGAATTGTTTAAAGGTTTGTGCACCACCAGAGATCAGATAAATTTTGATGATCTCATGAATGCCACAGAAAAATTTAATGCCAGTTCAGTACAAAGACGGTTAGGCTATCTTCTTGAAAAATCAGATTTATTGAGAGGAGATGAATATAAAAAATTGAAAGGAAACTTTAAGGGGTTCAGATGGCTAGATCCTTCTGCGAACAAAAAAATACTGCATTATGATCATAACTGGGGTTTAAAGGTTAATATTTCTGAGGAAAACTTGTTCGACTGGAGGATACATTGATGGATCTTAATGACATCAAACGGCTGTCTGGTGAGATAAAAGTCCCTGTTGGAATTATTGAGAAGGATTATGTTCTTACTCTTACGTTGTCTCTCTTATCAAAGAGCGAGATGATGGAGCATATGGTGTTTAAAGGAGGTACAGCGATTAAAAAGATGTATTTTCCAGATGCACGTTTTTCTGTTGATCTTGATTTTGACTTTAAGGATATTGCCATAAACAGAATCAAAAAAGAATTAGCAGAACTAATAAAATTAGATATGTTTGACAAGGTAAAATTTTTGAAAATTAAAGGTGAATTTGAAAGCAAGAAGGAAGACGTTTATAGATGTACGATCGAATACGAAGGCCCCATAAAACACAATCTAAATCAATCTGTTCGTTTGGATTTCAGTGGGAGAGCATCTAATTTAATCAAGGTTGAAGAGAGAAAAATACTTGAGGATTATGTTCGCGAAACGACTGATATTAAGATAAGGACCATGGATTTAACTGAGATTTTTGCTGAGAAATGTCGAGCTTTAATCACAAGAAAAGAACAGAAATCAAAAGATTTATTTGACATATACTTTCTTATAAACAAGGGTGTTATTGCAGATAAACGTTTGATTGATAAAAAATTTACAGGTTACAAAGAACGTTTTGATATGGATTATTTTACTCATGCCATAAACGATATATCTGGTGTTTGGAAGAGAGATTTACAAGATGTACTGCCGCGAGGCAATATTCCAGATATCAATAACACAGCATCTCTGGTCCGTAAGAAACTGTTTTAAAAAAAAGAAAAAGATCACAGTGAAACCTATCTGGAAATGGTTACTTGAACAACATTAAATTTACATACCATAAATAACATTTATTCACTTGAAAAACTTAACAAATTTGTTAAATTTATGATGTGATTAATAGGGACCTGGAAGAAATTGTCACTAACAACATCATGGACGGTGGAAACGTACCTCACAAGTCAGGAATTTAAAAACAACAAAATGACAAAAATGAATAAAGAGAGGCTTACGGCTTACACCCAGCACCTATCAAACGATACTTTTATATATTAATTAATACTATATGATATCAATGGATATCTCTCAGTTTGAGATCGAGATCAAACGTCACGCATTCATTCGTGCCACGGAACGAGGGATAACCCCAGATATGATGGAGGCCACAATAAAAGGTGGGACAGTAAAACAGTTTGGTAAAAACAAGGTGAAATTCATCAAAAGATACAAACACTTTACGGTAATTTGCGTTGATGAAATCATTGGACATAGAATAAAAATTGTAACCATAGAAAAGAAGGTGTAATATGAAAAAATGTAGTGAATGTGGAAAACAAATGGAAGAAAAAGAAGCTTCTACTCCAGAAGGAATTAGCTATAAGTATTTCACTTGCTCAAAATGCGGCGAAGAAATCGTAGACATGAAGCAACTCCACAATGTTGCTGAACAATATAGAACAATTAAATTATACCACGCAAAAGTTACACGTTGGGGACAAAGTCTAGGATTGCGTATCCCAAAAGCACTCGCTATAAAATATCAGTTCAAAGCAAATGATGAAGTCGCACTTATACCAGAAAAAAACAGTATTAAGATAATACCAACAAAAAAGTGAAGTACACCGTTCACTTCTTCTGAGATGAAAAATCACTTGGTACTTTCCTTCCTTTTTCTACTTGAAAAAATAATGTTTTTCAGGAGTGATAAAGAGGCTTACGGCCTACACCCAGCACTTAAAAATAAGATCACTAGGGTGCGATATTCTGCGGCTTTTCTGCTCCATTAGCACTCCATTACTGCCCCTTTCGCCCCTTTACTGCCCCTTTGAGTGTATAATACGTTCCCTTACCAGTTGTATCCACCCGCTCAAAAATCTTCTTATCTTGAAGATCCTTTAGATCTTCTGAGGTTTGTCTCTTCTTTATCCCGTACATCTCTTGATATTCTTTATTCGTAATCCTCCTTCCACCTTTTGTATTGGCAAATGCACCCATTGTCTCTATCGTTTCCTTGTCAAAATTCTCTTTGAATTCTACGGTTTCGGATTCACCTTTTTTGATCACTTCTCTGAGTCGATCCTGGTCCATGGCTCATTTAGAGGAGTAACTGGAAAAAACAGTTACCAAAGATGGAAAAGTCGGTGGTTTGACCAAACATTCTGGAAAAACGGTATTAATTGTCGTTATAAGAGAAAAGAAATAACGTCTATCCATGATGAATCAAAATTGAGAATATAAAATCAAATAGCTGAGGCGATCGTGAGGCGTTTTGTTTCTTCTGTTGCAGACTCTTTTTGGAGCCATTATGGCGTCTTTTTGGCGTCTTTGGCGGCATTACGGCGTCTTAGGATATACTGTGTCCCTCGTCCAGTTGTTCCGATTTTTTCAAAGAGTTCTTCTGAAACAAGCTGTGTTAATTCTCGTGTTGCTGTTCTCTCTGATGCTTGATAAAGTTCTTGATATTCCTTATTTGTGATCTTCCTTTTCTCTTTTACATAAGCTATTGCTTTTCTTTGTCGTTCGTTTAATCCTTTCTTTTGTAAGAGTTCTTCTGTGAATATATCTTTAGAGAGGATCACTTGGAATCCATAATCTACTTCAATAAATTGAGGGGGAGGAAATCCATTCTTTTGACAATCATCTAGGACACGTTGGATCCCACTTCCGTATCGTTCAATGAGTCCTGTATCATAAAACAGCATCGCAAGTAATCGGTTTCTTGGTATTGAGTTGTGGTGCGGATCTGTGAGTCTTTCTACAGTCATACCAAATGGAAGCGCCCCTGGGTTATAGACAGCCAACCGGTCGTCAAAAATCTTGATTTGGGTTTCTGCTGATGAGGTATAGTCTCGGTGACAGATCGCGTTCGTAACGATTTCGCGGACAGCATCCAATGGGTATTCCCATGTTTCTTTTCGCTGGGCATCACCAGTGATGGTGTAAGAGAGTTGAAGAACTCGTTTCATGTAATTCATAACTTCGTCAACTTGATCAAGTAAGGGGACCTCAACAACATAGTCATCAACGATGGTGCTTGTGCCTCGTATTCTCCCGCATTTGACTTTGGCCTGGAGTGGAGGAGATTTTCCGAATGCAATGAATGCCGCCCATGTAGGTTTATTCTTTTTGATGAGATCGAGCTTATGGAGAAGCATTAAGGTATCTTCATCTTCTTTGAATTGTCGCCTACCGATTTTCTTTGCTCGTGAAATGTATTCTTTTACCTTTTGTATGTCGATGTCTTCGATGTTTGCCCGTGGGCTTGGTAGTGCGTCCCATGTTGTTCCCGTGGATTGAAGGTGGAATTCACTGATTTCCGCTGGAGTGAGAATTTTATTGCTTGCGCCTACTCTTTTGTAGCATCGTCCATTGATTGCAACTGGTTTGAGTGGAAATTCTTTGATAATGATGATTACCATTTGTTTTTCATCTTCGGTAAAGACTTGAAGTTCTGGGATGAGCATTGGTTGGGATAACTGTGAGATGCGGTTTCCCCAGTTTTTTAATGTTTCATTGGTGATAGTGACTCCTTTGATAGTGCCTTTTTTGTCAACCCCGAGAAGAATATGTCCACCTTGGGTGTTCGCTAAAGCACCAGCTGTTTCAATTGCTTCTTTGCCAAAATTCTCTTTGAATTCTACGGTTTCGGATTCACCTTTTTCGATTATTTCTCTGAGCTGATCTTGGTTCATTGTCCTACAAGTTTATAACGGTGGTTGCTTTATAAAATCTATTGATAAAAAGGAGATTTTCCACTAAAAATTACGTCTTCAATATTTCGAAAATTTCTTGTTTTACAGGAGTGATAAAGAGTCTTACGGCCTACACCCAGCTTTTGTTCGACCTAGGCCGAACTAAAGATGAATCAATGATCATATGTTAAACAAAAATGAGTTAAAATCTTTCTCTTGTTGTAATCCTCTATGAAAACCATGTTCATTTAAAGAATGAAAGGATATATTTTATTTCTTCGTCTATTGAAGGTAATTTCGTTACGATCAAAGGCTCAAGACTTTTCCACAAGATTTTTTTCTCTATAATCTTTTCCTTCAATTTCTCTGGGGTGAATCCTAGGTTCTTTCGCGAAACCAATACTAAATCAATTGTCCCACCTTGTTTCAGAAGCAGATACAGGTCGTGGACGTCACGAGCTTTATTTCGCTGGATGATCGCTGAGATTTTATCGGCGATGATGTCCTCGCGGCTTGGTACGCGTACTTCAATGGGCGGTATGTCCGGGTATGGCGAGTATAGCATCAGGGTTTTGATTGTTTGATCACATGATTTCGACGTGAGAATTTCAATGGATATGGTGATTTCCCGTGGATGCGCAGGAGACGTGATTCCACAGTGGAGGAATAACATGTTTGCGGTTTGTTTTTTCTTCAGAATCGTACAGGTGAAGCCGAAGAGCTTGAGTTCTTTGAGAAGATACATGTCAAGGGTGTTTGGTATTGTATCAAGGCAGAGATCGAGATCTTCTGAAAATCGGTCTCCTTTCATCACTTTCCAGATGCAAGTGCCTCCTCTAAACAGAATCTGTGGGTATTTTTTGTACAATAGATGGAGTGTGAGATCTTGCAGGTAGTCTTTCCAAGCCTGGTCGATGAGTTTGATTCTGCGAAGATGCGCGTAGCTTTTTAATTCTTGAGACGTTATCATGAAAGCAACCTCTCAACCATCCTGTTCACATAGGTATCTTGTGTTAATTTTGCATATGAACGAAGAAGCTTTTTGTTCAGTGTGGCAATAATGTCGCTGAGTTCTTCAGCTGCGATTGTTCGAAAATATAAGGCATCAATGATGATCTTTTCAGGTTTTGCTACTGGAATTCGTACGTGTTCTTTCCAAATAATGTGTTCATATCCGTACATCATCTCTGATCGAACAGTATAGAAAATAATTGGTGTGTTGTTAAACATGATTTTTCTATTGAAACGCTTTCGCGTTGTAACGATTTCAACAGAGAACGGTACCTGAGTCGTGAGTTTCTGGATGCTCAGTGCAGACCACATAGACACATAGCACGGTTCGGTGAGGTGTGTCGCTACGGTGAGAGCATCATCAAGGACGGTATATTTCCCGCGTTCCACACGAGTTATTTTACCGGATTTGAACAATTCGTGAAGGATTTTTTTTGCATAATCTCTCGGCATGTTTTGATGAACAAGGTCGTTGACACCAAACACCGGTTTTTCAGTTACTTTTTGAATCAGATCTTTATACTTAATAATCGGCATGGAATGGGAAACGAAAAAGCAATATTTAAATCTATGTTAGTAACTAAAGATGGTAACTATCATAAATCTTATCATCTAACCATCAATCTAAAAAAAAGAAGAAAAGGACGACAACTCTTCCTCTATCGACGTTCTTTTTTTCTTACCATCAAGGACGACTTTTTTGATGAGATCTCTCCTAAAAGAAGAGCTTTTAGGCGAGCTCTCGGGGTTCTAATACGGCCTACACCCAGCATTTATTCGGCCTAGGCCGAACTCAGTTTAAGGTTATTTTTATTCCGCCAAAATTAGAAACATTTAAATAGTATTATTACTTTAGCGGAATTATGGAACTTACGAAAGGAGAAATCTTGGTCTTAGAACAGGTAGCAAAAGGCAATAAGTCCTTGAAAGAAATAGCCTTAGCCCTAAAAAAAAGCGAACCTCAAGTATATGTCTATGTCAAAAATCTTGCAGACAAATCATTGATTGAGCTAACAAACGGAGATATTGAGCCAAAAAGAATGCCTCACTTATCTTTGCTTCTCCAATTATTAAGCAAAATACCTAATCTTACACCGATATTAGAAGGTCCAGGAATACCCATATTTACTGCAATGCTAAAACCATCAACAATAGAAGAAATATCCAATGAAACAGGATACAAAAAAACAGCAATATACAAAAGACTTCAAGAAGCAAGAAAAAGAAGCCTTGTTAGAAAAAAACTAACCACTTTTGAAATCAATGATAAAATGTGGGCAGGATTAAAAGAAACATTAGAAGAAATAAAGAAATCGGAACTAAAAACAGACAACAGAATACCTGCAAGTGCCATAATATACTATAAAAAAAGAGACGAAATAGTATTCTCAAGCAAGGAAGAGCTTGACGCTGTAAAGACAGCATTCTCTGCCTATCAAGACTACGGAATAGGTCTCCTTACCATAACCCACTTTTATTATCTGCCTAAAAAAGCGCTAACTAAAGAAGACATCTTAAAACATTCACTTTATATCATAGAAAAAGACATGGACACAAGATACCTCATATTCATCGCACTATTTTATACCAAATATAAAAAAGAATTCAAAATAAAGCACCAAATACTCATGAACATCGGCGCAGTACTTGCAGGCGGAGAAGTCAAAGGATATCCAAAATACCAAGAGATAAAAGACAGAGCAGAAGTCTACAAAATAGAGGTGTAAAAAGATGATAACCAATTTCAAACAAATAGAAGTACTTTTTAAAGAAATTGACACAGTAATGCACAACAAAATCAAAGTCTATGCAATAGGCGGAGCAGTCCTTCTTGAGCAAGGCCTAAAAGTAACAACCAAAGATATCGACGTTGTTGTAGAAACAAAAAACGAATTTATCGAACTACAGCATTCACTGCAAAAAACTGGATTCAAACCACAAATACCTGGAAAAGAATATTCACGAATGAACCTTAGCCAACTATTCCAAAAAGGAGACTTCAGAATAGACTTATTTGAAAAGAAAATCTGCGGAAGATTCTCGCTATCAAAAGGAATGATGGAACGGGCAAGAAAAGTCTTAAGCTTAGATCATATTGAAGTATATCTATGTTCAAATGAAGATGTTTTTTTATTCAAAACCATGACCGACAGAGATGGAGACTTAACAGACTGCGAAAGCATAGTCAGTGCTGCAGTCGACTGGGACATAATAATTAATGAACTCAAAAGCCAAATCAAAAAGAGTAAACAAGACGTATGGATAACCTGGGTGGGAGAAAGGCTTGATATCCTGGAAGACAGAGGAATGGTCATTCCAATTATGGATGAACTTAACACATTGAGAAACAAATTCTTTGATGACTTTGAAAAAAGACATCTAAGTAGTTAATGCATCTGTTTGTCTATTTTTATTTTATTATTTTGAGTGAAAGAAGGGAGCCCGCCCCAATCTTTCATTCATTTTTTTTCCTACCATCAAGGACGACTTTTTTGATGAGATCTCTCCTAAAAGAAGAGCTTTTAGGCGAGCTCTCGGGGTTCTAATACGGCCTACACCCAGCACTTATAAATTATAATTTTTGGTAAATATTCTTTCTATGACCAATTTTAATAACGAGGATATGAAGTTTTTCATTATCGATATCCATGATCACTCGGTAGTCACCAACTCGTAGTCTATATCCTGGGTCACCAACAAGTTTCGTTACATATGCCTCGGGTCTTATTCTAATACGTTCCAGGGATTTAATGATTCTTTCTTGGATTCTATGTTCGAGTTTTTTCAGTTGCATTAATGCGTTATCTGAAAAAATAATTTCGTAGGTCATAACCCCAGCTCTTTCTTAACCTTGGCCAGGGTATGGACTTTACCAGCTTTAATTTGGACACGTGCTTCTGCGATATCTTTTTTTGTCTGTTCGCTCAATTCTGCAGTGTCTTCTATTATGTCCCAAATAATCTCTTCGTATGTTTCTTTATCGAAAAATTTTCTTTTGAGTAGTTCTTGCTGTAGTCTCTTACTGATCTGAATTGTTGTGTCCATAGTATATTATAGAACGTTATAGCATATAAATTTTTCCATCTTCAGATTGTTTATTTACTTCTTACGTCTTGTTAAATTATAAAAACATTCAATTTTATAACGTACAAAGAGGCTTACGGTCTACACCCAGCACCAGTGTACATCATTACGATACGGTTTTCGAAAGGTTAGTAGTTCAGCCTTTTTAAAATTACATTATCAAACCCAGCTTCTCATGCAGATAGTTAAGAAATGTATGATACAATTCCTCCTTGATTCCTCCTTTTATCTGAATATCAACAGCATGATCCTTTTCCTTGTGTATCTTCATAATTTTAACAAGAGCGATACTTTTCATTCCTTCTTTTAATTTAGCTGTCACCTCGACTGATGTTCCCCTTTGAACATCTGGAGTAACCCAACTGAGATCATCAATAGTATTTCTCAGGTCAAAATGATCAACTGAACGATGATACACGGTTTTCTCATCCACAACTATTTTCACAATATTTTTAAACTTCGCCTTGACAAGTCCTCGTAACACAAGTTCGACTGTTGGAACAAGTTCAAAACCTTCTTCAACAAACCCGTTACCAGTAATCATCGTTACGAACTTTGAAATAATGGTAGACGGAGGTATCTTTTTTTGTTCGACGTTCAAATCAAAACGAACATGAAGATTCCGAAGAACCCTTTCACGTGACGCTTCGTGTTTCTTACTCTTTGTTCTCTTCGAAGGATGTGTGGCATTAATCCAATCCATGACCTCGGAGGGGCTTTGCACCCAAGGAGGTTGTTTAAAATCAGGATTCTGTACAGTCATGACCCTACTCTACCGGTACTGTCGTAATAACTATTTCTTTATTAATTCTATCAAAAAACACCAGTTTTAATTCATTAGGTCTTCAACACTATCATACTTATTCATTTTTCAGGAGTGATAAAGAGGCTTATGGTCTACATGCAGCGTTTTCGTCTTCAAATTATTGGTTTACGTCTTCTTCGGCCTTCTAATGTTCATCTTTTTTTAAAAGCTCTCCAACTGGAACTTTTATGACTATTTTCTTCACTGTCTTTGTTGAACCAGAGGACTTCACCCCGGGCATGTGGGCATCTTCAGGAAAAAGAATTGCAAAATGATTCTTGCGAAATGGCAATAAGGTAATGTCTCCAGTCAATATCTCGGTGTCATGTTCCTTGTCATACCCGCAGGATTTTAGGTTATTTTTGTATGCATATCCTAAATATTCCTCTCCCTCTACCATGAATTGAATATCTATGTATTTATGGTGGGATTCAATGGACCTGTCTGCTTTCTTTTTTGGTGTATATTCTTGCGGAATTGCATATATCCCTTCAGATCCAATCTCGTATCTCTGAGGTTTTTCCAAAGCAAAATCTCTACTCATTAAGAATTCAAACGAATCCTTAAACGACCTACTCAAAGGAGTATACATAGTAAAGTGAGTTATTTCATCAAAAATCATACGTTTAACACTTCCTTCAATTTTCTATGGTTTATATGGATACTTATCTCCAAGAACTTATTGTTTGATTACTTAAAAAATTATGCTTTCGTAGAATCTTGAAAATCCTGACTATCCATGATGTTCTCTCTCCGTTCCAGGTGCGGTTGCAGGTCAAATCAATCGATTATAAGAATTTGCTGCTGATACATTATTGGCGGTTTCATGTCCAGGTCACCGGAGTGATATCGTATAAATAATATAACGGAAGAGATAAACGAGGTACAAATGATGGAAATATTCTATCGGTTGTAACAAAATACAAAACTAGTTATTTGCATTCGGAGCAGAAAAGATTCTCTCATCGATACTTATAAAATCTCTTTCCTATTACCAAGTTATATATCATATATGATAGAAATATACACAACTTGATTAGACGATGATACCATATATGAGGAAAAAACGGGAGGAGCAAATAAATGAAACCATCAACGTATGCAAGCCTGGTTACCATCGTTTTTCTGACCCACCGGAACGCTATCAGTAAAAGCATCGAGAGTGTCATCAGAAGTACTGATACACTCTGTAAAAAACTTGGATATCAAAACGACGTGAGCCATATGACCAAATATCGGATTATATCAGATTTGTTACAATCGAATATATTGATTGCGCGAAAAACCAAGAAAAACATTAAACTGACCTTGTCAGCAAAAATCGACAAATTATTGTAACAAATTTTATAGCAAACAAGAAGAAGAACCTTTTGAGGTTGTTGAAAAATTCGTGAAAACCAGGTTGTCCTCTGGCCCATATATTTCACAGAACAGAGCAGACCGTCTTTATCCGTGAAATCAAAGAAGTCTCTGATAGATACCGCGATGTTAAGTTCAACTGGGATGAAGAGTAACGCGCTTTCTCCATCCCTTTTCCTTTTCTATCTTTTCCTTCAGTGTCCACTTTGATGTTTGATGAGATTTGTAAGAGAATTATTAATTATATTAGATAATAGATATTAGCAAACCATTGAAAATTCACGCGGTGCAAAAGTACTTTGGAAAGGATTTTTTAAGCCTCAAATAAAGCAGTTAATTTTCTTTTTAAAAAACCTCGAACACACACGGAAAAAATAATTAAATTTTTTTGATATAAATAAAATTTTTTTTGATTACGATTTTCAGGAGAAAACAATTATTTTCAATGAAAATATTTAAATAGAGAATATGCTATGCCTAACTAACAGTATCAAGCCAGTGAAAAACTGGAAATTACCTTCAATATAAGAGGGAGGACGAAAGTTATGCGATATATAATTCGACCCAAAGGAAATGATATAAAAAAAATAAACGCCAGTATGCTTGCACTCATCATGATTTTAACCGCTATCCCAACCATGATGTTTGCAGTACCCACAACTACCGCAGATGACTTAGGATGCGAATGCGGTGAACCGCCTTGTGATTATGATTTCGGCGACGCACCAGCCCCTTATCCAACATTACTTGCTGACAACGGCCCACGACACATCATTAGCCCGAACTTCTGGCTCGGCGCAAGTATAGATGCAGAAACCGATGGTCAACCTGATCTAAATGCTATGGGAGATGACAACCAGAACCTAGATGACGAAGACGGCGTGTCGATGTCATCAATTATCTACAATGGTTCAACAGTTTTCATTAATGTTGTCGCCTCACAAGCTGGAGTTTTAGATGCATGGGTTGATTTTAATGCAGATGGTGACTGGGACGATACCCTGCCATCGGGCAGTGAACGAATTTTCACTCATTATCAACTCAGTGCAGGAGCAAACGCCCTGAGCTTTTACGTTCCAGAGGAATCCCTCATCTATGAAACCACCTACGTGCGTTTCCGGTTTAGCGCTATTGGTGTTAACTCGTACACCGGGTGCACCTGCAACGGGGAAGTAGAAGATTATAAGGTCTACATCGACACCGATTGGGAAACCCCCATGTATGGATATCCAAAATGGGAACAACCACCACAACCCGATGGAGAAACAGGGGATTTTATCGGATGGGATGAACCATCCGTCTACGATTCCACCCAAATCGTCGCTGATGACTGGATATGCACCATGGACACTCCAGTCACCGACATCCACTGGTGGGGATCCTATAAAAATTGGTCACAACAAACGCCACCTGAAATCATGCCACAGTCATTCCACATCGGCATATGGACCGATGTTCCAGCCGGAGATGAACCATCCTATAGCCACCCGGGTCAAATGATCTGGGAATACACTATTCCCCTTGCATCACTCAACCAACAATATGTCGGAATGGACTCCTACCCAGCGATGATGGAAACCCCAGAAGCCACCTTCCAATATGATCTTTACCTCCCCCAGGAAAGCTGGTTCTACCAAGGACCTGGAGAAAACATTTACTGGATCAGCATTGCAGCCATATACACAGAAACCACGCCCTCTAACATCTGGGGTTGGCTCACCCGTCCCTATGAATTCAATGATAAAGCAATCATAATCACAGACCCTGTGGCACCAATTGTTGGTTCCACCTTTGTTAGTGGAGTTCCCATCGATCCAGCCTACAGTGAATATCCGGAACCCATGGATATGTGCTTCAACTTAACCACCTACGTTTGTGAGAACAATCCACCAAACTACTGGAAAAACTTCATGCCAACCACCTACGTCTCTGACTTCGCACCAGACTGCAGCGTTCAGGTCAAGGACATTGGTGTCGGCCTTGATGTCTCCACCGCGGAATACAGCTACTCAACCGACGGGGGAGCCAGCTGGAGCCCCTGGTCATCCTGCGCCTGCACAGGTAGCGATTCCTCAAATGCTTTCGAAACCATCAGCATACAAAACGTCCCCTTCAACCAAGACACCCTCAATGACAATAACCAAATTAAATTCAGAATCTACGACATGTGTAACAACCTCGGTGAAAGCCCAGCCTACATCGTCAAGATCGACACCACAGGACCTCTACAAACCGTAGAATTCGGTGCACCCCAAGAATCCTATTACTATGGTGTAAGCGGTGAAACATACGTCGTTGTTGGACCATTCACCACTATTTGGATCAACTCAACCGATGCTGGCATCGGCTCCGATTCTCTTGAATACTACATCCAATGGGGCGAAGAATATGGTGAATGGGATCACGTCAGTATCCCACCACAAACCGTCTACGATAACGTCCAAACTGGGAACCCCTGGAACAGCGACACGGATATGACCCCGGGAAAAATTTCTGTTATGATTTATGAAGATGAAAGCTGCTGGCATCAAATACATTACTGGTGTTACGATAAACTCGGGTTCAGAGCACCACCGCAAGGTTTCATCGCACAGGATTTCATTGTCGATGCAACACCACCGGTCTCCGATGAATACTTTGTTGGCCCTGTCGACGGCCTCTGGATTGGAGCTTGCACTACAAAAATTATCACGGTCACCGACGAAGGATGCATCCCGTCAGGTACTGGTGTGAACAAGGTTGACTGGTCGATATGGCAAATCATCAGTGAGAACCCAGAAATTGTCGACCTTTACATCCAGGGCACCGTGTATGATAACGGTCCTGGCGACAACGATCCCTCAGACGGGACTATCTCCTTTAACATGACCTGTGATCAGGATTGTAAACATTATTTCTGCTGGCGGGCTTTTGACGATATGGGCAACTACGATGTACCCCTTGGTATTGACACGCCTAATAAACAAAAGCACTGGGTCGATGTCACACCACCAGAAACCTGGCTCAGTTTCGACGGAAACAATTGTCAACTCACCACCGATGCATACTGCGTGAAATTAGACACAGAGATAATTATTCAGACTGATAATGTTGGTACTGCACCCTGTATCTATCCGCAAACCATGACATTCTTCAGATTACAAAACACCACCGGCATCTGGTATCCTGATCCTGTGACTGGTGAAGGCAACTACGACGGCTACGGCAGCCAAGCTCCACGATCATTCTGGAAAGGCGTCTACTGGTATAATTACACGGTACCCTTCAGTTTCACCGAGGAATGCGAACACCTGCTTGAATTCTTCGCCAAAGACCCACTCTGCAACACCGAAGACACCCATCAATATACAATATATGTTGATGAAACACCACCGATAATTAACAAAACCGTCGGAGATCCCCATTGTATCATCAATGACGATGAATACTGCATCACCACCCAAACACCCATCATCATTGACGCCATGAACCAGGGCTGCTGCCCCAGCGACATCTCGGTTGAATACAAAATCAATGAAGGATCCTGGGTCCCCGTTACCATCCCCTACACGCTCTACATGACCGAGGAATGCAACCACACCCTCACCATCCATGCATGGGACTGTCTGGGAAATATGGCTGAGGATATTGAAATCTTCCATGTCGATAACACGTTACCAATGATTCTGAAAACCGTTGGCACCCCGAACTGCACCATTCCACCCAACGAGGAATACTGCGTCACTACAGAAACACCAATTACCATCGATGCCTATGATCCCGGCTGCTGTCCAAATCTCACCGTTGAATACAAAATCAATGATGATGATTGGACTGATATCACCAGCATGCTCCCCTACACCTTCACCTTCGAAGAGGAATGCAATCACTTGCTGTATATCCGCGCATACGACTGCCTTGGACATATCGTTTATGACAACGAAACCTTCCATGTCGATGAGACCACCCCAACAATTGAAAAAACCGTTGGCCAACCTAACTGTTCTGTTCTACCTCAATTCCTTAAATTCGATGGCGATGAGGATATCTACTGTGTCCGCACAACTACACCTATAACCATTAACGCCTCTGACCCAGGATGCTGCCCAAGCCTCATGGTCGATTACCGCGTTTGGAATGACACTGCAGACAGTGGATGGATCGCTATTACGGAACTACCGTATGTGTTTTACTTTTCAGAAGAATGCATGCATCATCTCGACATTCGAGCTTACGACTGTCTCGGTCACATAACCTATGATAACGAGACCTTCTACGTCGATGACACACCACCCGTGATTGAGAAAACCGTTGGTGACCCCAACTGCATGCTTGGACCAGGTGAATACTGCATCACACCAAATACACCAATCACGATCAATGCCTGGAACAACGGATGCTGTGACAATGAACAACTTAACATACGCTACAAGATCAACAATGAATCCTGGGTAAACATTACCGTTCCTTACACCCTTTATATTCGTGAGGAATGCACCCACATCCTCACCATCGAAGCATGGGACTGCCTCGGAAACATCAGGACAGATGTCGAAACCTTCCACGTTGACACGACCATCCCAATCATTGATAAAACCGTTGGTGATCCAAATTGTTATGTCGATGAAGGAACCTACTGTGTTCGTACAACCACACCTATAACCATTAACGCCTCTGACCCAGGATGCTGCCCAAGCCTCATGGTAGACTACCGCGTCTGGAACGACACTGCTGACACCGGGTGGATCGCTATTACGCAACTACCGTATGTGTTTTACTTTTCAGAAGAATGCATGCATCATCTCGACATTCGAGCTTACGACTGTCTCGGTCACATAACCTATGATAACGAGACCTTCTACGTCGATGACACACCACCCGTGATTGAGAAAACCGTTGGTGACCCCAACTGCATGCTTGGACCAGGTGAATACTGCATCACACCAAACACACCGATTACCATCAACGGCTGGAATGAAGGCTGTTGTATTGACCAAGGATTTACGCTCCGCTATAAAATCAACGACGGCGACTGGATATACCCAGCTCAATTACCAGAAATACTCACCATCCCTGAGGCATGCACCCACATCCTCACCATCGAAGCATGGGACTGTCTTGGAAACATAGCAACCGATGTCGAAACCTTCCATGTGGACATGACACCGCCAACAATAACAAAAACCGTTGGTGATCCAAATTGTTACGTCGATGAAGGAACCTACTGTGTCACCATGGAAACACCAATAACAGTGGAAGCAACAGACCAAGGCTGTAACGTTCCCTGCGGGCCAGTGATCATTGAATACAACATTAGTTACAATGGACAATGGACCGGATGGATGCTATACACAGGTGCTATCACCTTTAACGAACCATGCGAACATATCCTTATGCTGCGAGCCTATGACTGCCTTGGGAACGGTATGGACGACCAGTACTGGGATATTGAAACCTTCAACGTTGATAACACGACCCCGGTCATCGAAAAGACCGTAGGATACCCAAGATGCGACCTCGGTAATGGATCGTATTGTGTCACCACACAAACAAATATCACCATTAACGCCTATGATGAAGGATGTTGCGACAGCCTCACCGTCAAATACCGTATTAACGATGGCGATTGGACAGACATTACAACAATACTTCCCTACACCTTCAACTTTACCGAAGAATGCATGCATACCGTAGACATCTGGGCGTATGACTGCCTTGGCCACACCATGTATGACAATGAAACCTTCTACGTTGATAACACACCACCAATGATTGAAAAAACCGTTGGTGACCCAAAAATGGTTATCGAAGAAGGCGTCGAATACTGTGTTACTCAAGAAACGGAAATTTCAGTTACCGCATGGGAAGAAGGCTGCTGCTCACTTGGCACGATCACCATTGAATATAGAATAATGTACAATAATGAATGGACCGAATGGATGCCCTATGAAGGACCAATCAGCTTTACTGAAGACTGCAACCACACCCTTGAGATCAGAGCATCAGACTGCCTTGGCAACACCGCCTATGACCAAGAACTCTTCCATGTTGATGACACACCACCAACACTGAATAAAACAGTCAGTTATCCATCCTTCTACTGGGGTGAAGATGAGTACGGTCATGATACATGGTACGTGTTCCCACAAACACACATTACATTTACCGCAGAGGATGCTGGATGCTGCCCATGTCCTGAGCCGATGATCTATTATCGGTACTGGTTCCTCGGACAATGGACCGACTGGATGACCTACACCGAGCCATTCAGCTTCAACCGAGGATGCCTCCATTATCTCGAGGCATACACTGTTGATTGCCTGGGTAACATTGGACCAGTTGATAACGAAACATTCATTGTGCACGTACCCGACGGATACGATGATCCACTCATCAACTTCGAAAATCCATTACAAGGAGAAACATATTGTGAACGCACGCTTGATGTCATCCTTAATGCTTCTGATGCACAAACCCCAACCCAGGATCTTACTGTCGTACTATCGATTCCAGGAGGCCGCAGAGGCGCACCCACACTCTGGTACGAAACAACCTATAACGCAGAAGACGGATTTTTCCATGCATCAATCGATCTCTTTGAATACCAAAACGGTGCTGTCTTAACCCTTGAAGCCTATGTCATCGATGGAGACAACAATTACGTGGTTGCACTCCCAGTCACATTCACGGTCTGTAGCAACACCGGGTATGATTACTGGATGCAGCTTGGCTGGGAGAGTCTGACGATACCTCCAGGTGAAATAGGCTGCTCTGACCTTGTTGAGGACGTTCTCGCATCAATTGATGGGAACTACGACTGGGTGTTCTACCGAGACACAGTCACAGGGATTTGGTACAGCTTTGAATATGGCGAAGGTGGAAATGATCTCCACACTATGAATGCTGGTGAGGTGTACTGGATTCATATGACCACCGCAGATCGGTTCTATACAGACTCATATCCACCAACGGTGACCATTAGTTATCCATTCAATGATGTACCCTTGAATGTCCTTGATGAGATCAACGGCACCGCCTATGACGGGCAAACCGGTTTGGATTGCATAACGGTCACTATTCATGATGATACCGATAACACGTTCTGGGATGGAGACAGTTGGGAGACCATTACCACCGAGTTGCTCTGCACAGGCACAGACACCTGGATGTACAACGCAAGCACAGTCGCGTTCATCAGCGGTCATACCTACGAAATCACGGCGATAGCAAAAGATAACGCAGGCTGCTTTGTAACAGACATGGTGATGTTCCTCTGGGACGCTAATCCACCGATCATCAATATCCTTGATCCAGTGGATGGCGAGGAACGAACCAGCGGACCTGGTGATATGAATTTCGAAGTCTATGACCTAGAAACCAGTGTCTCTAGCGTTTGGGTGGAGATCTACGATGAAACCACGATGATGTATTACGATGGAATAAACTGGCAAGCAAACCAAGTATGGTTACCAGTCATGTATGATACGGATGATATGTACTATTACACATCAGAAGGTATCTGGCTTGCTGAAATGCCTCAGACCTACCGCATCACAGTCAAAGCCTATGACCTCCTCAATAACATGGGGGTGGAAACAAGCACCTTTACGATCGTTGAACCACAAGGAGAATGTGATGCCTATAAAGTGTACACTACTGATGCTGATTTTGACGAAGGGACACTTACAAACCTTGAACATACCACGGTGCATAATCAACTCCAAATGATTCCAGGACAGGTTACCGCATTTCCAAACATGTGGGTCGCAAATGCTGGAGAAGACTCATTGTCAAAATGGGATACTAATGAGAACAAAGAACTCGCACGGTATCACACTTGGTTTGGACCACTTGCATACCATGATCCATGGAGCGGTGTAGCACCATCACGAACCTGTGTGGATTCTGAAGGGAACTGCTATGTGGCGAACCGCCATTTCGATGGCCCCCCGGCGGATGTCATTAAAATCTATGCGACAAATTGGATCGATCGAAATCACGACGGGCATCTGAATACATCTTGGGATATCAATAGCGATGGAACAATCACTGCCGATGAGATGCTTCCTATGACTGATCTCAATATGAACAACAGAATCGATGACAATGAAATCGTTGATGAACGAGTAGCCTGGGTCGCATCTGTTGGAGGCGGAGGGGAGTTAGGTCGCTCCCTTGCCATTGACCTTGAGGGGAACATTTGGCTTGGTCTGTACTATGGATATTGTTACTATAAATTAAGTAATGTCAATGGGAGTATCCTTGGTGGTCCTTACTACGTCGGGTCAACACCATATGGTGCATTAGTGGACCGATATGGATACCTCTGGGGATCAACACTGAGTTCCACCTTACTCAAACTGAATACGAGAAACCCGGCTGAGTATACGAATTATTATGTTCCCAGCACATATGGTATTGCATTGGGGTACGATAGTCTTGGAAACACCCTGGTGTACCTTGGCGGGAATAGTCCATATGTGGTGTTCAACTCCTCAACCAATACCTACTCATATCCTCCAAATCAGCTGTTCTACTGCAATGGGATTGCTACTGATATCCAGGGGAATATTGTTGCCGGTTCATCCTACGATGGGAGTGTTGCGAAATTCGCACCAAACGGTAGTATACTCTGGAATGTTGCCGGTCAAATTGCCACGCATATACGAGGTATTGTAGTCGACTCGGATGATAATGTCTGGGCGATTCATCTCTATGACAGTAAATTAGCAAAATATAACGGAACAAACGGGGCTTATATGGGGATCTATAATTCTGGGTATGAGCCGTACACCTACAGTGATGCAACTGGTCTTAGCCATGCAACTTCTGTGTCTGTTGGCACATGGGATGTAGTGCATGATTCCCATATAGCAAACACTCAATGGAATGTGATCTCCTGGACAAGCGATGAACAAAATGGATCAAAAATCACTGTAAAAGTCAGAAGCTCTAATGACCAGATGAGCTGGTCACCCTGGGAGACTGCGACCAATAACCAGATGCTTTCTTCAACTCCAATCGGACGATACCTCAACATCCTAGCAACCTTTGAACAAGCAGCGACCGGTGTTTCACCAATTCTCTATGACCTAACTGTTGATGGAACATGCGCTGGACAACAACAAATACCACATATCTCTCTGCAGAAACAAGTATGGGTCCCTGGAGTTGAAACCATGAATGGATACTGGGCGAAAACACGGAACGCCTCAGTTGGCGACATTGTTCGGTTCAATATCAGCATCGACAATGACGGACAATGTCCTTTCCTCAGTGGATCTCTAACTGATTATCTCCCAAATTCTCTTCTCTACATAGATAATAGCACTATAATTACCGTCATTAGTAACGGTGAACAGGTGAACGTCACCGGTGATCAAGAACCATGGGTGTTCCAAGGACAAGACTATACTACCTTATTATGGAATGAATCCGGCTCTGTTCATGATATCCCACCGAACACTCAAGCATATTTCGAATATGAAGCCTGGGTTATCAACTGCTCAGAACCTGTTGTCGTCAATATAGCAAACGTCACTGTTAATCCCGCTTGTGGCGATACCATGTATGCGGAAGACAACGCAACGGTCTCTATCCAATGCGGGGAATGCAATCCAACAGGCACAGTAGAAAAAGCAGTCTGGGACAACGTAACAAAACAATGGGTTCCCTCCATCCAAGCAACAATTGGAGATGAGGTGAATTTTGGGATCCACGCGATCATCCCTGATGACGCCTGTACATTGTATAATGGCTACATGGAAGATTATCTCCCGGACGGATTGAACTATGTCCCTGACAGTACGAACATTATTCTCTATTATGGTGGCAACCCCTACCAAAACATCTCAGGAAGCGAATGTGAACCATATATCACCGATCATGAAGGTTATGTGACCTTGCGATGGGATTCTCAGAACGGGTATGCTGAAATCTTACCTGCAACTGGAGAAGTCTACATTAGTTATCGAGTAGAGGTCATGGATACTGGAACATTTGTCAATGTCGCAAATGGAACAGGGTATACTGACGCACAGATACCAGTAAATGACCAGGGGAATGCGACCGTGGTAGTCCCCTTCGTAGAACCAACACATTCGATCTCAGGAACGGTCTATTATGAAGACATCCCAGAATCCCAGCTCATTATCGCCTACTTTGATGAAGAACCAACCGGTCAAGACCCAACAGGTGCTATTGTTATCTCTGATCCTCTTGAATTTCCTATCCCGTACACCATTCCCGATCTTGTTGATGACACCTATTATGTGTTCGCTTTCATCGATCATGATAATGATATGGGTCCACCTCAACCAGACGAGCCAATTGGCAATGCAATAAACAACACAGTCGCAGAAGGATTTGATCCGATCGTTGTAAATGGTTCTGATGTCACTGGTGCCGATATTACACTATTAATGCCGGAAGTAAACAATCCACCGGTTATTGATATCACCTATCCTGAGGATGACGACTGGTTCAATTATACGAATGCAGGAGCACTTACTATCACAGGGATAGCTTATGATCAAGATACCTATGTTGATGAGGTCCAAGTCACACTCTCGTACGTTGATGAGTTCGCAGATACCTATTATTACAACATGAGCGGTTGGAGTTTAACTCCTTTCTATTATACTGTTGGTGGAACTGGGAACGGAACGTGGAGCGATCCACTTGTGTGGGAGCTCATAGTCGTACCAGCATTCCCCATAGACTATTATTTATATGATGTTTATGCGACCGTCTATGATCATGATGCAATACCCTTGATGAATTCTGATGCAAACTGGTTCTGGTATCCTGAGATTCCAGTGGAAAACAACCCACCGTATATGCCTAGCAACCCAGTTCCCGCTGACATGGCAACAGATGTTCCCGTGGGGTGGCTTGATCTGCACTGGGATAGTGGCGATATCGATGATGGAGACACGGTCATGTATGATATCTATTTTGGTACTGACACGGATCCGCCGTTTATTCTATCCACTGGACCATATAACGGAACCGTCACTACGATTTTCTATAATGATTTCTTTGATGTTGCAGCAGGAACCACGTATTATTGGCAGATTATCGCTTGGGATAACCATGATGCATCAGCCGAGGGGCCGATCTGGAGTTTTACGACCGAAGAAGAACCACAAAACCTTCCACCAAATATTCCCGCTATTGTATCACCAGCAGATGGAGCAACTGACGTTAGTGTTGATACTTATCTCACTTGGACTTGTACTGACCCAGATCCAATGGATATATTACATTACACAGTGCGTTTTGATTACCTGAACCCGCCTGCCAATCACGCAAGTAATATAATCAACACCACCTACGATCCTGGAACTATCGCCTATGATCAAATCTATTACTGGCAAATCGTTGCTTTCGACAATCATGGGAATTACACTGAAGGACCAATCTGGAATTTCACAACGGGATCTGCCCCAAATAATCCACCAAATACACCAACAACTCCAGCTCCAGCGAACGGAACGACAAATGTTCCAATCAATACACAACTGAGCTGGACTGGAGGAGACCCAGATTTAGGGGATATCGTTAGTTATGATATTTACTTCGGAACAACCAACCCACCAGGAAAAATCATCGGGAATCAATCAGCGACCACTTACAACCCCGGAACACTTACTAATAGCACTCAGTATTATTGGAAGATTGTCGCATGGGATAACCATGGTGCATCAACAGTAGGACCCATATGGATTTTTACCACCATCGAAGAATTAAAGACGAAGATAGGGATCATAGCCTCCTCGAATACCGTCAGTGTGGGTGATACGTTTACCGCGACCGTCTATATCGACCCAACAACTCGGGTGGGCGGCTGGGAAATCTACCTCTTAAAGTTCTCAGAGGACTGTGTCTCTGCGAAATCAGTGGCCATTGGTCCGATATGGGCATCAGGGGGAATATATGATCCAGGTGTAATCCATAACGATACGGGGAACATCAACGATATTCAATCTACAAAGTTCTCAGTAAACCCTGATGACTACCCCAACATCAATCACACCGCATGTACGATTTCTTTTACCGCGACTAACGCAGGTATTTGCACGTTGCAACTCGTGACCGTGGAAGTAACTGACTTTGATTTCAATCTTTTAGAGCTGAGAACGTATAATGCGACTCTTACGATAC
Source organism: Thermoplasmata archaeon (assembly GCA_014894395.1). Classification (GTDB taxonomy): domain Archaea; phylum Thermoplasmatota; class E2; order DHVEG-1; family DHVEG-1; genus SM1-50. The sequence goes on from JADBLO010000029.1 coordinate 25,207, forward strand.
AATGAAAGCTCTGATGTATAGTAAAAAGTTATGATAAAAAAATGGGGAAGAAAACTATGAAACAAAAAAAGATATGGTCAGCAGCTTTTGCGATATTCCTACTCGTCACATGTGCATTTGCCGCAGTGCCAGCAATCGCTGAGAATGGGACTTTTCATGCAGTCAAAGGCGCGTTATACATTAATGGTATCGCAGCCCCAGCAGGAATACAGGTTTTTTTAGTATTCCCCTCAGAGAATCTCTCAAGACCAACGTTTGACTGGGATCAGGGGTATAACTACGCAATCAGCTTCGAAGGCCATGAAGGGCAAACCGGAAGCTTCTTCATCGATTTCCAAGGGCAGTACTACACACCTACTGATAACCCAACGGTGATTATTATCCATGATGTTATTGGGTACCATATCAACCTGCATATCACGGTGTCAGGTGGCGAGAACATCCCACCAGTGGCTGATGCAGGGGGACCCTATGTTGCACAAGTCAACACACCAATCACTTTCATTGGAGCAGATAGTTATGATCTTGACGGGTCGATTTTAGGGTATAGATGGGATTGGATGAATGATGGTACCTATGACACCACGTGGCTTCCCGATCCAACAGCATCCTACACGTATACAACTGCAGATAACTACATCGTGAAACTCCAGGTCAAGGATGACGATGGAGCCATAAATAACGATACCGCAAGTGTGACTATCACCACTACGCCTCCAACAAATCAGCCACCACGCACACCAGCTGCCCCTGATCCGTTAGATTTTTCCATTAATCAAAGTATTTTTACGGACCTCGGCTGGGATGGTGGAGATCCTGACAACACAGACACGATGTTTTATGATATCTACCTCGGGACCACAAATCCTCCAGTAAATTATGATGCAACCTCCGGGTACCCTGCGACGCAGACACAAATCACGTTCAGTCTCCCTCAACTCTTGTTTGGCACCCAGTATTACTGGCAGATCGTTGCTCATGATAACCATGGCGCAAGCACAACTGGCCCCATATGGAGGTTCAAAACCATTCCTGCTGGTGCTGATACCCAGCCACCATCAAAAGTCACCGGGCTTATTGTCACTGATGCAAAAGATGGGAAATTGAATCTTGCTTGGAATGCATCAACTGATAATGTTGCAGTGGATCATTATAAAATCTATAGAGATAGCATATTTTTAATAAATTGGACAACAACCTCTTTTCTGGATACGGGATTGACCAATGGACAAACCTACATTTATCAGGTGTCTGCGGTAGACACCAGTGGGAACGAAGGATTAAAGTCTGATCCTGTCTCAGCCTCCCCAACTGCCTCCGGTGGCGTCGGAGGAGACGGCGGAGGAATATCCAATATTCTACCAGTCGCTGATCTTTCAGCAGGGGAACCGTATCGGGGAATCGTCGGGGAAAATATCCTTTTTGATGGATCAAAAAGCCATGACCTCGATGGGAAGATTGTTTCCTGGTATTGGACGTTTGGCGATGGGGCGAACTCAACCGAGAAAAACATCACCCATCATGTCTACGCGCATGCCGGAGTATTTAACGTGACACTGACCGTGACTGATAATCAGGGAGCACAAAACACAAAAATAACAACCGCGACGATTACCGTACCAAATCTGCCACCCACACAGCCGATTCTCACTGGTCCGACCACTGGAAATATGAATACCTCATATACCTACTCGGCGACGTCCACAGACCCGGAAGGCTCCAATCTTACCTACGCATTTGACTGGGGGGACCACACATCAAAAATGACTGATGCGTTACCAAATGGCACATCCGCAGTCGTCAATCATACCTGGACATCCGCTGGTGTCTATCATGTGACCGTCGTGGTGAAAGACGATCAGCTTGCCTTATCAAACCCAACCTCTCTGACGATGTTAATTGATGTGGAATACACTGGTACCATTGGATATCTCATTGATCACAGCGGTGACGGTACTTATGATGCGTTCTATAGCAATCAAACAAAGAAAGAAACAGGTGTTGAAAAACAAGTAAACGGAACTTACTTTATTGATAGTACTGGTGATGGGAAATGGGATTATATTTACGATCCGCATACAAAGACCTTAATGCCGTATCCAAATAAGGAAGGAACCCCGCAGGGCGATATGGCACTGCAGGTTTTAGGGGGAATTCTTGGCATCATCGCGGTTCTCTTCATCATCCTCTTACTGTTGGTTCGAAGGAAAAAAAATAAGGTAGAAGAATCATCGACGAAAACGACAGGTGAAAAACAAACAACGAAGAAAACCGGTGCGAAACCAAAGAAGTAACATCTCTTCTTCTTTTTTTAAAAATCTTTCTTCGTTTTTTTTCTATTCATAAGTTTTATTCTCCTTATTTTGACCTACATTCCGAACCCCTTGACATGACGTTCTATACATTTTTTCAACAGGAGTAATACGTACGATTG
>JADBLO010000001.1 GCA_014894395.1 Thermoplasmata archaeon
CGACCCTAAGTTTTTCATAATGTATTTATACTTCGTTGGCCATTCCAGCAATTCCATATTTGTGGGGGGAGAACTATTATGCTTCAGATCCGGTGGCATGGTCATTCATGCTTCGAGATAACGAACGATGTTACGATCGTAACCGATCCACATGATGGACGGTCGATTGGGATACCTCCGCCAAGTGTCACAGCCGATATAATTTTAGTGTCGCATAATCACTATGATCATAACAGTGTAAAATCCGTGGAAAAAGAAGACTCAAAGATTATCACAGATGAGCGGAAACGAACCATTGGGAATGTTCAGATCAGCGGGATTCCTGCATTCCACGATACTGCTCATGGTGAACGACGAGGAAACATGGTTCTTTACAAATTCACCTGTGATGATATCACGTTCTGTCATCTGGGCGATCTGGGTCATGAGCTTGACGAGAAGACGATTCAACTGATTGGCAAAGTCGATATTTTATTTATCCCTGTCGGCGGCAACTATACGATTGATGCAGAGCAAGCGTGGCGGGTGATTCATACGCTGAAACCAAAGATTGCGATCCCGATGCATTATCGAATCGAGGGGTTGTCTATTCCAATTGCTGGTGTTGACCCTTTTTTAGAGAAAAACAGATATAAGATCCTGAAAGTCGGAAACGAAATCGATATTGAGAAAGACGAGCTGCCTAAGGAACCTGAAGTCTGGGTTTTTACTTTGTAGTCTTTTTCAGAAATACTTCTTTGTTAATGCAATTGGGTGGGATGTCTCCTTTAAGTCCTGCTATCATGTTATCTACGGCCATAAGCGCCATTTTCGTTCGTGTCTCAATGGTTCCTGATCCGATATGTGGTTGGAGCACGACGTTGTCCAAGCTTTTCAGTTCTCGGGAAATCTCTGGTTCTTTTTCATAGACATCAAGACCAGCGCCGAAAATCCAGTGTTCTGTTAAGGCTTTTACCAATGCCTTTTCATTAATAATTGGTCCACGTGCGGTATTGATAAGGATCGCTGTTTTTTTCATCACTCGAAGTTCTTTTTCACCGATAAGATGGTATGTTGCTTTCATTAAGGGAACGTGGATTGAGACGAAGTCTGATTCTTTGAGTAATTCTGATAATGGTACTTTTTTTGCTCCGAGTTCGCGTTCAAGGTGTTCATTTCTCTGCTCGTCGGTATAGATTACTTTCATATCAAATCCTTTGCTTTTCAGGGCAAACGCGGTTCCGATGCGTCCTGCACCAATGATCCCTAGGGTTTTGTTGGTGACGTCTTGTCCAAGCATCAGCAGTGGTGCCCATCCTTTGAATTTCCCCGCCCGTGTAAAAGTGTCACCTTCGACGATATGTCGAGCTACGGAAAAGAGCAACGCCCATGCGAGCTCAGCAGTAGTTTCCGTAAGAACACCAGGGGTGTTACTGACCGGGATTCCTCGTTCTGTCGCTGCAGAGATATCGATGTTGTCGTATCCAACCGCATAGGAGGCTATCATCTTGAGTTTTGGCTCTGCGTAAATAACCTCTCGATCAATCGGGTCGGTGAGAAGACAAAGCAAACCATCTTTTCCTTTGATACCTTTTATGATTTCTTCTTTCGTAAGGACGCGGTTATTGCGATTTACTGTGATAGCGAATTCTTTTCGAAGCAGATCCAACCCTGGTGTTGGTATCTTTCTGGTTACAAAAACCTTCATAGGTCCTCAGATACTCATTGCCAGATGAGGAAGTTGTTATTTAGAGATTTCTAAAAACACGTATGATCGCTCGGGTATTTTAAAAGAAAAAAAGAAGATTTGATCTATCATATGTCTGAGTCAAGTTACTTTGTTTTTTCTTTGAGGATGTCATCGAACGAGTATAAGTGAATGTTTCCGAAAAAATTTAAATCTCCTTCTTGATAGAGAACCCATAGTTGTGTCGTTTTTATCTTTGGTTGAGCGAATACTTTAATGTCCCTGTCATTTGGGTTTTTCTCTTTATCTATCAGTTTATAGACTGACCAATTCACTTTAATAGGATCAACTGGTGAGTAATCTCCGATATATTGTACAAATTTTTCTGTCAGATTTGCATCATAGGTATAACCAGTGACTCTCCATTCACTTTGTACTAACGACTTTCCACCTTGAGGTGCATAGTAGGGTTCTTCTATAAGATTCGCATTATGCTTGAAGTAACCACAGAATATTAATCCCCAGTCGTTTTGATCATACGGTGGACCATTTTGACCATTGGATAAGTCAAATACATTAGGAACGTTTGCGTAGAGGTAGTTCATCACACTTACATACTGGCCCCATGTTTCTACATACTCTTTTTTTGGAAAGATGGGGTTTGCATATGAGACATTATCTATTCCTCCAAAAGCACAATTATCGGCATCGATACTACAACTATGTGCCATTTCATGCATTATTGCCTCTCCTAATGAGACGCGCACACCTCTTGATGTTGGGAGGCGGCCTAATGTAAAAAAGAGCGTTATTTGCTGCAGTGGTTGGAATTTTCCTGACGGGTAAGAGATTTGAATGGTGTCATAGACATTGTTTTTTGATGGATGCTGAAAACCACCACCGTGTCCGATAACTAAATATCTGAATATTCCTTTTCTTTCATCGGGGAAATAATTGTTATAAAACTGTAACATCATACCAGAATCTTGTGATATTTTATTGATGTGTGGTAAAATATCTCCACCGCCGTGTTTCGGGCTATTTGGCCAACCATCGTCAATAAAAAATTGTATATTATGCTCAGCGAATCTCTCGATAAGTCCTTGTTTACTTTCTTCATAGAGATAGTGTGGTGGATCACGCAGTCCGCCTCTCCCCATGACATCGACTTCCAAATAAATATCCTGAATGAAAGGATCAGCAAACCATTTCGCCATCTGATATTCCTGAATATTAGAGAGGCCATCCATATCAGGATCAAGGTTTTCATGATCATCCCAGGTAAATGGATCATATCCCCATTTCCACTCCCATGCTGTTGGGATCCCATCGCCATCAGGATCAAGTTTTGAGTCGTCCACCATTGGATCTGTACCAAAGATGTTGACCTCAGTCCAATACGGGATGAAATCACCATCGTTATCTATTTGATAGAGGTTAAACCATATCTCAAAGGTTTCACCTAAAAAATGTCCATATCCATCGTAATCCTTGAAATCGTCGTCACCAGACCATCGACCAGTACGATAATCATACGTAACAGTCAATGAATCTCTTTCTTCATTACTTGTTTTTCTCCCTAATAATCCAGATTTTACTTGCTCCATGATTGTGAGAGTGACCGTTGAAGTTTCTTGTTCTTCTGGCACATCTTTCATGATTTTGTTTTCCTGAAACATGGTGTCCCATGTATTAAACAGTACTTCGGTTGTCCTACCATGCTGAGTAACGTCCTTACTTACATATTCTAAACCATCCATGTTTGTTATGAAATAAAACGTAGGTATATTTTTCCAAGAATTACCAGGAGTGATTAATTTTTCGAGCAGTCCTCTGCATCGGATTCTTAAGACCTCCAGGACAAGACCTTGGTTTTCTAATGGACTGATACGGTTATCTATTGAAACAGGAGTTTGCTGAAGAGGTGTCTCTTTCTTTGTCGCATAATATTCAAAATATACAAACACACCAGACGCAAGTAAACAAGCGATAACAAGTAGCGAGACTCCTATGATTACTTTTTGTTTGCGTTTAACGTACATAGTGAAGTAGCCCCCCATAAAAATGGGTTTCTTTGAATATTATTATTAATAATATAGGTTACAGTTTATATAAAGCTATTGGTCCTCTTATATCCTTTTTTTTGTATTTTGTAGAGAAACATTTATGTACAAACAAATTGGATATGCGGTTGATGGTGAACCAACGCTCATATCTTTTAATTAATCCACCGATGGATTACTCCTTATTGCGGAAGGAGTTCTCCATGGAGGCGTACCTTCCGCCACTTGGTCTTCTGTATATCGCAAAACAAATAGAAAAAAGAGGACAGAAGGTAACAGTCATTGATTTTGTCGCGGAAGCGTTTGCAGAAGAAAAACTCCAGAAACTCCTGGAAAAAACTAATGTCGTCTGTATCACGGTAACCAGTCAGATTGCCTCCTCAGCTGAAAAACTCGTAGCATTTATCAAAAAAACAACACCGAAGATTCCAGTGATTATTGGTGGACCACATTGTACGCTACAGAAACAACATGCCTTAAATGAGATGAACGCAGATATTTCTGTCATGGGAGATGGGGAAGAAACCATTGGTGAGATACTTGACGTATTTGATAATAAAAAGACGCTAGCAGAAGTACATGGTATCTTTTATAGAGACGCAGGTGAAATCAAAGCCGGTCTCCCTGGATGTGAAATCGAGGATCTTGATAAGATTCATTTTCCATCCCGTCATCTCGTACAGCGGTATTCCTATGGGAAACGACAGATCGCTGGTGTAACGTTTTTTGCGAAAGGCAAGATTACCTCGATGGTGACGACGCGTGGATGCCCGTTCCACTGTCGTTTCTGTGTGAGTAAATCCATTTTTAAGAAATATCGCTCTCGGTCCGCAGAAAACGTCATCAAGGAATTTGAAGAGATTGCAAAGGAGTACGACTCGGTCTTTGTTGTTGATGATAATTTCCTTTTTGAGAAAAAACGTGCAGAGAAAATCATGGACCTTCTAATAGAAAAGCAACTAAATATTGAGATCTGGATTTCGGGCATTCGGGTCACTGATGCTGATGCGAACTTATTTAAAAAAATGAAGAAGGCAGGAGTAAAATCAGTTGAATTCGGCATCGAATCAGGGAACCAAGAAGTGCTAAATTATTATGATAAAAAAATAACCTTAGATCAAATCCGAAACGCAGTCGCACTCAGTAAAAAAACCGGGTTCCTCACCATAGGGAATTTTATCCTTGGTGCTCCTATTGAAACAGAGAAACATATGGATGATTCCATTAATTTTGCCAAAGAACTGAATTTAGATTTCGCATTTTTCTACCCCTATAGTTATCTAAAAGGAAGCGCGTTATGGGAAGATGCGTTTCAGAAAGGGATTGTCAAAGAAACAGATTTGTTCCTGATGAATAACTCCCGGGAAGGATTAGGGAATTTATCCTCAGAGGTTTTTCGAAATAAGATCGCTGAGGCGTACCAGCGGTTTTACTTCAGCCCCCGATATCTCATCTCCCAGCTTATCCGTCAAGTGTTTGTGTATAAAAACTTCCGTGTCTTTTACGCAGGGTTAAAATTATTCCTTCAGCAAAAAGAAGGTAGCGTCTTTGAATCTATCAATACATGAGATGAACACACATAGGTTTCTTATATCAAAACTGTTAGGAAATATAATTGTTCACCTGCGCTTCATACAGAAACAATAACTGTTCTTACCCGTCTGCAAGAGACGTTACAAGCTCTACGAGGATTTTGTTCAATGAAGTATCAATTCTATGCTGTTTCCCAATTGTTACGAGTTTTCCGTTCATCGAATCTATCTCTGTTTTTTTTCTCTGTTGAACACTTTGCAGCATGGATGAATAGTTACTTGCAGTGTCTTCGATGACTTCTTTTGTTCGTTGGATCATATCAGGAGCGGTGAGTTTTATTCCTTCTGCTTGAGCGATATTGGTTGATTCCTCACTGATGGCTTCAACGATTTTATGTAGGAGAGGATTTTCTAGCAGGTACCCATTTTTACAGTTGAAGAATGCGGTTAACGGGTTGATGCTGGAGTTGATGATCGCTTTTGCCCATATTTCTTTTACAACATCATCGCTTACCTGTGTCTCAATCCCTGCTTCGTTAAAGAGACGCACAATGTTCTCAAGACGCTTTGATCGTGTGCCGTCGAGTTCTCCGAGAATGGTTTTTCCCTTTCCCGTGTGCCTGATGACACCAGGATTCGAAAAAATAGCGCCATGAGTAGTGACACCAGCAAAAATACGGTCCTTATCAACGATATGTTCAATCTTTTCTATGTTGTCTAATCCATTTTGAAGGGAAACGACCACGGTCTCATCGCGTATAAGCGGTAATGTTTGTTTGATCGCAGTCTCCGTATCATAGGATTTTACAGTAAGAAGAATAAGATTCGGGGAAATAGGGATATCCTTCACAGATTCTACTGCAGAGAGCTTTACATGTAAGTGAGTTTTTCCGTTAATATTCAAACCGTTGTGTTGTATTGCGGTGATATGTGGTGCTCGTCCAACTAAAACGACTGTATTATTTTTAGCGAGTAACGCACCGAAGAGTGACCCGATAGCTCCTGCTCCAACAATAACGATCTTCATATTGGTATTCCTCTTTTTCTGCATTGTTGCTGGATTTCCTCTTGGTTCATGGCAATCAGCGGAGTCAGCACAGGGATAATACTCTGTTTTTTTAGTTGTGCGATCGCTGCTAGTGAACAGGTAGGCTCCTCAAGAGTATGACCGGTGACCAGTGCATCACAGTTTTTTTCAGATGCGAGGGTACGTAGCTGATCGAAGAGATTTTTTGTTTTTTGGTCAACCGAAATGATTTCTGCATCTGCATACCAATGGGCGAGAAATGAATGAATAGATTCATCGTTTGATATCTTCATATTCGCTATGATAACGTTACATCCTCTACGCATAAGATACCATGCAGCTAGCAAAGAAGATGGGTTTTCAACCAGGACAAGAATTCTTCCTTGTGTTCCCAAAGGAAGACCTCCAACTCCACTGTTCTTTTCAGTGAAGAGAAACGATTTCTTATCTCGGATTTCAATAAAAAGTTCGATGTCAGGATTGGTTAAATCTACACCTGCATGGGTTGCTTTGACGATATCGTTACCGATATGTACTGCCACCTGCTGACTAGAGAACGTGTGCGTTCCAACTCTTGTTGCCCGAATCGCAAAACTTTTTTCCTCGGTCAGAATATTTTTAGCAAGTTGTAACGCTAACATCGACATGGCCTCCATATCAGACGTTGTTTGAACTGCAGGGCTGAATGAGACGATACCAAAAATTCTTGATAATACCATAATGCTTTTGGAGATTTCCGTTGTGGAAAGATAGATTCTCCCTCGTTCCTTTGTGATACTGTGCGATATATTTTCTCGTGTGAGCGCTTTTTTTATGTTTCTCACAAGAATTGATTCGAAATACTTCCGTACATAGGTGCTCTTAAGCGAAAGCTCGCCGTATCGCACCAGGATAACATCGTAATTCATCAGTTTTCAACATCTCAGGGAGATACATTAACTTTTCACTTTCGAAACATTTTAGATACGTTGCTGCGATATCGTCTTGCATGATTCCTTTTATCGTAGGACGTAAAAAACTAAAGAAGGGTTTCTACTCTCCTCCTCTGAAGCAGACCATTGTTCAAAAACTACGAATTGGGAAGATTTTTTACTGTTTCCTCCTCTTTATTCCGGTCAGTATTTTTTCTGCATTAGTCCTTAAAAATGATACATTAACATTCGTTACATGTATTTTGGCGATTGTTCCTCTTGCCCGTATCATGGGATATACAACCAAGGAGATATCGTTACAGTCAAATCCAACGGTCAGTGGTCTTTTTTCAGCAACCTTTGGGAATGCGATCGAGTTGATTATCGCTATCTTTGCCCTGCGAGCGGGGTTAATACAAGTGGTACAGGCTTCTATTATTGGAAGTATCATAGGTAATATTTTACTCCTGATTGGATTGAGTATTTTCGCTGGTGGTCTGCGGTTTAAAAATCAACGATTCAACAACGAGACCATTGCTGTGTCTTCGACGATGCTTATTATTGTTGTTGCTGGACTGGCAATTCCTAGTGTGTATTCTTTCCTTAATCCAAAAGGTGTTCATATCCAGGTCCTCAGTAATGCTGTCGCTGTTGTCATGACCTTGATTTATCTTGCTGGGTTGTTCTTCTCCTTACGTACACATAAGGATCTTTTTGATGCAAGTGATGAGATGAAGGCAACACATGAAAGACCAACGATGAGTAAAAAACTTGCCGCTTCTATTTTATTGCTCACGGTAGCTGTCGTTGCTATTGAATCTGAGTTCCTTGTCCACGGCATAGAGAATGCTGCGGTCACCATTGGGATTACACAAACCTTCGTCGGGATTGTGATCATTGCGATTATTACGAATATCGCGGAGAAATCAACCGCGGTGCATTTCGCATTAGAAAACAAGCTTGATGTCTCTATTGAGATAGGGTTGAGTAGTGCGATACAGATTGCGTTATTCGTCGTCCCTATACTTATGCTAATCAGCTCAGTTTTTAATTTAGGTTTTTCACTTGTTTTCACTCCCTTTCAGATCCTCGCTGTCATGCTTGCTGTGTTGATTGTAAACTATCTTTCTGCCGATGGGAGATGTAATTGGTTAGAAGGCGCACAGTTGATCAGTGTCTATTCTATTATCGCGATCGCGTTCTTTTTTGTGGCATAAAAAACAGATATCTTTACCATTCTTGTTTAAAGACATGTTCCACGGTTTTTAATGAATGAAGTGCAGCAAATGAGATATTCATTGGCGTGAGTGAGATCTTGTTTTCATTTAGTGCTTTAAGATCAGAGCCTTCGTCCATGTTTTTGAATTCCACGGGTGGTGTCCGATGGATGAATTTGGTTCCTTTTTTATGGAAAAGTCTGCCGTATCGTGTTTTGAAAAGTGTGGTAATTTCTAGTGGTGTATCAACGGTAGCATGAAACGGGATATTAAGGGAAAAGAGATCCACGTCATTAAAGGCCTTGTTAATGACAATGGTGGCAATTTTTGTTGTTATCTTCGCCGCGTTTTCAAAGAGAGGATAGCTTTTTGGATGATAAAAATCGGTTAAATTATCCCTTATATTGAGAGGGATGGACAGTGATGAGGCGATTGCTCTCACCCCGTCAATAGATCCTTCTATTGCTGCCCCTATCGTTCCTGAACTCAGCGTCCGTGCCTGTCCGATGTTCAGTCCGATGTTTATTCCTGAGATCACCATTTTAGGGCGTGTCTCTACTACGTCGTATAACCCTATTTGTACACAATCAGCAGGGGTTCCGTCAAGAAGGAACATGTCGACCCCCTCGTAGTGTATTTTTTTGAGTCGTAGTTCTTTTTTTGTCGTGATTGTTTTGCCTATCCAGCTTCGTCCTCGGTCAGGGACAACAGCAGTTACTGAGAATTCTTTTGAAAGTTCTTTGATGAGGGGGACAAACCCTGCGGATTTGTAGCAGTCATCGTTCGTGATTAGGATATCTGTCATCGGCAACGGAAAAAGCAGGAGATTAATGAATCTTTCCGGTGTCACGATTGTTGAATGTTTATATATCAGGATTCTATAAGATACAAAAGTATGATTGCCAAGACCGGTAGCAATTTTGATATAATCCTTATCAGTGGTGAGTATTACGATGATCACCCTCTCTCACCGGTGGGTGTTATTGCCAAAGTGCTTGACGCGAAAGGCTACCGTGTCGGTGTTATCGAGAAACCGGAAACAAAAGAACACTATACAAAGTTAGGAGCGCCGCGTCTTTGTTTTGGTGTCACTTCCGGTTCTATCGATAGTATGGTCCATAACTATACGCCGTTGAAACGAAAAAGAGTCGAAGATAAATACAGTGATGCCACGAAAATGCCTGATCGTGCAGTGATTTTTTATTGTAACAAACTGAAGGAATATTTTAAGTCAAGTGTGATTGTCATCGGTGGCATTGAGGCGTCCTTGCGGCGGTTTGCCCATTATGATTATTGGGATAACAATATCCGGCGTAGTATCTTGCTTGATTCTCGCGCAAATATCCTTGTCTATGGGAACGGGGAGAAACAGATCATTGAGATTGCTGAGCGGTTAAAACACCAAAAAGAGCTACGAGAAATCGAAGGAACATGCGTCCTTAGTAAAGACCTTGATGCGTCGTTTGAGCTTCTTCCCTCATTTAAGGAAGTCATTGAGGATAAACGGAAATTCTGTGATATGCAAATGAAATTTTCAAATAACAAGAATCTCGCGCAAGAATATACGAACAGTTACGTCCTGCAATATAAGTACCCTGAGTATACCGCCAGGGATTTGGATTGGATTTATTCCTTAGAGTACTCACGGAAACTGCACCCGAAATCCTTGTTGAAGATGGGGAAGTTTTCCGTGGTGGTTCATCGTGGATGTGTTGGGGCCTGTAATTTTTGTTCACTTTCTCTTCATCAGGGAGATCGGATTATTTCACGGTCTGAGGGAAGCATCCTTGCAGAAATTAAACGGCTGACGAAGCACCCTGGTTTTAAAGGATACATTGATGATTTCGTTGGTCCGTCTTCGAATATGTATGCGATGGTGTGTACTCGTCCTGAAACGACAACCACCTCGTGTCAAGGAACATGTATCCAGTGTCCTCAGTTAGATAAGACCCATAAACGACTCATTACATTGTTACGAAAAGCTCGACAGATCGAAGGGGTGAAAAAAATTTTTATCCGCAGCGGCATCCGATATGACTTGGCGCTAGAAAGCAGAGAATATATCAAAGAAATTTCCGACCATCACATCTCTGGATGTCTCAAAATCGCTCCTGAGCACTTTTCAAATAAAGTTGTCACCTTGATGGGGAAGGATAACTCACGGTTCGATGAGTTCCTTGCGTATTTTTCTGCAATTAATGAACGTAAAAAACAAGCGTTGCGGTACTATTTTATGATTGGACATCCCGGCGATACCCTGAGTGAAGTCTTGTTCTTACGCGACATCATTAAAAAAAGGCATCTGGAAAATATTGAGCAATTCCAGTTGTTCACCCCAACGCCAATGACCGTGTCGTCGTGTATGTATTGGACCGGATTAAACCCCTTTACCGGGAAAAAAATCGATGTGGTCTATGATTATAATACGAAGAAAAAGTTAAAGCGGATCATGTTAGGTCTACCACAGAACAAACCTGTGGCACGTCGATAAGCATCGCTTTCTGTAACCCAGCTAGAATTTTCCTTTTATTCGTTGTGCGATATCTTTCTCACGGCATTCTTTACAGCGCTCCTTGTCTGTGGGACGTTGTTCGCTGACTTCCCAATCTGGATTGGTTCTCACATAGACCGGGACCGATGTACATTGGAGGTGCCAATGGTAAAGAGTACCGTTTTTTTTCCAAAAGTATGACATTATTCACTCCTACAATAACAGTATTGTTTTTCGGTATTTTAACTTTTTTTCTTCGCTTTGTCTCTATGAGTTAATATACGTCTCTTGCAATATAGGGTCTGTGTAGGTGAGAAACAATGGATCAAAAACAGGTATTGGAACGGTGGTTGAGGCAACTGAAGAAAAACGAGATCAGCCCTGATGCAGTTGGTCTTGGCCCTGATAAGGAGCAGGCGTTGCGGTATATCCGAGAAGAGCTTGAAAAAATTACGGCGATGGAGAAAAAACAGGCTCCATCAAACCCATAAAAACTTTATTCGTACCGGAGCGCAACTACTGGGTCCATCTTTGCTGCTTTTCGTGCAGGTAATACCCCTGCGGCTACCCCGATGAGGATACCGACGACACTGGCTATCAGGAACCATTCTGGGGCATAGGTTAATTGAATTGTGCCCGTGCTTAATGCTCCACCTAGATTCTGTATATTTTTGTTAAGGAGGTCAACGACAAACCAGCTTCCACTCGCACCAATCATACAACCGAAAAGGCCGCCAAGGAGCCCGATGATCGTGGATTGATACAAGAATAACTGCAGGATATCACGTCGTTTCGCCCCGATCGCCATCATCGTTCCTATCTCTCTGGTTCGTTCTGTTACCGTGGCAAACATAATATTGGCAATTCCAATCGCACCAATAAGCAGTGAAATTAACGCAATCGCCGTGATATATGTCCGGATGACACTTAGGACCTGTTCTATACGGACAAGGATGTACTGCTGGGTAATTACCACGAAATCAGAGTTTTGGTCTTTATACTGATTCGCATCAGATCCACCGCTATCAAGATACTTCAAAATTTGATCTTGTGCGTCTTGTACATGTTTTGTGTCCGTTGCTTCTGCAAGCAGGACCGTGTATCCAACAACACGTTTTAAGATAGTACCGACATTTGATCCAAAATATGAGGAATAATACGGTTTTGTGGGACAAATAATCCCTGGTGTCGAAAGGGCATTAAACATATTAGCAGTCGAACTTTCTTTTAATATGCCCACAACCTTTGCCTCAAGAGTTTTACTATCGACACGCCGCAGATAAATCGTGTCACCCACATGTAATGGTTTATCTTTGCCGAAAACCTCTGCGACGTTTTTACTGATGACCACCTCGTTTTTTCCTTCCTCAAACATGGTTCCTTCTTCTAAATTAAGATTAAGAATTTCTAGTAACGCAGGAGTACTTGCATACATTATTTCTCCTGGTCTGGACTCCCATTTGAGGAACCCATCACGTTTCAATATCTTATTAAGGGGAACCACGCCGAGAGGAGCTACTGTTTTGACAGACGGTAAGTTCTGTATTTTTTCTACGTCATTGGTCGTGAATACCACTGATCGAATCGACAGCTGCGGTGTCGCTCCGCCAGTACCTGTTCCGATAACCATGCCAGTTGGATTAAAGACATTCCACTGGTCTGCAATAAAACTACTCACGGAGCCACCTGCGGTCGTCACCATGATGACCGAAGCAACACCAATGATGACCCCGATAAGCGTGAGAAACGTCCGTATTTTATAGGACTTCATCGCCTCAAGGCCCATCACGAAGATATCTTTTATCATGATTTCTCACTGACTTCTCCGTCAAGCATATTGATAACCCGGTTCGCAAACCGTTTCAACGCGATCGCATGCGTGACCAACAAAATGGTTTTCCCTTCTTTGTTTAATGCAACGAGTAATCCCATGATCTGTTCACCGGTCTTCGTATCCAGATTTCCCGTTGGTTCATCTGCGAGAATTATTGAGGGGTTGTTGCTGAGTGCTCGCGCGATCGCAATCCTTTGTTGTTGTCCACCGGATAGTTCAGAGGGGCGATGTGTCGCCCAGTTAGTAAGCCCTACTTTGCCAAGAAGTTCAGCAGCACGTCGATCTCGGTCTGCTGTCGTACCACCGAGAAACACCATGGGAAGTGCTATGTTTTTTAATGCAGTCATGGTCGGTATTAGGTTAAATTTTTGGAAAATAAACCCGATTTTTCTCCCTCTAATTTCAGCCAATTCATTATCGCTTACTATAGAGATGTTCTCTCCATCGATAATAACAGTCCCTGATGTCGGACGATCTAAACACCCGATAATATTCATGAGTGTACTTTTCCCTGAACCTGAAGGACCCATAATCGCAACAAAATCACCTTTCCGAATTTTCAAAGTTACAGTATTTAATGCTTTGAAATCGGTTTTACCGGTTTGGTAGATTTTTGTTAATGAATCGATATCAATGACGTATTCAGACATCACAAGTCCCCCGTAGAAGTTGTTCTACGGTTTATATTAATTCGTTTTTAGGTTATGAGCAAGAATTTTTACTCGGTTCGCGACAACAAAGGATTTTGCGATAAATTCCACTTCGATTGCTTCCTCTGGGCTTGATACTTGTCCAACAATCATCATTTTTTCTCACTCCTCGATGTCCTATTTTGTCTGTTTTCTTTAAAGCGTCTTGTTGTACAACTAATACCAGGGGTCTTTACAGTTCTTATCTAAAAAAAGTTTTCGGTTGGATTTTACTCTAGAGAAAACTTGTATTTATTATGATTATTGTAACTTATATTGCATAGAAAACATTTAAATGCTGAAGGTGGATAACAAAAATAGGAGGATTAATAAAATGAGAAAAACCCTAATCTTTGGTAGTCTGTTGGCAGTATTTCTTATGATGATGTTGCCGACAGTTGCTGCAGCAGAAGCAAAGGTAGCACAATCCGCTACAACATCACCGAATCTTCTTAATGCCCAAAGTGCATATATTGAAGCAATTCGAGCAAAATATAAGGACGATCCATCCCCGCAAACAATTATCTTATTAACTTTGGCTATCCTGTTTCTAAAACTTTTGCGATGGGGATCTATTATCGTAATCGGAGTAATATTCCTAATTATTCTGAGAATGATACGTGGACAGAATAATACTTCCGCTGTCGTCTGTTAAACATTTTCTTCTTTTTTTTCTGTTATCTTCCGCTGAATTAATACTATGGATGGGTACGATTCAATAAACAACCAAGGGTTATTCTTCTCCCAAAAGAGAAATATTCGTATTTGTTAAACTACAGAGAGACAACGTCGTGGTCTGAGGGGTTCGTAATTTATACTTTCAATGACGTCTTAGAAAACCTTGAATATGTGATATTGCTTGTTGGGGGGAAGCCAAAGAATAAGTAGTTGTAGATTGTGAAGAGGAAGTATATATATTTGTATATATGCTTTCTGTTTTCAAGGGGGATTTCCAGTGAAAAACATCATCATCAAAGGAGCACGCGAACACAACCTTAAAAACATCAATGTGGAGCTTCCAAGAGATAAATTCATTGTCATAACCGGAATTTCTGGCTCGGGGAAATCCACGCTCGCATTTGATACACTGTATGCCGAGGGTCAACGGCGGTATGTAGAATCGCTCTCCGCGTACGCACGGCAGTTCTTGGGCCTTATGAATAAACCAGATGTTGATAGCATTGAAGGATTATCCCCTGCTATATCCATCGAGCAGAAGACAACGAGTAAAAACCCGCGTAGCACGGTTGGTACGATTACAGAGATCTATGATTACCTTCGATTATTGTTCGCACGGATTGGTACTCCTTATTGTCCTACGCATAACATCAAAATCGAGTCGCAATCACCTGAGAAAATCTCGGGGAGAATCACAACGGAGTTGAAAGGAACCGTCATGGTTCTCTCACCTATCATTCGTCAGAAAAAAGGAACCTACGAACAACTGTTTAAGGATTTGAACAAAGAGGGATACACCAGAGTTCGGGTGAACAAAACTATCTATCGAACCGATGAGGAAATCAAACTAGAGCGGTACAAGAAACACGATATTGAAATCGTGGTGGATCGCGTCGATTCAACCGATACCTCCCGTCTCACGGAAGCCTGTGAACAAGCCTTGAAGAAATCCGAAGGGCTTCTCATTGTTCTCGATAAATCCGGGAAGGAGCACATCTACTCGTCGACCATGGCCTGTCCGGCCTGTGGCACGGTGTTTGAGGAGCTTCAGCCACGTATGTTTTCTTTTAACAGTCCTTTTGGTGCTTGTGAGTCATGTCATGGACTTGGTATAAAAATGGAGTTTGACCCAGATCTCATTATACCTAACAAAGAACTGAGCATCGCTGATGGGGCGATCGCTTTGTATAAAACCATTCGGGACAGCTGGAGGAACAATTATCTTGGCGCTGTTGCA
Source organism: Thermoplasmata archaeon (assembly GCA_014894395.1). GTDB lineage: Archaea > Thermoplasmatota > E2 > DHVEG-1 > DHVEG-1 > SM1-50. Next base: position 15,346 of record JADBLO010000001.1, read on the forward strand.
AAACATTATGGATTTGACATTTTCACTCCGATACAAAACCTCAATGAACGCCAGTATCGTGCGATTATGTACGGCTCCTCTGATTCAATACGGTTTAACCTGGTCATGAAAAACGGTGATGCACACTACTCGCATATTGGCACCTGGGAAGGACTCATCCCGCAGTCGGAACGTCTCTATAAACAAACCGAGTCAGAGTATCGTAGGCAAGATATGGAGCGGTTCATGCGCATCTCCCCTTGCCCTGTGTGTAACGGGAAACGATTAAAGTCGAAGATCCTGTCCGTGAAAATCGCTCACAAATCTATTATCGATATCACCGATATGTCTATCAAGCAGTCTCTTGAGTTCTTCGAAACCGTAAAGCTGACGAAAAAACAAGAGGAGATTGCACATTTGATTTTAAAGGAGATCAAAGCACGTTTAAAATTCTTAGATAACGTGGGGTTGAACTATCTGACATTATCTCGAAACGCAGGAACACTTTCTGGTGGAGAAGCACAAAGGATACGGCTTGCGACACAAATCGGGTCAAACCTTGTAGGCGTGCTGTACATCCTTGATGAACCTTCTGTTGGGTTGCATCAAAGGGATAACAAGAAACTCATTCAGACGCTGCAGCGGTTACGTGATCTGGGAAACACGCTTATTGTTGTTGAGCACGATGAGGAAACCATACGGCATGCTGACCATGTGATTGATATGGGTCCTGGTGCTGGGATCCATGGGGGTAGGATCATCGCGCAAGGAACGCCAAAGGAAATAGAACGAAATCCTCGTTCGCTTACTGGACAGTACCTCTCAGGGAAACTAGCCATTGAGATACCAGATTCCAGACGACAAGCAGGTAATTATATCCGTATCAAAGGCTGTAAAGAGAATAATCTGAAGAACATCGACGTGAACATCCCTATTGGTGTTTTTACTGTTATTACTGGTGTTTCTGGGAGTGGGAAATCCACGCTCATCTACGAGATTCTCTATAAAGGCCTTATGAGGCGACTTCATGAATCACGAGACCTGCCTGGGAAACACGATGGAATTGTGTTTGACTCTGAGATTGACAAGGTGATCGTGATTGATCAGAGCCCAATCGGGAAGACGCCGCGGAGTAACCCAGCGACCTATACGAAAGTGTTTGATGAGATCAGGAACATTTTTGCCAAGGTGCCGGAGGCAAAACTCCGGGGGTATAAAGCAGGCCGTTTTTCTTTTAATGTAAGCGGGGGGCGATGCGAGGCGTGTCAAGGTGACGGACTCATTAAGATTGAGATGAACTTCCTCCCAGATATTTATGTGGAATGTGAGGAATGTAAAGGAAAACGGTACAATAAAGAGACCCTTGAGGTGCAGTATAAAGGAAAGTCGATTGCCGATGTTCTTGCGATGAGTGTAGAGGAAGCATTGAATCTCTTTGAAAACATCCCGTATATTCGTAAGAAACTAGAGACACTCTCGCAGGTTGGTCTTAATTACATTAAACTGGGTCAGAGTTCCACGACACTATCTGGTGGTGAGGCGCAACGAATAAAACTTACAAGAGAGTTGTCAAAGAGGAGTACCGGGCAAACGTTGTATCTCTTGGATGAGCCGACGACCGGGTTGCATTTCCACGATGTGAAGAAACTCATCGACGTCCTGAACAGTTTGGTGAATATGGGGAACACGGTTGTCGTCATCGAGCATAATATGGAAGTGATAAAATGCGCGGATTATATCATTGACCTTGGTCCGGAGGGTGGTGATTTAGGCGGAGAAATAATCGCGATTGGAACGCCGGAAGAAATTGCGCGGAACAAACGGAGTTACACCGGTCAAATCCTTCGACCATTGTTTTCTGAGACGAAGGTATGTTTGACGTAACCACATTACCAACAAATCCTGGATGTTATCTCTTTCGAGATGCTGATAAAAAGATTATCTATGTCGGGAAAGCAAAAAATCTTAGAAAACGCGTGAAAAGTTATTTTCAAAAAAAGGATGTTGACCCTAAGACTCGTTGTCTCATTGATAGTTTTGACTCAGTTGAATTTTTTGTGACTGATACTGAGGTTGAAGCCCTGATTCTTGAAAACACACTCATTAAAAAACATCAATCGAAATACAACATTAATCTTAAGGATGCAAAAACCTATGCGTTCATCCAACTCACCGATGAGGAATTCCCACGACTTGTTATTGCTCGACAAAAGAGAGGAAACGGGCGGTTCTATGGCCCGTTTGTCAATGCGCAGGAACGAGACTATGTGCATCAGTTTTTGAATAGAACGTTTTCATTGCGAACCTGTAAAAAAATGCCGAAAAAGCCTTGTCTCCGCTACCATATACGTTTGTGTGATGCACCCTGCAACGGTTTGATTTCAAAGGAAGAATATGCGAATAAAATCATGAGTGCGCAACTCATTCTTTCGGGAAAATCCAGGGAACTGATAAAAAAAATGGATCTCGCGATGAAAGAACAATCCAAACAGTTAGAGTTCGAAAAAGCTCTTATCATTCGGAATCAAAAAATGGCGATACAGCATTTGCAGGAACATCAAAACATGCAGCGGCAACAAACCTACGATGAAGACATCATCAACTACATGATACGAGAGGGGACCGTATATCTGATGTTGTTTACCATCTACAAAGGAACATTGTCCAATAAAAACGAGTATGTCTTTGAGTATAACGATGATTTTTTAGAGGAATTCATCGTGCAATACTACTCGGAAAACCCAGTTCCTAAAGAAGTGATTGTCCCAAGTAAGTTAACCGAGTCGATCATATCATTTCTTGAACAGAAACGGAAGAAACGAGTTCATGTTCTCGTACCGAAAAAAGGCGCAAAAAAACAACTCCTCGATTTGGTGGGAAAAAACATCGAGATATCCTTCTTTTCTGACATGACCAAGGTAGATGAGCTGCAGAACCGACTTCAACTGCAGGAAACACCCTTGGTCATCGAATGTTTTGATATCTCGCATCTCTCCGGGACATCGACGGTTGGGTCGATGGTGCAGTTTAGAAAAGGGAAACCGGATAAGAGTAACTACCGGCGGTTCAGGATACGTACGGTTGTCGGGGTTGATGATGTTGCTGCGATCGCAGAAGTGGTGCGACGACGATACACCCGCTTAAAACAAGAGCATGCTGAGATGCCTCATCTCATTATAATCGACGGCGGGCGCGGGCAACTCAACAGCGCGGTGCATGAACTTGAAAAACTTGATGTAAAAATTCCAGTCATTTCCATTGCAAAACAGTTTGAAGAAATCTATCTTCCTGAGAGCAGTCAACTGGTACGTCTAGCAAAAAAGGAAAAAGCCTTACTGTTTATCCAGGAAATCCGTGATGAGACACATCGATTTGCGATATCCTATAATCGGTTGTTAAGGAGAAAAAAGTTGAGAGAATGACCGGATTTAAACTAACTTCGAATCTGACGCCAAAAGGATCGCAACCGCAAGCGATCAAGCAGGTAGTGGACGGCATCTCCAAAAAATATAGTGCACAAACATTGCTGGGAGTTACCGGATCTGGTAAAACCTACACGATGGCTCAAGTAATCAACCACCTTCAGCGACCAGCTCTCGTGATTGCTCACAATAAAACCCTTGCTGCGCAGTTGTATAGCGAGTTTAAAGAGTTTTTCCCGGAGAATCGTGTCGAGTATTTTGTTTCATATTATGATTATTATCAGCCTGAGTCGTATCTTCCGCAGAAGGATTTGTATATTGAGAAGGATGCGGATGTGAACCCGAAACTTGAACAGATGCGACTGGCTGCTACCGCCTCGTTACTCTCACGGCGGGATGTGATTATTGTCGCCTCCGTCTCTTGCATCTATAATGTGGGTAATCCTCGTGAGTATCAGGGGTTAGGATTTGAAATCCGCAAAGGACAGCACATCCAGCGAAATGAGTTGTTGAAAAGATTACTTGAGATTCAATATGAGCGGAATGATTCCGAACTTCAACCAGGGCGTTTCCGTGTGAAGGGTGATACGATTGATGTGATCCCCGGGTACTATCATAACATCTATCGTATTGAGATGTTTGGCGATGAGATTGAGTCGATAAAGGAGCTGAATAAGGTTACCGGTGAAACAGTTGAGGTTCTCAATTATTTTTTCATTTTTCCTGCGAAACATTTCGTCATCCCGGAGAGTAGTCAGAAACGGGCGGTTTTATCGATTAAAAAAGAACTGGAGGAACGTTTACCTCAGTTGCCGATGTTGGAGGCGCATCGGTTGAAGCAGCGTACGTTATATGATCTCGAGATGATTGAGGAGACCGGGTTTTGTAAAGGAATTGAGAATTACTCGCGCCATCTTGATGGACGAAAACCAGGGGAGAAACCGTACTGTCTCCTTGATTATTTCCCTGATGATTTTCTGTTGTTTATTGATGAGAGTCATCGGACTATTCCGCAGATTCATGGGATGTATCGTGGTGATTATTCTCGAAAACAAGCGCTGATTGATTACGGGTTTCGTTTGCCGAGCGCGTATGATAATCGACCATTGATGTTCAAAGAATTTGAGCAGTATATGCGTACCGTTGTTTTTGTTTCTGCGACACCCGCTGAGTATGAGCTTGGGAAATCACAGCAGGTTGTTGAACAAATCATCAGGCCGACTGGTCTTGTGGATCCTCCAGTTGAGGTACGGAAGATAGAAGGTCAAGTGCATGATTTGATAGGTGAGATTCAGACGACCGTGAAACGAGGCGATCGGATTTTGGTGAATACCTTGACCAAGAAACTTGCTGAAGAACTTTCTGAGTATCTTGCTGAAAAAGGAATTAAAACACGGTACCTTCATTCTGAGATTGACACTCTTGAACGTTCTGAAATTATCCGTGAGCTTCGTCTTGGAAAGTTCGATGTTTTGGTTGGTATTAATCTGTTACGTGAGGGTATTGATATCCCTGAGGTTGGATTTATTGGAATCTTTGATGCTGACAAGGAAGGATTTTTGCGTGATGAGCGCAGCCTAATTCAGATTATTGGCCGGGCTGCTCGAAATGTGAACTCAAAGGTTGTGATGTACGCAGATGTGCTGACGGATTCGATTCAGAAAGCGTTAGCAGAGACAAATCGAAGAAGAAACCTGCAGCTTGAGTATAACAAGGTTCATAACATTATTCCGACGACGATTGTCAAACCTATTAAAGAAAAAGTAGTTGAAATCACTGATACGAAGCATATCCCCCGCAAGGATATCCCTGCGATTATTGTGAATTTGGAACAAGAGATGCGTAACGCTGCGGATGACCTTGATTTTGAAAAAGCAATCGCGTTGCGTGATCGGATCAATAAGCTCAAGCATTCGATGATGCTCTGAGCAATTTTTTTATGGGATGGTTTCTTCTTTGATGATGGTACCTTTGATTCCGACGACTATCGATTTGATTGGTATCTTTTTCGATGCTTGAGACGCTGCTTGTTGTGCTAGGGAAAGTAATCCTCTGCAGCAGGATACTTCCATGGTCATCACGGTCAGTGAGGCAATGTGTGCATCGTTGATCAGCGCGGTCAGCTTTTGCAGATAGGAATCTAGGTTCGTATCGAGTTTTGGGCAGGCGATTGCCAGGCTTTTTCCTTGCAGATAGTCCTTATGAAAATCTGCGAGTGCGTAAGCGACACAATCCGCAACAAGCAGGACATTGTTTCTGTGGAAATAGGGTGCATTTGGGGGAACAAGATGTAATTGTACAGGCCATTGACCAAGATGAGAAATTCTTGCGCCCTGTTCGGTTTTTTCTTGTTTTTTCTCTGCCGAAAAATCCATCATTTTTGCTCCAGGGCATCCGCAGGCATGATGAGGTGTTATTGTTTCTTCTTTGGAAGGTACTGTGATGTTTTTTTCTTTCAGTACTTCGAGTGCTTGTTTGAGATAGTGGTTTTCTCCATGGTCTTTGAGATGGTTCAAGTGGGCAAGGATGGTTTTGTTGCCTGCTTTGATGATGTTTTCCATGGCTTTTTTTTCGTTGTAGGTTTCTGCTTCTCGTTCTTCGGTGGTGATTGCATCTTGCGGGCAATGTCCCATGCAGGCACCTAGCCCGTCGCAGAAGATATCGCTGATGAGCCAAGCTTTTCCGTCAATTACTTGAATTGCTCCTTCAGGGCAATTCGGTATGCATGCTCCGCAGCCGTTGCATTTTTCTTCGTTGATTTTTATGATTTTTCGTTTTGTCATAGTCATCACTTAGTATCTTTTTTATACTTAGTATATAATAGATACAAAGATATTTATAGGTGATAGTTTCTAAAAGGATACCATGGACGAAACGTGTACGATCTACAGAACCATCGATTTCATCTCGAAAAAATGGACTCTTCTGATCCTTTTGGAACTCTATAAAACACAGGGAAAGAAACGATACTCGGAACTAAAAAATAGCCTTCTTGATATCACACCAAAGATTCTTTCTGCACGACTACGAGAACTTGAAAAACAAGAGCTCATCACCAAATATATCGATACCAAGGTTTTCCCGATTAAATGTGAATATACCTTAACCGAAAGCGGGAAAGATTTCATCCATATCATAAAAGATATTAAGAAATGGTCATTACAATGGAAAAATAAAAATAAGGAATGCGAACAACAAGATTGTAAACACTGTGAATTGTAATCCCTCAGAAGGTGAATGCCTCTGACTATTAAAGAAATAGAAGCAAAATCGATTCTTCGTACACATAAGAAAATCGATTCATGGTTTCTCTCAAGATATAATATGAATCTCTATCGAGGTTGCACGCATAATTGTGTCTATTGTGATGGCCGGGCAGAAGGATACTATGTTGAAGGTGAGTTTGGCAGTGATGTTGCGGTAAAAGTCAATGCCTTGGAAGTTTTACGTCGGGAGTTAGATCCAAAACGAAAACGTACCCCGTTCAAATGTGGGTATGTACTGGTTGGTGGGGGTGTTGGCGATAGTTATCAACCCGTTGAGGAGAAATTCGAGTTGACCCGTAAAACGCTTGAACTTCTTTCTGAAAAAAAGTTTCCTGTTCATATTCTCACAAAGTCGACGCTAGTGAAACGAGATGTTGATATTCTTAAAAAGATCAATGAAAATAGTAGGGCGATTGTGAGTTTTAGTTTTTCATCAACTGATGAGAAGGTGAGTAGGATATTTGAGCCTGGTGTTCCTTCACCGCGTAAGCGCCTTGAAACAATTTCTTTTTTTAAAGGCAAAGGCATCGCTTGTGGGATGTTTCTGTTGCCTGTTATTCCTTTTATTACTGATACAAAGGAAGTGATGGAGAAAACAATTCAGGATGCGCAGGATGTTGGAGTGGATTTTATCATCTTTGGTGGGATGACACTGAAAGAAGGAAAACAAAAAGAATATTTTTTGAATGTCCTTCAGCAATATGACCCAAAACTCGTGTTAGAATATCAAATGATTTACCAAGGAAGTAAATGGGGAGAAGCGATACCAGATTATTATTCGCAACTACATCAGACTTTTAATACTCTCATGAAACAGTACAAGATACCGAAGCGAATCCCGCCAGAACTCTATAAGGAGATACTCAGTGAAAACGATTTGGTAATCGTGATATTGGAACATCTTGATTATTTGTTGAAACTCGAAGGGAAAAAATCACCGTTTGGATATGCTGCGTATTCGCTTTCACAAATGCAAGAACCATTGTCAACAATGCTTAATAAGTTAGACACCATCAAAGGGGTTGGGAAAACAACAGAAAATATTATTCGGGAGATTCTTAGTACCGACAGTTCAACTTTTTACGAACAATTATTAAAAAGATGAATATAAGAGGTACGAATGGAGTTATCACAGCAGGTCATCTTTGCGTTTCTCCTCACGCTCCTAGCGGGTCTTTCGACCGGGATAGGGAGTCTCATTGCGTATTTTATCAAGAAACCAAAGACCATATACCTTTCGTTCTCGTTAGGTTTTTCCGCTGGTGTGATGATCTATGTCTCCTTTGTTGAGCTTTTGCCGAGAGCAGTAATAACAGTCGGACAATTCACTAGTGTTATTGCATTTTTCATTGGAATCTTGCTCATCGCACTCATCGATATGATGATTCCTGAATCAAGAAACCCTCATCATTACAAAGAGATGCCTGATGGCCTTACCGTGAAAGTAGATAAGACCCTACTGAGAACAGGATTGTTTACGGCACTGGCTATCGCGATTCATAACTTCCCTGAAGGCCTGACCACGTTTGGAACAACGCTTAGTGATGAACGACTTGGAATTGTTATTGCACTGGCGATTGCGATTCATAATATCCCTGAGGGTATCTCTGTTTCTGTTCCGCTGTTTTATGCGACAGGTGATAGAAAAAAAGCATTCCGGTACTCGTTCCTTGCTGGTCTTGCAGAACCAGTTGGTGCTGTGATAGGATTTGTTATCCTTCTGCCGTTTTTATCTCCCGCTTTACTTTCTTCGTTGTTAGCATTTGTCGCAGGAATCATGGTGTACATCTCCATAGATGAGCTACTTCCAATGGCACATCGCTATGGTCATAGTCATACCGTTATTCTTGGATTTATCTTAGGAATGGCTCTCATGGCAGCGAGTCTTTTTATACTGTGGTAAATAATCATCTCTTTGAAAGGTGCTAGAAGAAATAGAGCAATCCAAAGACAAGGAATGGTAGAATGATTGTCAATGCTCCTCCAGCCCTGTTTACGATTCTTGTGTAATCCACATCTTTCCAGTATTCATCATCGATATAGATGAGTGTTGTCGCAAAGAGCGATGATGCGAGGAACGCATAGACCGCGATCATGATTTTATCAATAAGAATAAGCGAGGGGAGTGGAGGAAGAGCTGAGGTTTGACTGAGATGGAACATCACCGCGGAGATCAGCATACTTGTTCCAAGACCGAGGCGATGAGTGATTTTATCTGCCTTAAAGAAGAACGAAAGCCCAGAGACAATGCAGAAGATGATCGGTGGAAGCAACAGTTTTGCTGCAGTGAGCCCTGCATCTCGTTCTAGTTTAATGGTGTAGGTGAGTTGGGAATATTCTTCACCCCAGGGGTACTCATGGTTGGAGACATTCGTGTTATATGATTGAATCTTCCATCCTGCGATACGGAACTGCTCATCAACACCCAGTACATCTGTCATCGGTGAATAGGTTACTGTGGAGATGTTGTATGTTGAATCCTCCAGGATGATCTTTAAATCCTGGGAATCAAAGGGATATTTGTTGAATTCCGGGGTGATGAACAGGCTCGCTTGAACACGGTACCACACCTCGGACGTGCTGTTTGTTCGTACATCATAGATTTTTTCTTTTGAGGTCGCCCGACCGTTCATGAATTCAAAACTCATTGGTGAGATGTTTTGGTTCTCCCACTGAAACATCAAATAAAAATCAAGAACGTATGTTCCTTTCGTAAACTCAAAGTTCCCTATGGAGATAACATAGATTCCAACGTTGATTGTCGTCGCATCATTTATGAGTTGTTCTTCTTCTGCTGCTGTGCTTATCGCTGAAAAGACGAGCAAGCAAACTAAGAAGAAAAGAAATATGACAGAGATTCTTGTCGTACGCATGGAAACCTCACATAAGTAATTGTTTTAAAAATTTTCTGTAAAAACAATCTTCAGATGAAAAGATTTGAACACAAGATTACCGGCATGACAATGATTAACAGATAATAATAACCGTTAAAAATGTTCACATGAAATATATTAAGGTTATAAAAAGTGGTGTTGATATTAAATATTTTTCTCATGGAGAACGAGGACACCAAATCCATCTAATTTAAAAGAAACATATTCGCCGCCAGTGATATAATTATTTATATACCCGGAATAACCCAAGATATACCCATCATTTCTACTCAGTGAGTTTCCATCAATCTGTAGAGTCCAACCATATAATTCTTTATAACAATCAGGAGTATATTGAGCAAAGATACCAGTTGCATTATGAAAATTTAAGATAGCATATCTCCATGGTATACATCCCACACCACCATCTGATTTTTGAAAATTTCCTGTTGTTTTTATTTCAGCAAGAATATACACTTCACGAATTCGAGAATTGCTTGACTCAATGATTCCCTGAATTTCTTCGGATGTTGCATTACCATCTCTCTTAATCTCAAAAATAATTTTTATTATTACTTTTTTTATTTTAAAATCTTTTATAAAAAGAAATCCTCTAAAAAGATATTTGAAATATTCCTTTGTCAGCACTTTATCTGGTTGAACATAGATGTTTTTATCCGCTAAAACAGGCAGACATACTGTCGACAAGAACAGGAATACGATACCAACAATTAGGCTTCTTTTCAAAGGATTCTTCCCCCTAGGTTTTTCCTCCTTAAAGAATAATAAACAATCCTTCGATATTTAAACCTTTGTTAAGTCGAAATCACTCCTGATGTAAGGATAAAAAAGTGCAGGGGAAGGGATTTGAACACAAGATTACCGGTGAAAATAAGTAATTAACTTTTGTTGACTTCAAAATATAAAAGAATGCCATAGATAATAGACAATTAAAAAAGTCCAATGTTTTTCAAATCAACAATGCTTTTATTGTCCATTGAGTTTTTGAAAGGAATTTGGAATGTCGAAATAGTCTCAGAATGCGAGGTTGTATGTCTTCGTCTTCGAAGTATGACCATTCTTCCACAACTTTAATGTTTTTTCCATATGCTTCAATATCTGTTGCCTTCTTTACTCCACAAGTATAGGAGGAGCCAGCTGTTGTTCCCAAATTACGTTTCAATTTCATTTCAACGATCTTCTTCCAAATTCCCTTTGTAAACCTTTCGTTCACTATTTCAAACACAATCTGTGAGCTTGAAAATGTTTCTGATAGTCTTTTAAAGATATTGGTTACTTCAGTTTTAGGAAGATACATGAACAACCCTTCAGCGAGGAATAACAGATGTTCTTTTTGCATCGATGCTATTTGTGTAATCCACGCTTCTTCCAATACAGAACTTCCGATCATCTTATAATCAATAACATCATTCAAAATTTTCTTTTTCATCGTTATTACTTCAGGCAGATCGATCTCAACATAGTTCCATGATTTTTCTGAAACTCTCCAATATCTTGTATCAAAGCCGCATCCAAGACTGATTACCATTCCATCTGGATGCTCCTTGATAAATGTCCGTGCATACTCATCATATTTTCTGGACCTCAGTGCTATATGTCGTGTTAATGAAGCGGATAATTTTCTATTCATAATCCTATTCCGTACTTCTGAAGACAGCAATGGCTTGATCCTATTGAGACATTCTCGGCCTATACGGTCCTCGATCACTGGATTTTTTCTTTCTGCTTCAATCACACGGCACCTTAGTGTTATCAAAGCGGTTTCAGAAACATCGCTGAGAGTATTCATTACCTCACTTCTCGTATATTCAATAGGTTACCCTATTTTTTTATGTGTCCGTAATAGAGAGTAATATCCTTCTTGTTATTGAAGAAATAGAATCAAACTGACTCACCCCACTTTTTAAGGAAATTCTCAGATTCAGTTCGGAGGGTTTTTCTGGAACTATTGAGGTGTTTTTTTACGAATGAAATTACTCTATCTTTTTGTTCAATTTGGGGAAAAAACATATCAAATGATTTAATCGCATGTTCAGTGATTACCCTTTTACATTCCTCACTGAGATGAGGTGTTGTTGTAATATTTTCAACCGTAAGCAGTTTGTTAGTTATCCTCTGGGTAAGATGTGGTTTCGCTAAGGCAATTTTACCAGAATTACCGACTACATTGACAACCGTAACCATATATTCGTTATCAAGGAAACTATAATATTTCTCAAAAATTGAATCAAATTTATGTTCTTTGTCGATTTTTGTAAGATTAGCTATGATAATGATCGCATTCCATGTAAGTATTCTATATTTACTTTCTAAAAGGTTAATAAAAAAATCCATGTAGGGATAGAGTTTTTCTGGTTTTTCCTCACTCAAATCCATAAGTATTTTTCCACAACCATATCGAATTGTAGGTTTTAATGACGAAATACCGCTGAGAAGCTCAGGAATCAGATCATAGTTGTGTTTTACTTTTTCTAAAAGTTGATCTTTTGTTATCGATTTATCTCCAAGTTTTTGTACCAATGAACCTTCCATGGTTATACCGCTTAATACCGGAAATTGAATTTCATTTAAAAGAGTTACCAATCAAAAAATATTATTTTATCTTGACAATGTCACATTATAAATTACCTGTCTGAATTTCCACCCTCGATCTTCAA
>JADBLO010000063.1 GCA_014894395.1 Thermoplasmata archaeon
TAGAATGATGGAAAAGTCAAAAAGTTCAACGAAATTATTTTTCAGACAAGCTCTATTATAAATAACATTTCTCGTAATAGGCGCTTTATCGCAGCTTCTCTTCAAGTTTTTCTATTGTGTACCTGAAGGGAATCAGAAGGCTTTCCCCGCATTTCGCAAGCTGACGAAGATAATACGCAACATCGATGTCTTCAGTTCCTTGCATGTTCTCAGCGATGCAGACCCGTCGTTTGTAATTTCTTGATGTTTCATCGGTGACGAGATAGCGAACCGATTGACCCAGCTCGAGCTGGATTTTTTCGTCTTGCAGCTGCAGCAACGCTGATTTTGGGAGGGTATGGACCTTGTACCGTTCGATTTCTTTTGAAACGGTTGTCGTCAACACCAAGTCCTGATGATCTACTGCATTGTCGCGTAGTGCTGCTGCGTATCTCTGGAGAACGTCAATGGATTTTGGTATCAACGCACGGAACTCCTCTGCGGTGCTTGCTTGTTTGAAGACGTTGAGCATCCCCTGCTGAGCATTTTTGAGAAATGCTGGTGTGTTATGTTGCCGGAGCTCCACACCCCGTATTTTTACGGTCCCGTTTTCAAACAACCCATAGTACCTGGTTAATGCACCAACTCCTGTTGCTTTACTAGGAAGAAACACAATCCATTTGTAGCGACCTTCCACGTCCATACGAATCCCGGTACGATTACTGATCATCCTGGAGAGATGAAACGGGCGAACACACCCGGGGGAACCTTTCACCCACAATGAATCGATAATTCCATGCAGGACCTCATAACCTGCGCGCTCGGCAACCTCCACTGCGGAAAGCAAGATATCGCGACTATAGGCCGTGATGCTCTCATGACATTCGATGCGTCCATACCGGGCGTTCCGATACCCGGTGTACCCAAAACAGACCACAAGTACCCATTTCCATGCTTTCTGTAACTCCATGTATACTTCGCGGTCATACCGTTTGTTTTTTGCTCGTGCTTTGAAACAGAACCTCCGCAGTAAAATCGGTTCCAAGACCTCAGGGAGCAACCCTTTCTGCCGTCTACAAATATGATAGCCAAGTTGAGGGACACGATTGGTGGAGTCAGGGCAGCAGAGGCATAGCATTGTTTCAGGACTGATGTTATGAAGAACCATGATATTTGGGTATAACGAGGCGTAATCCAACTCTATGACATCCTCATGTAGACCAGCCACTGGCTCAAGAACCAGCCCGCCCCGGTCCGCGATCAGCAACTCTTCTGCAGTCTTCCAATTTTCTGGCATATTTTTCTTCCATGGGATCAGATAGCCTTTTGCCATCGCGGCGTTGACTTCAATCTGACTGATAGCGGTTCCAGGGCCGAGTCTTGAGAGCATTTGTACAGGGATGTTGGAGCATCGTGCGATATCAAGAATGCCACGAAGTCCGCTTTCACCATAGAAGAACGACTGTGCGGTATCCAGATGAATCCGTCCCAGCAGCGTGTAGAACGCAGGTCGATACACGATCCGTCCGTAACTGAAGTACGATTTTGCTTTTTTGACTGGTCGCAGATTGTTTTTCTTCTGATTCTTCTCCCTCCCAAGATTCATCAGATGTTCAATCCCGCAGATCTTCGCACGATGATACAAAAACGGAAACAACAGGCTGTCTCCATTCACGGTTGCGATCACATCAGGGTCAATCTGCTGGACCCTGTCCACCGCGGAAAGAATCGTATCGGTTTCATTGTCCTCCTTGATCACCTCATCATCTAGTGCAATTGATGGTATTGGTTCATGAAATGATGGTACAGCTCCTGTTTTCTGTTTTATATCAAGATGCAGGATTTTCAATGGAGGGATCTCGTAATCAAGCGCCCATTGCTCATCCTCAAGGGTAAATCGTTTCCCGTTCCATGATATCCACGCATGGCAAAACACGCCACGTTCCTGGAGGTACCTGGTTGGAAGGCGTAGATCAACGTTGAACAACTGATGATCATGAAACCCTCCCCATAAGTCCACCAAGCTAGCAAGCGTATGGAGCGAGTTGAGGGTTTTTGGTACCACCTCTAAGACCATGGTATGCTTCGGTGAGCCAAGCATGAGTTTTGCAGCAGTAAGCTGCAGTCGTTTCACCTGAGGCACTACTTCTAAGGCCTTGGCGACCTTGGAGATATCTTTTGACGGCGTATGCACATAAAAACATGGTTCGTACGGTTCTTCAACCCTGGTTGCTCTCCCGTTCTGCAGCAGCCAGGTGACCATGACGTTTTTCTCATAGTCAGGGTACACGTCAAGGATGTTCCCGCTCAACATACTCTCGGAGCATCCGTAATGTTTTCTCATGTTCCACAAGAATGGACATCACGATTGGTTCAAACGGGTTGGGGTTGCTGATGTTACTTCCTGCTGCCGCATGTTTCCGGGCATGGTTGATGAGTTCATCAAACGCATCCTGATCGATGTTTCGCAGCGCCCGTTTGAAATCATTCCATTCCCACCCGAATGATTCAATGACCATGCGGAACGTCGGAACAGTCCGCCCCATCAGCTCACCATCCCGAACTCTTCAAGGCAGAGTTGTCCTTCTGCACCACGAACAATCGTAGTACTCTTCTGCTTTTTGACAAGCTCAAGAGATGTGCAATGCTCGAACTGTTTCATTCTCACGATTTCGTTGACGCTTTCGTAGAGTGTTTTTCCCAGACCCCGGGATGGTGAGAGCGGCATCACATCCAGATTGGTAAACACCGTGATCAGCTGATATCTGGCGGTGAGGTCTTGTATTTTCTGAAGATCCAATGAAAGTAATGTCTGTGCCTCCCGAACGGGGACCTCGTGGTCAAGGTAGAGTGCTGGCAGCATCCCGATGATAAGGGTCCGTGGACTGCGTTTCTGGATCATCGGCTCAAGCATTTCGTGTACAAGGGTTGAGAGTTGATAGACGGTGAACGCCCTGCTCATCACCACATTCTCCAATACGTCCTGCTGTTCCAGTTCTAACATCCGTGCGTACCGAGCAATTTGATACGGGTTGGCACACATGCCACCATCGATATAGATAGTCTCACTGTGGAATGTTCTATACGTATTGACGCAGAGTTGGTTCGGTAGGTCTTCAATAAGGCTGCTGTTTCCATCGACAAGGGTTGTTTCTCCTGCCTTAAAACCACCTAGAAGATTGTCAAGCTCTGCTATTCCCGAGGAGACGATGATGTCAGGTTTCACGACTTGTACAAGAGATGAGGTCGCATTAGATGCATGAATATCACGGGTTGAATGATTGCTCTTCATGGATATTGCCTCCCTAAAGTAGGTGTGGGAAAGAACGCATAGGCGGTTTTGTTTTAAAAAGCTGAATCAGAGGTGAGTGAAAGTATTCGAAGAGATTCTTGTGTTGTTATCGAAGAAGTTGGCTCATTCGCATCGCATTCTCAAGCATCGCATGATTATTATTGAAAAAGACATACACTGTTTTTGGGTTGTTGGTAAGAATATGCTTTTTTATCTCTCGGAGTTCCTGATCTGAATAATCATGGGAGTACCACCCGGTCCGACCATGGATTCGTTCGTAGACAACTGTCTGGCTCATGATGGTCCTGGGGAGTTTTGGTGCATCGATGCTAACAAGGAGAATACCGTGCTTTTTTCCCCATTCGATAAGTTCGCTGGTAAACAGGGTGGGATGACGGAATTCGACGGCGAGTTTTTCTGCTCCGATTTTATCGATGAATTGCTCCAGTGTATTGATATCGGTAAAGGATGGGGGCAGTTGAAAGAGATAATAATGAATCATGTCTTCCAGGGGAGCAAAGAGTTTTTTGAACCGCTGAAAACTCTCAACGGATGTCTTGCTGAGTTTTTGAAAATGGGTGATTGATCGATGGACTTTCACCACCCATGCAAGACTTTTTCCTTTTGTCGCCCAGGCTTTGACCATGTTTGGATAGGGAAAACGGTAGAAGCTCATGTTCAACTCAATGGCATTTAATCGAGATTCTTTGACGTACCAGTCAAGAGAGTTTCCTACGTTCCAGTCGTATGACCATCCAGACGTCCCGATAAACACCTCAGTCATCGATTCTGAAAACGGATGATGTCTTCTTATCCTTTTTTCTGCTCCCTGAATACTTTCATTCATCTTCAATGGAGTTATAAAAATCCGGATGCAGTTTCTTCTGATATGACGACGTTTGGATGGCGAGTGAAGAATGCATGGAAGAATATCTATCCTCTTCAGGAGCCAAAGCCAGAGAAAAAGAAGAAAAAGAAGTAATGCTATACAAAACCGGTAAGGAATAAGATATGTGTTATCGGTATTCAGTCCCAGGTCCTGATTTGCTGGTGAAGCGATTTTCTGCGTCATTTTCAGAGAAGACATCGTTTAAGCGGCAGTATCATGTCTCGAGTTTTGATCTCCCAAAACTCCCGGTGATTACGAACGAAAACCTCAAGCAAATCCAGTTGTTCACGTGGGGATTGATTCCTTTCTGGGTAAAAGATATGAAAACTGCCGGGGAAATGCGGTTGAAAACAATGAACGCCCGTGCTGAGAGTATCTATGAGAAACCATCATTTCGCCATGCTGCAGAACAAAAACATTGTCTTATATTAGCTGATGGTTTTTTTGAATGGCAGGAGTACCATGGGAAAAACTATCCGTATTATATCCGATTGAAGGATCATGAGCCGTTTGCGATGGCTGGCTTATGGGATACCTGGGTGGATAAAGCAACGTCGGAAGAACTACGAACATACACAGTTATTACGACGAAAGCAAATATCTTGATGGAAAAAATCCATAATAAGAAGAAACGCATGCCGGTTATTCTTCGAAGAGAAAACGAGGAAGAATGGCTTCGTGCTTCTTTGAAAAAGGAAACAGCGCAATCTCTTTTATCTCCGTATGATGAGCAGGAGATGGAGGCGTTTACCATCTCACGGTTGATCACCTCGAAGCAAAGAAATCCAAATGTTCCTGAGGTTTTACTCCCTTTTATGTATCCGGAGCTTCAGACAAAGGCTGGACAGAAAAACTTGTTCTGATAGTATGTATTCGTTGTTCTTTTTGTGGGAAAATCTTGCTTACCTGAAAATTATATAAGCACCATACTTGTTTTGGATTCGTCGTAAGAGTATCCCTACGTATTTCACAAAAGGAAAAAATATGGAGTAGAAAGCATGGGCTTCATTGAACGATTAGAAAAGAATATCACAAAGCTGGAGACTAAACTTGAAAAAGAACAGATGAAAATCGTGCAATTGGAAGCAAAATGTGAGAGTAAAAAGATCACGAAAGCTGAGTTTTGTTTGAAGAAGAGGCCCCATGATGAGCGTATTCATGCGATGAGTTCGCGAATCCGTGTCCTGCAGGGTGGGATTGTCCGAGAGAAACAACAGATCAAGGAAAAAGCTGAGGAAAAAGAGAAGAAAAAAGAAGAAAAAGAAAAGAAAAAAGAAAAAAAAGAGAAAAAAGAAAAAAAAGAGAAAAAAGAAGAGAAAAAAGAAGAACCTGAGTAAGGATCAATTTTTTGAAGATGAACGGACTGGTTTCCCGGCCCGTCTTACTTTTTTCCGTTTTGTCTTAAGGTCTGTTGTTGTTATCTGCGTGTGATTTTAAAAGAACAGTATTGATTGTTCCATGTTAACACGTATTGAAATACATTTAAATAGTGACATCTGATGTGCGCCAGATTGTGAGGAGAGGCGAGAGGTATCCCCTTATCTTTTTTTCATATTTTTCCTCTCTCTCCTCTTCTATACGACTCTTTTTGGTGCAGAAAACACAGATGAATGGAGAAAATAAAACAAACAATGATTCTTGGTAAAATAGTATCAAAAAAAAATATTAAAAAATAGGTTTAATCACGCAGCACGGCAAATCCTGCAAATTCACCACCAAACCGTTGACGTGTTACCTTCACATCAGTGACCTGCGCAAGCGGTGGCCCCTTCCGGCACCAGGCAACCATCTCGTTTACTGTTGATTCGTCTCCCTCAAAAACCGCCTCGACGTTTCCATGAGCCGTATTTTTTACCCAACCAGTGAGTCCCAGTTCCTCTGCTTTTTCTTTTGTACTCGCACGATACCACACCCCCTGCACCTGACCTGAAATGACCACATGTACCTGTGTTTTCATATCAACCACCGTTTATGGTCTGAATCGCAGGAGCGTCCGCGGGAACGGAATCGTATCCTTGATGTTCTCCGCCTTACAAATCCAGGCCACGAGCCGTTCCACCCCAAGACCATACCCGGAATGAGGAACAGAACCAAAACGTCGCAAATCAAAATACCATTGGTAATTCTCCACTTTCTCTCCCATCTGCTTCAACCGCTCGGTCATCGATGCAATATCCGTGCTTCGCTGGGACCCACCAATGATCTCTCCGTAGCCTTCTGGTGCGAGCATATCAAAACACAACGCGGTGTTCGGATCCTTCTCATCCTTTGGTTTGTAGAACGCCATGATCTCAAGAGGATAATTGGTCACCACCACCGGGGTTTTGAAATGATTCATCAGCTTGTCTTCTTCTATGGTCCGCAAATCCTTCCCCCATTCGATGCTCATGCCTTCCTTTTCTTTAAGGATCTGTAACGCGGCGGTATAGGTGATGGTGGGAAACTCTGACTTGGCTATGGCTTCGAGCTTCGCAACATCCTGCCCGAGTACCTCCAAATCTTTCTTGTTGTTCTGCACCACTTGTGTCAGTATGTATTTTACTTCATCTTTTGCGAGAGCGACCACATCGGAGAGATCCATCCAGGCTGCTTCCATCTCCGCCATCCAAAACTCAGATAAATGTCGTGACGTTTTCGATTTCTCCGCACGAAACGTCGGCCCCATGTTATAGATTTTTTCTAACGCAAAGATACCTGCCTCTGCGTACAGCTGCCATGATTGTGACAGATATGTTTTATCCTCATAATATTTCACTTCAAACAAGGTCGAGCCGCCCTCACATTGGTTTGGCTGTAGGACCGGTGCATCATATTCATAGAAACCTTGCTGCCTGAAAAACGAATGAATCGCACCAACCACTGTTGATCGAATCTTCAAAATCGAGGTTAACTTCCGTGACCGTATCCACAGATGCCGCAGGTCGAGGAGCAGCTCCGGGCTTTGATCCTTGGTGATGGGGAACGGTTCTGCGAAATTCACGACGGTAAGATTCGTCACCTGCAGTTCATACCCGCCGGGCGCTCGCTTGTCTTCTTTCACGGTTCCGGTGATGTGCACCGATGACTCGATAAGTGCTTTTATTGCATCCTCAAACTCCGAATCGGGGAGATTTCCTTTTTTTACTGTCGCCTGAAGAACCCCCGAAACATCACGTAACATCATGAAAACAATATTGCCGCTGTTCCTGGTCCGGTAGATCCATCCGCGAATATGTATTGGTTTTTCCGTGTGCTCTCCTGCAAGTACTTCTTCTATCCTTGTCCACTTTGTTTTCGGCATGGTAACAAACTCGCTAAGAGGGATATGTTTGTTGCATTTATGAATTACGGTGACGAAACGAACGTGTCTACTGGCAATGTGCAACAATACTGATAAAACCCCACTCTCTATGCTCCCTGGCGTTTCTTCACAAAAATCCAGAAGAGTTATCCTTAAATACAGCCTCTTTTATTATTGGCAAATACTTTCTTGTAGTATACAGGATATTATACAGAGAAAGACTGTACACCAACGTGGGGTATCATCTTGGCAGAAAATGAGAAATCATCGGAAGAAAAAGTGCAAAATGCAACCAAAGAGTCGGCAGAAGCAAAACAACCAGCGGCAAAAGGGGCTTCGGAAGAAAAGAGAAAGGACTCACCCGCACCAGAACAAGCAGCAGCAAAACCAGAACAACAGAAGAAAAAAGACAAGAAAGGTAAACAACTTGCCCGAGAAGAGGAACCCGCAAAGAAAAAAGAACATGATGAGAATTTTAACTATATCATCCGTGTGGTAAACACCGATATCAACGGTGAAAGCAATATTGTACAAGGTCTTACCCAGATAAAAGGAATCGGACGTCACCTAGCCGTTTTCATTGCCGATACCGCTGAAGTGGACCGTAAATTAAAATTTGGTACCCTCGCAGAACCTCAGATTGAAAAACTCAAAGAGGTTTTAGAGAATATTGATGAATATGCTCCTGCATGGATGCTGAACTATCAGAAAGACGTGTACACGGGAGAGGACATGCATTTGATCAGCACCGATGTCGCCATACGCCTTCGAGATGACATTAACATGATGAAAATGATACGATCCTACCGAGGAGTCAGACACGAGCTTGGTTTAAAAGTACGGGGACAACGGAGCAGCTCCAATGGACGAAAAGGTTTGGCATTGGGTGTCTCAAAACGAAGGGAAGCGCCGGCAGCAGCAGGAAAGAAAGAAGAAACCAAGGAGAAGTAGGAGTGGTGTAGATGAGCAGTCAGAAGTTCCCGAGAAAAAGATATGAAACCCCGATGCATCCCTGGAAAGAAAGCCGTATTAAATCTGAACGAGAGCTTATTAAAAAATACGGGCTGAAAAACCACAAGGAAGTCTGGAAAGCAAAAACCTACCTGGGAAAACATCGAGAGCAAGCCAGAGAACTGCTTGCGAAAATCGGAACTGCAAGTCCGCAGGCCAAAAAAGAAAGCGACCAGTTACTGGTTCATTTGACCCGCATGGGCATCCTTTCTATGGGAGCGTCTCTTGACGATGTCCTCGCACTCGAAACCGAAGTGGTTCTTTCACGACGTTTACAGACCCTTGTGTATCTGAAAGGGTTTTCTAGTACTCCCTACCAGGCGCGTCAGTTGATTAGCCATGGTCATGTTGCTATTAGTGGTAGAAAAGTCACGATCCCTGGGTATATGGTCGAAAAAGACAAAGAAGGCCACATCCAGTACACGATTCGATCTCCACTCAATGAGATTTCACATCCTGCGCGGCCAAAGAGCGACGTGTACAGGACTGAGCAAAGCATTCCTTTAAAGGAAACGGTTGGGGAAAAACCAGTCCCGGCTGTTCCACCAAAACAAGAACCAGCACCAGCACTCGTGGCACTCGTGGCACCCGTGGCGCAACCAACAGCTGTGGTAGCGGTACCGCAACAACCAGCAGAACCTCCACAAGTACCAGCGGTGGAGAAACCAGCGGAGGAAAAGCCAGTGAAACACGAAGAGAAACCAAAAGAACATACGAAAAAAGAAAAGAAAGCAGAGGAGGCGTAAGACATGGCACGAAAAGGTATAGCGCACATTTTTTCTTCATTTAATAATATCATTATTACCGTTACTGATTCCACTGGCGCAGAAACCATTACGAAATGCTCTGGTGGGATGGTGACGAAATCAGCAAAAGATGAAGGTTCACCGTACGTTGCGATGAAAGTCGCACAGGCGGTAGCAGAAGCCGCCATCGAAAAAGGATTTGACAGTGTGAATATCAAGATTTCCGGGAAAGGCGGTAAGAAAGGCGGGAACCCTGGTCGTGGGGCACAAACCGCGATACGATCCCTTGTCCGTGCTGGTTTACGGATTGGTACGATTGAAGATGTGACACCGCACCCGCATGATGGATGTAAACCGAAAGGTGGAAAACGAGGACGACGTATCTAAGGTGGATTCATGAAAGTTAAAACCCTGGAGCTGAAAGGAAACAAAGGAGTATTGAAAATAGACGACACCGATGTGTACTTTGTGAACTCTCTCCGTCGTGTCATGCTTGCGGAGCTGCCTAAACTAGCGATCGATGATGTGATTATCTACGATAACACCAGCGCCTTGTTTGATGAGATAATTTCTCATCGACTGGGATTGATCCCGATTCCGACCGATTTACAGATACTTGCTTTTCGCAATGAATGTAAGTGCAGCGGGAAAGGATGCCCCAGTTGCACGGTCCGTTACACCCTCAGCAAAGAAGGGGAAGGCGTCGTGTATTCCGGTGATCTACAACCGGAGCATCCCAGTTATGCTATTACAGAAACCACGATCCCGATCGTTGAACTGACCAAAGATCAACGAGTCATCTTAGAAGTTGAAGCAGTCCTAGGACGAGGGCGAGATCATGCGAAATGGCAGGTGGTTCTTGCACCGCGATACCGCATGGAAACCGTAATTACCGTTGATAAAAAACGCATGAACGACGTGAAGGCATTCATCGAAGAGCTTCCTAAAGACCTTGTAGAACTCAAAGGAGATAAACTAGAGATAAAGGACATTTCGAAGATGTCAGTGTTGGAGACATACATTGAGAAAAACAAGGAAGATTATATTACTATAAAAAAGGATCCTACAAAACTGACGTTCAGCTTTGAAACCGATGGATCGATGAGTGCAAAAGCCGCGTTACAAGAATCCATTAGCATTCTGACGAAGAAATACGAAGAATTTCGTGGACTCCTCAAAGATCTTTAATGTGGTCTCTTTCACCGAAAACTCTTTTATCTGTTTTTTCTTTTTGTTGTGTAAAACCCTTTGGGCCTGTGGGGTAGCTTGGTATCCTTGTGGCTTCGGGAAACACCATCATTGATATAATAATCATCATAATTTAATTCGTATTCAATTGAAAATTCACTGTTATCATTCATTTTTTTCACATCCTTTATTTTGTCCTATTATTCATGGTTTGTTGTCTTTCGTTTGGTTCTGTTTTTCCCAAAACTCGCACAAATAAAGTAGCATATCTTCCCAGGTTTTTAACCCGAGTTTGTCTTTCATGTGTTTCTTTGTCCTCAATAGTTTATTGTATTTCTCACGAGTCGTGTATAAATTCAAATGTCCAATTTCGCTCATGTTTAACCTTTCCTTAAACCATTATTCAGATTCATCGAAATCATGTTGACCATAGTAAATTTCACAATACTTATTCATTAGTTTCTGATTTGTTGGTTCTCGATAATCTCTAAATACTAGGTCATCTAATTTGTCTTTGAGTTTATTATTTAACTCATAGATTTTAGAATATAATTCATTTTGTTTTTTTGTTTTTCCTGACATGGCTTCGCATAAATCATTATTCAACTTCTTAAGTAAATTTCCTAGTGCAATATGCTCTGTTACTGTCATTATTTTGGCTTCTGCGTTTTTTTCACCCATACTTTTTTCATTTTTCATTTTTTCACACTTTCCTTTTTGGGGTTATACAAACAACCATACCCGCAAGATACTATTTTATCATCCTCGATGCTCACACCATATATGATTGCTGTCACGTCTTTATCTATCTTAATAAGTTTAGCAATACTCTCTAGTTGTTCCCTTGTTATCAAAACAGAATTACGACAATAATTTGCTGTAATGTGTTTGTTAATGCTTTTCATTTCATTTAAATATTCTCGTTCATCTCTAAGGTGTCCTTGTATTAATCTCGGACCTCGATTTGCAACTGCCTTTTTCTTATTTACTTTCTTACTTTTTTCATTTTTCATTTTTTTCACCATACCAGTTTAAATTGTAAGGCTAGCATCAACTCACGTTTTCACGTGTAGGTAGGTAAGAGATGATATTTTTATTTGTCGATACTAGCCTGTTGATGATATTCGTTTAATGTAAACCTGCGAGACCATCGGCAAGACTCTGTAAGTCTCGGGCAGTGCTATCCGTAAGCCCTCTTTGGGGTTGTGGGATACCTTGGTTGACGGTCTCGCCCCGTGTTTTAGTTCTTACGGTTGATTGCCTCACGGAATCTGTAAGGGTCGAATCTGGCGTTATCTACAGCAAACAAATTGCTTAGACCCGTGATTATATCCTTCTTAGTTCTCGCAGTTCTAAGGACTTCTGCGACTGCAATATAGGTTTTTTTACTTAGGCTCATTCTTTCACCATCCTCACTATTTATTGTGTCTGTTCACGCTTATATACTATCTGTGCTAATATGCTAATATGCTATTTTAACAGAAGAAAAACAGTGAAAACACACGAATACAAAATTATAAATTGATGATTTTTATTACAATCGTTTCATATTGGTTTTTAGGTAATTAATTACACAATTCCGTAATAACATAGACAATGATTTAAGTATCATACTTAAAAAGTTCTCTGCGTGTTCACGGAAGTATATGCCGTCATTCATCTTTAACAATCCTTAGATTTGATAATCGTTAAGTATTTTGAAAGATAAAATTTTAAATACTAAATATTAATCAAAACAAAACAATCATTAAGCATGTGGCTCGTTAAGCCATAAGTTGCTTTCCTTCGAGAGAGTGTTCTTTTATCTGGAAAATTTCTTTTTAATAATTAATACACATTCGTGTGTAAAGTTACATAAATATACACATAATGATAAATACACATTATTGTGTAAAGTTGTGTAATAGTATACCCCATATTATAAAACCCGCACAATAAAAATAGATGTTTGGGTAGTGGTTTGTATCCTGGGGTCTAATTCTGAGGTTGTGCTATGCCGACAACGGAACGACCCCTGGTTGATGTTTTGGACCTGGAAATCGTGAAAATCGAGTTTCTGAAAAAATCTGGGGTCTAATTCCGTGAACAGTCAAATTCAGGCAAAAACGGTCAATGTTACGTAAATGTTACAAATCTTTTCAGAGTTTTGTAACACACGGTCAACGGGAGGAAAAACCGCTAAAAACCCAAAATGTTACAAAAGTATTGTATATTAGTTTAGCACTTTTTAAATTTAATAAATATGTAATAAATAGGTATAGTATATATATAGAAGCAAAGTTGTGTAACATTTCACGTTTTCGTGCCATTCTCTCGAAGGAAAATCGTGTTACATAACTTTGACCGAGTTTTGTAACATTTGCTGTTTTTTCCTCCGAGTCCACTCCGAGAACATTCCAGGGCAATAGTATCGTTCTTCGTTCCTTTTCAATAAAAGAACGTCTATGAACATATACGTTATAACGCACGTAGGCGATTCTAGGCCATTCCTACGCACCTGAACATAGATAATACGTCTACGTGCCTGGAAATGGGCTTTTTTGATGATTTTTAGGCATTCTAATATACAAGTTTGCATTCAAATTAACAAAACATAGGTTTTAAAGAAAGATTGTTATGAAAGATTAAAATATATATTAATAGATTGATACCATGAGATGCTCATATGCCTAAAAATAGAAATAACAATCAACAAGAACCTTTAACAAAATCTGATTGGATACAATATCTATCTCACATTGCTTCTTATAATCAGAACTATAGTTTAGGATTTGGATATATTTTATTTGCGGCATTGGCTATCCTTGTAGCTGTTATTAGTTTTCCAGAAATAAAAATTCAATATTCCTCTTTCGAAATTTCATCAAGGTTTATAATCAGTATAGTGGCAATAATTTTAGTTGGATTGTGGTGGGGATTACCAAAAAAAATTAATTTCGGTAAAGGTGCTTTATCGGGAAAATCGGCAAATCGTCTTTTATCATATATTTTTTCTAGTGAACATCCTGAACTTAAAAATAGTAAAGACATACAAAGAAAGTGGGGAAAAATCAAACAAAAAATTGAAAATACAAATGACAAAGAAAGAAAAGAACTTTTAAAAGAGAGAACCAAAAAAATTACAGATACACAATGTTTTGATAATTGGTTCAATGATACCCTTTGATAGACTGGATAAGTAAGATTTGTTAGGTTATGTTTTTAAAGAAGTAATTGTTACGAAATTGTAATTTGGGGAAGAAAGGATATGAATAAAAAAGATGATAATGAAACGGAAGATGAATCTAATATTCAGAAAAATTTACCTCTGTATGAACCATTAGATTTAAATTTTTTTATTTATCGTCCTCAATCAACATCAACAGCTACTTTTTATCCAGCTGGTTCTGCATTAATACCAGAAAAGGAAAGAAATTATGATTCATATAAACAGCTATTTGGAAAAGAAATCGATAATGCAAAATTAACAAGAATTGAAAAAATTGGAAATCTGGAAAAATCGGAAGCTGAAAAAGAATTAAAAAAAGAATTTAAAGAGCAATTTAAAAATTATGAATCGCATGAAATAATCATTTCAATTACTGAGAAATTCTATCTTACTGCTTTAGTTTTAATGGTTTTTTCCATACCTTTTCAACTTTTTATTGAAGGAATTATAAAAAAGACGAATATTGTTAATGTGTTATTAAGTATCGATTATACTTATCTTTTTGAGTATTATTTATTGTTGGCTCTATTGTGTTTATTTTCTATGGGCATTACCGTTAAACTTAAAAATAAAACAAAATCAATGCAATTAGATTTGGATTTCATTAAATATAAATGGCTTGATGTAATAAAAAAATCACAAAGATAAATTATCATATTGTCAATCATTACCACAAAACATGAGTTAAGTTTTAGATGTATAGGTTTTTAAAGGAATAATTGTTATAAAACTACAAAGTGGGGGCAAAGGATATGCAAAAAGGTATTGAACAAAACGAACCATATAACATTTCTATTTCAGATTGGATAACAATTCTTCAAGACAAAAAATCGACACACACAAATTTGTTTATATTTCTTGCTTCAACGGTTATAGGTAGTATAGTTATTGTTTCACAATCCCTTAGAGATTATAGTAGTTCTTATGTGGTGACCGTCTTTTTATTGCTGATGATATTTTTTTTATATTTACTCTATCGCTTAGCATCTGCATGGTTTCAACGAAAAAATAAACCGATTATTGAATTATATAACAAGATTATACTTGGCGAAATCAGCGACCCGAAGAAAATTAGAGACGAATACAAAAAAATAAAAGATGAAATTGATGGTTTTTAAAGAAATAATTGTTTTAAAATTGTAGTTTGAGAGAAAAAAATAATGGGTAATAACGAATTAATAGCCTATAAGATTGTAACGGAAAAACAAAAAGAGAAAAGAAAAACGAAGAAAAAAAAGAAGAAAAAATGAGATGAAATTGTAATTTGGGGAAAGGAATGATAAAAGAACCTGTTCATCTTTCAGATTGGATTCAGTATCTTATTTCAATAAGAAATTTAGCAATAGCATTTTGCGGAATTATTTTCACAATAGCCGTATCATTGATTATTACGTCCCTTACATATGCAAAAACATTAACACCAGAACTGCAAAATGGTATAACAATTATTACTTGGTTGTTCATTTTCATGGCGGTTTGGTTAATATTTCCAGTGAGTAAGTCGACAAAATTATTAAAAAAAATAATGAAAGAAAAACAAGAAGTCGATGTAGATAAAATTAGAAAAATAGTTTTTAATGAAGGTGAAAAAATGGGAAGATTCGATTATGCAAGTTGGAAAGATAGATTTATTTGGTTAACACTTATTTTTGAAGTATTGGCTTTTTTATTCTTAGTAATTGGAATTTGGTATGATAACAATAATTACATCGATGCATTCAAATTTTTATTACCTGTTGGTATCGCTTTTCTTTCACTTTCATTTGCATGTAACTCAATTGTAATTGCAGATGAATCCGATAAAAAGATGAAATCAATAGCTAACGTAGAATTTCTTAAAGTTGTGAATATGGTTGAAGATGCCAGAATTTATTTTAATGCAAAAATCTATCCTACAAAAACCTATACCTGGAAAACCAGAAACAATATCGAAATGGCGATTGAACTTATAAAACGAGATAAAGAGAATAATTACATTGAACCAGAATACATGGAAAAATTATGGTATTATTTTAAAATGTCTTTTAATCATTTTTTTCATGATGCGAATTGGCGAAACGAAAAAGACTCGATGAACCATTTAGCAGAATCGTATGCCATGCTTGAAGAGTATTACGATAGCAAACATATAACAGAATTCAACACTTACGTAAATGAAGATTTCAAAAATAAAAAAGATAAAAAAATAAAGAATGAATTTCTTGCACTAATCCAAGCTGCTAAAACACGATTATCTGTATAATATCATCTTTGATAATCATTCGCATAAAACATGAGTTAAATTTTAGATGTATAGTTTTTAAACAACCTCACTTTAATTCTACCCCAAAAGCTCTGTCTATGTGGCTCTGGTGCGGTTTTAATCATCTTCTAACTCTTTCATCTTACGGCCCGTCTGGGGGTCGATAGTATCATCGTTTGGAACTAATCGCCCACGAACACGAATTGTTTTTCTTTTGGCTTTTAGTCTATCTACTTTTTCTTTCAACAGTTCTATCAATTCATCTTCTTTTTCTTCTATCTCTTTTTTTACGTCACTCATACTATTTCACCATTCCCTTTAGTTAAATCTCAGAGGGAACGACAACAGACAACCATCCTTGCAAATGGCGAAAGATGAAATCTCGAATAACATCTTTCATTTATCGTTCCCTCATTTCATGCAATCGCTGTAAATGCAGAAATGACGATTGCTCGTAACTCTCATAGGAATCCTTCCTTTTCTAATCGTGACATCAAACCGTCATCCATTGATTTTGAATCATTGAAATTATAATCATTTAGATATACTGCTTTGTGCAACATTTCATGTGAGATAACTTGGCATAGTGCCTTAATCATTAAGCTCTCATTCAATTTATTTTCCGAAGCACTCAAGTAAATAACCACCGCAACGTGTTTCTTATCTTTCTTATCAATTCTAACCGCACCTAGCATTTTAAATTTCAATAGTTCCGCACACTTATCATTAAGCCATGACTGAAAAATAAAATTAATATCATCGTGTGGTTGCTTCATTGTAGGTCTTGGTTTACTGCATAGTTCATTATCATATGCCGTGCATGAGTTACAACGAAAGGTGCTATTTCCTTCCTCGACCCGTTTACCGCATTTACAGAATTTTTTTCGTGGCATTATGCTATTCCCCGTTTGGCATAACAATCCCTGCATAGTCTATGAGAAACCCCATTTACAAAAAAGGAAACAATCTTAAACATTGGATAGGATTTTTTACACTGTTCACATTGCATTATTTCACCTGTTCTTTTTTCAATTTTTCAATTTCTGCTTTTAACATTTCCATATCTTGATTTATCGACTCTATCTCTAATTGAATTTTGTGTGATTTACGTTTATTCCAAGGAACTTGTTTATCGAACAATTTATTCACCATCCCCGTTTTTAATTATTCTCTGGGAACTTATTTAAAACATCATAATATCTTTTCTTAAAATCATCCGATGACATTGGTTTTAAGCTTAGAATAAAATTAAGATACTCATCTAATGAATATTCACCAATGAAATCAGTAAAAAATCGACCTTTATAAAAAATGACATCGTATATCTTAAACCGCATACTTTCATTGAGTTCGCAAGTGTAAAATATAAGATAAAAAGATATATTATCTTTTTGTGCTAGCTCGGATTGACATCGCAACGATGCTTTTTTACCGGATGTAACAACAAAATTAATATTAACAATACTTAACGATTTATTATTTACTTTATGATAATCGATAATTGCTAATCTTTGTTGTCCATCTTTATTTTGAATGTATCGTATTTCATCGATGTCAGATGCATATTGACCCACGTTATTATTTGTTATTTCCTTCAATTTATTGCGAATAAAATCTTTGATTGGGTCAAGGTTTAAATCGAAATTATCTGTCATTCAATCACCATCCCGTTCATTCCTTGCCCTTTCCTGTGCTTCCTCGTATTCTCTTTGAGCATCGACATCGTTTCCATACGATTCAATCGTTTTTCCGTTGGTGTCCTTCGGTTCTTTTTCGATAGCATCTTTCCAAGCAAGGCCCACGTAAACCCTTGCAGTTCCCTTGCCAATGCGAACAGTCTTTGTATCTAAATTATTAAAATATCCGTTTAATCCATCCGTAAATTTCCTACCTGAAACTTTAGATAATTTTTCCCTATCACAAAACTCTGAGTATCTCTGTTTTACTTCCGATACCACGAGATTCTCTGAAACACCATCATAAAAAAGATGTTTTTCTTTGAATGCATGAATGCTATCCGTTTTAATCAGATAGTATGCACGAATTTCTTCCTCACTGTTGTGTCTGAAACTGAACTTCTTATTCTCTAATAATCGTTGTAATCCATCGAGTGCCATGTTTAATAGTGCAGACATTTCGTTGTCTGTCGTTAATTTGGATAGTAAATCAATGTCTACCTTATCTTCTGGAACTAAGTTGTTATAATCAATCGGTATCACTCTTCGCCAAACGCTAGTATCATCTTCCATCATTTTCAATAGTTTATTCGTGACAAAGAAAAACCTGCAATCAGCGATTAACTCAAAGTCCATTCCAAACTTACGATTTACTGTTGTGGAATCGCCACTAGTTAAGAATTTCAGTATTTCCATGCATCCTTCGTCTTTACTTGTCAACTCTGAACAGATGTTTGCCATTTTATTTTCTAGTGAACAAATCTTATGTGGGTCATTCGCCATAGCACGTAATGATAACGATGCTATGTTTCGTGGACCTAGGAAGCATCTAACCATCTTCATTTCAGTGCTTTTTCCCGTTCTACCCTCACCTAGTCCAATGATGTATTTATGAAACGGATTCCCACGAATAAGACAGTATCCGATGTATTCTAACATCCCTATTTTATCCTCGGGATAGTGTGTTTCGTCTAGGAATTTATTTATTGCCTCACTCTTTGCCTCTGGGTTGTAGTCGTGGTTTATGTAAATCGTTGATAAAACGTTACTATCGTGTTTCGTGAACTCTCTTGTTACGACATTCAGCATTCCGTTTTTAACACTGATAATATCCTTATCCCTGTTTTTTAAATCCTCACGGGTTATCGCAATTTCTTCCATATTCAAAATACAATCTGCGATTTCGTTTTTTAGATTGATTGTAGCACTAGCACCTAGTTTGGATTGCACAAACTGACGCAACATGAATTTATTTGCATCCAAGACGTAATATTTTCCATTCCAAAATAAGACATCGTGGTTTTCAAGAACATAGATACCAATATTCTTTCCTTCTTTGTTAAATAACATTTTCTTTGCTTGGACACATGGTTCAAATTGGGGTTTAACCTTTTCAAGTTTCTCTAATCTATCAATATTTCTCTTACACTTTTCCATTTCTTTTAATGCAGTTGTGCTATTGTTTTTCAAGTAGCTCTCTTTTGCTCTCTTGTATAATTCTTTCTGTATATTTAATAAATCAAAGGTATCTTCGTGTTCAGTCATGTTCTAACACCATGTTATGAATCCTATTCGATAGTTTCAACATATTTTCCGCTTCATTTCTAGGAATGTTTAACCTTCTTTTTTGGCATCGATGACAATATATGACACAGTATGTTATGCCATTCTCTTTTTTGTAAGGATGATAAGCATAAACATTCGGAAATTTACATTCACATTTCATTTTCTTTTCACCTTCTTATACGAAATCGATTGTTTTGTCGTCATTGTATCTTAGTTTTACGTGACTGTAAGAATGGATTAACAACTCATTGCACATTGCCACGATAGCATAATCCTCAACACCTTCCCTTTTGTTTTCAATTAACCATTTTACTGATTGCATAATTTCCTCACCTTCCTTCGAAGTTAATTTTTCCATTTAATCACCTTCGATGTTGTCCTGTGCGTATTCATCGGAAGTCTGTGATTGGTCCGAATCAAGTTTATTTTCATCCACGCAATCTTTTACTCTCTTTCTTTCGGAATCAAATAATTTTTCTTTGTCTCGTTTCTTGTTTCTAGCATGGATAACTTTTCGATTCGTCA
This sequence comes from Thermoplasmata archaeon, assembly GCA_014894395.1. GTDB lineage: Archaea > Thermoplasmatota > E2 > DHVEG-1 > DHVEG-1 > SM1-50. Next base: position 19,603 of record JADBLO010000063.1, read on the forward strand.
CCAATTTAGACAGATTTTTTGTTATAGCATGAATTGATTTCTTTTCATGGTCCACTCTAGTTGTAATTGAATCATCCCCCCGAATTTATTTATTCAATCAAGTCGTTTTCTTCTGTGAATCGTAGTGGCTTTTCTGGTCCTTCTAGGTCTTGCAACGAATCAAAATATTTTGTCAATCTAGCATTTTTAATGTAAGAATTTATTTCTTCCCTAGTCACCAATCCCCAATTTTTGCTTAGCCAAGCATAGAAGGTCATTAACCTAATAGGCAATGGACTCATACATTGATACGACTGTTGTCTTGACAGTTGTCGGTGTTCCAACTGCTTTCGATTGTTCGCTTTTTTTTGTTTTTCTAGGACAATACGACTTTGCTCATTATCGTATTCTTGTTTTTCTTTAACGGCCTGTTCATATGCTGCCTGAATCTGCTCAGGCGATTTTTTGCCTAACATATTCTTTTCCTCTTAATTTTTTTGTTTATTCTATCTGTGTTAATACTAGAATTTGGTCAACTTTTTCAATTGTTTTTCAAATTCTTCTATCTGTAATATACTTAGTATTCGGTCAAGTTTACTTCTGTCCATTGATTTTAATCGTATTTATTCCGCAACTTGCCTTCCTTTTCACGTCTTTTATGGATTTTTGCAATGTCTTTTGCTCTTTCTTTAAATAGCTGTTCCCTCATTATGAGTCCTCTGCTCCATGCTGCTTTCATTTCTTTTGCTAGTTTATGTCGTTCTCTTGTCATTGGTCTTTTGCCTGTCAAATCAATTCTATATTCGTATTTTTTCCTTCCTTCTCTTTGTATTCTTGGAACTTTAATTAAAATATTCTGTTTAATTTCGACATTATTTAATGGATTGTTTTTTCTGTTTTCAAATTGTAATTTTAACATATCGTATTTTTTCTTCCATTTCAAAACATACTGCATGGTTTGTATTCTTTTTTCCGGTAGCATTTCTTTTTCTCTTAGTTGATGCAAACATCTGTCAACTTCATTTGCAAAATCAAGTAAAAATTCCAAGTATGCAGTGGATAGAAATGCATCAAATGTTTCACTATCTTTTTTGCTTGATTCCGCTTGTTTCTGAGTTATTATTTTAATTTGTTTTTCTACAGTTGGATTTCTTTTGACAATTTTCATGTTAGAATACCATTTTAATAATGTTGTTTTTGATATAGCATATCCTTTGTTTCGCAAGTATTCTCTAATTTGACTAATTGAATGCACGTCTTTATCACAATATTGTTGCATTAGTTTTTTTGCCTTTTCTAAATTTTTCTTTGTTCTTTTTTTTATTCTCATTTTTCCATCACTTTCCTATAGGCAATATATAATTCTTCATCCGTAAGTGAACAATAGTGCATTGCATCTACATTTCCTTTTAGACTATGGCCTAGCAAAATCTCTTTAATTAACTGGTTTCCTTCTTTTCGAATCCAATTCTGACTAAAATATTTACGTAAATCTTTCATCCGAATATTTGCACCATTGAATGCTCTGGTGAGTGTGCTTTCATTGAACAACTTCCTGTTCTTATTCTGCTTAATGTATTTTTCTAAGCAATGTTTAGCATTGTCTGTAATGAATACTATCCTTTCTTGCCCCGTTTTCTGTGTGTGGGTCTTATCGTATCGAATGTAAATTTTATTATTCAACAAATCAATGTCACTTAGTGTCAACTGAAATGCTTCTTTATCACGAATGCCCGATGTTGACATTACTAAAATAAATGCTTTCAATCTCAAGAAATGTTTTTTGTCCCTCTCATAGAGATATTTAAACAGATTTTTTACATCTTCATTGGTGACTATTTTGGCTCTAGGTGGTGCTATCTTCTTGAGCTTCACGAAGTCCAGACTGTCTTGTTTAATGAAATGCAAGAACCTCTTAATCTGAAAGAACCGCTTAGTATAGCTCGTAACGTGCAATCGTTCCCGTAAAGAACCCACGTATTTAGTGACCTCGATAGCATCGTAGGGATTACACGAATTAACAAATTCTTTTAACCATTTCTCGATATTTCGTTGCCAGTATTTACTATTTCCATTGGCTCTGAGAGAGCTTATATAGCGATTTAATGATTCGGTAGCTATTTCCCCTGTTACTTCGGGCCTGTGGGGTAGCTTGGTATCCTTGTGGCTTCGGGAGCCATAGACTTGCGTTCAAATCGCAACAGGCCCATCATGTATCAACAGCAAGAAAACCGTTCACTTTCCAGGTCTTCTTGATTTTCAGGTTCTATGGAATATCATAGGGTTCTTGTGCAGGGTGCCAGTCAAAATTTGCACAATCGATTGGAATGGGTATATCATTGAAAGTAGACAATCGTCCTAATATTCTGAAACTTCCGAAGATTGGTTGAGGTAAAATCTTTGGCGTACCCCAATAGTTCCCATCCCAAATATTTTTCTTCCAGGGTGTATAATAGGGGTCATAAATTTCTTTATAAAATTTCTTATACAAAAATTCATTACTTAATTTAACTCTAAGTTCCCCAATTAATGACCTAGAGAAGACAGCATCTCTTTTATTTTTGATAAAGTTATTTTGAACAATAGAACTATTCGTCACCCAATCGATTTGAATACCCAAACCACTCTGACCTGAAATGTTATTATACTTAATTACGGAGAAACTTCCAAAATAGAGCAAAATACCTATTTTGTTATTCACTATTTTATTTCCTACAATCATTTGATTTGAACATCTACCAAAGATGCCCGCCCATCCATTATTTGAAATAATATTGTAACTGATATTATTATTGTTCGAACCCCGTATGTAGATACCCCACCAGTCATTGTCAGTAATAATATTATCGCAGATGGTAGTATTATGGGAATAAATTACTATTCCCGTCCCATTTGGGAAATCAGCATTTCGAATCGTAAATCCACGTACGGTGACATTATCCGCAAAAATGTCGATGCAATTACCACTCAGATTCGCATCAATAATTGTCGAATATTTATCTTCCCCAAATAAGAATATCGATTTGTCGATTGTAATATTGAATTCATTATACGTTCCGTTGTAAACATAGACGGCATCCCCATCACTAGAATCATTGATGGCATCCTGAATCCTAGTATAATTCCCTGGACCTGAACCACCAACGTACAACCAAATACCGCTAGATGTTGGCAAAGATGGTTTCTCTATATCTTGTGCAATGGTTGGAACGATACTTATCCCAACGAACAAGAGAATGATTCCAACTGCCAGGCTTTTTCTTAACACGTTTGTGTTCATTTTTTCCTCCATCAATCTTTTATTAAACACTATGTATCCGTGTCAACGTTTCTGATACCTATCACGCATAACCAATTCCGACTGACAATTCCAAGATGTAAAAAATTGCATTTAATGGAGAATGCTTTTTTAACAGTCCATTCATGCGTCGACCTTTTATAACCGATGACGTTCATCGTCCGATTATGCCATGGGTCTCGATTATTTACCGCTACCATTCCAAAAAGAGATGAAAAAGCTTTATTTTCAAAAGTTCCCCAGATGATGGCAAAAGTGAAAAAACTTTCATTTTCATAATTTATTTGTTTCATTTTTTTAATCGGCGACTCCAGGAACATTTTTTCTTCGTCTGTCTGTAATATATTGGTCTGGGCGTTACACGCTGGCAATACTGCGCCACACACAAATAAAAGAATGATTCCTATCGCCAAACATTTCCTTTTCATTGATACTCCCTTCAATCCCATATATACTCAACTAACATGTGGGGCTCATAAGGAAATTCCCTGCATCATCATATGCTATAATATGAGGAAGATACCCAAAATCACCAGTCCTTCTGAATTTCAAGATGACTATGAGCATTAAACCTTTCCAGAACGCCTCATATGGAGGTTCCGTATCATTATTAATTAATGTTTGGTCAATAATAAATTCTATTCTATTGACGCCACTGGTTGCATCGTATACATTTGCTGTAAATTTCCATTTAAAAATACCGACTCTTATTGGTTTAAACTGTGTTATAACAGATGAAGTTTTGTCAATTTTGAAGGTAAATGGACCAATAGAACCTTCTATATTTCCTTCATAATCTGTGAAATAACCTGCAAAATAGTGAACACCATCTTCGTTTACAAATACATTATCTACAGGTGGTGTATATTCAATCAAATCACCATTATCAATGTGATAGTAGAAATGACTGATAAAGGAATCATTTTCGAATACAATAATAATTTCAACAGGGCTGATATACCAACCATTCTGACCCATAGTTCCATTAAAGGTAATATTTAAGCCTCTCTGCTCAGTCTTTATTTCGGTATTATAACTCCGTGTTAAAGTGGTCATTAAAACATGTTTTTCCACAGACAGACCACTCACAATTGGTTCAATGCTCAGGCTTAACAAGAGAATGATTCCAAAAACCAAACTTTTTTTCAAAGGTGTATTTATCATTCCTTTTCCTCCAAATCCAATTATTTATCTCTATAATACTATTAATACATTGTTAATGACTAGACTTTGCATATGAAGTAAGAGGTTTATATTATTGTATATCTTTATATATACATTTATAAGTATATCAATTTTGACATAGTGATTTCTCGATATAATTGCACCAAAACCATATAAGTAAGGAAAGACACAGTATAATGTGTAGGTGAAAGCATGGAGACAACGGAAGAACGGGACCTAGTATTTATCCTATCTGACGAATCGGATGATGACGTGTTTAAACTCAGATTGAAAGGTCTAACACTTAAATCAGATGTTAGAGGAAAACGGAAATATGCACTACAACACGCACATAGAAGCTTTAAAGACGACAAAATCCAATGATTCAGCAATTATCGGTAAACGAGCAAAATATGGAGAAAAAAACATGAACGACAGCTACTCAATTATATTTAAAATAAAAAATAATAATGCTCGGGAGCCATAGACTTGCGTTCAAATCGCAACAGGCCCACTGAATCATTTTGAGAGAAACCTTGTGGTTTACTAACGATATCTATGAACTGGAAATACTTCTGTAACTTGTTCTCTAAGAATTTACTTAGTACTAAATTATTGTCTCTTGCTTTTTTCTACGACCATGGACAACTGTAAGTAAAGTTAACTTCCCTTGCAAATCCTATGTAGAATTGGGGTATACCATTATATGGATTAATAATAAATGATGTACCACTGAAAAAGTCAATCCCAATGAAGCCAACTATCCCCACAGGATCCCAAAACTCAAAAACACTATCATTATCATGACTAATAACAGTTGTTTTACAATAGAGACCTCCATAGAAAGCCCCATTCCACTTTTTAAATCCATTCGAGCCGATTGTCCATACCCATCCTGACGAAGAATAAATGTTATCTTCGGTAATATTCCCCTGCTCAACGAGTTTGGTTCTACCTCCAACATACGCATAAGAACCAAACTTGAAGGGTTGAAGGAGTCGGAAGAGATAAGGGAGAGCAAGAATCCATGTGATGTTACGAAGACTACTATTGAATACAAGATTATAGAGAATCGGAATATCCATTACCAGAGCAGGATATGGTCTAAAATAGATATTGTTTGTTATCCCGATCACGAGACAATTTTCATTACCTGAATTATTTTCATTGTTTCTTTGGAATGGTTTTAAGAGTTCAGACTTCAGAAAACTACCAGTTATTAATCGTTGTGCTTGTTTTACACTCATTCCTTTCGGCAATAATCCATATTTGTTCAGTTCCACGACTGCTTCTTTGAAGATAGCAAGAGCTTCTTTTTTCGTTGTTACTGTATCTAATTTTAATTTTAAATCATTGAATATTTTTTCTACTTCAATATACTGAATATTCTCCTTTACAGTAGGTTGAGAAGCTCTCTTTACAAATACAGTTCCCGATACAGGTACAATAGTGCTTACTATCATCAGCATACAAACAAAAACGCAAAATATTCCTTTCTTCATAATTTTTTATTCCTCCTTACAGAATGATAAAGTGTCTCACGTATTTAAATTTATAGCCAAAGTAATGCAAAAAAGAGGACATTTATCCATTACTTTCCGTCCCTATACAATTTTATAACCATATCCTTGTATAATAATGTTATTAATGAGGGAAATTGCCTTGACTCATAATACTCTGGCAATCTAAACATATATCTGTAGGGAAGTCATCCGGTAGTTCTGATCCACAAATACCACAATATCGAGTCATATCCACCACATATACAAGGTAAGGTAAGATACCATAAGATATAGGTATTTACTGTCCTATGCTTCCTTTATGCTGTTACTTTTCCTATTATACCATATAATATCTACCAGGTGCCAGGTAAGGTATCTACAGATAGATGTATTTACTACCGATATCAGCCCTATCACATCCCATCATTTAACATCATATTACCTAGTAGGTACCAATCCGGGTAAAGTATCAACAGATAAGACTATTTACTATACTACTCTAATGCTATGGTGTATACAGTATACAATCCAACAGTGTCATATACCTGCTTTATGCCACCTGGAACAAATCCTATATAGTAGTTCTTGTATTAATTATAAGGGGGAAGGAAATGGATAACCGCATCCTGCTGGTTGGAAGTATACTATTTGTTACTCTATTTCTCATAACACCATCTATTCCAGCAATCCAACTTAATACTTCAAACGCTACAATACAACGATGTCTACATGACTTAAAAACAGAGATACAAACTCCAACAAGTAAAAATATTCTCGAACTACCAGAACACCATGCTCTCTTGTATCTGTTTGTTCGTTCAATTACATATTTTTGGTTAATCCGATTATTAATACTAATCAAAATATCAACGGAACCCAACGAAGAGGACCCTATTCCTGATATCACACATCCTCTAATTTTTATTAGAGCTGCCTTGCTATTAAATAGGATAGACTGGTGGCTAATCATATGGGACGATATATCCAAACATTATGGATGGGGATGGGAGTGGTCTAAATGAAAACAAAATTACTCCTTGGGAGTATAGGGGCTGTTACAATCCTGATTCTTGTATCTTTTACTAACGTGGTTGGTGTTCAATCAACAACATCTGATTCTGTAAGTGAATTTTACTAACGTGGTTGGTGTTCAATCAACAACATCTGATTCTGTAAGTGAATCACCATTATTTAACATCAGAACACAGAAGGCAATCAATGAAAAGAGTAATACTATTCTAACATCTAATTATCTTGGTAAAGGATTAAATGCATTACCATTTCCTCTGCGAGATAATAGAACAGAACTGATTCAGAAGGTTATTGAAATAATAGAAAAGATGGATGAGAAAGCAATGTTTGCTTTCATCGCAATGAATATTGCTCGGATGAATATTGGAAATCAACGAAAGGATATTTCCATTCTGGAGATATTCACTGCTCTCAATCAGTTAAAAAGTAATCGGGATATACTAACCAATTATATCGATGATATAAAAAACAACAATGCACCAAGGCCTTTTACTTTTGCAGGACCAGGATGCCAATGGAGACCAGGAGGCTGGCTCATAGAAATTGTACTTCTTGTTTTGGTTCTTCTTTTTTATAATATAGCCCAATTTTTTACGTTGGCATTTTGTACACCCCCTTATACGTACAACTGTTTGTTACACATGTAACTATTGTCCATAAACTATAGAGAGTTTTGAATAACCCTCTTTGATTTTAATTTTTCTGTTTCGGTCTCGTTCAA
>JADBLO010000093.1:0-2327 GCA_014894395.1 Thermoplasmata archaeon
GCATTGAATCGATAGTCTTTATGACCGCAGAGGGAACATTCACAGACAAAATCAACCATTTATTCCCCCTCAAAATCATCCAAATCGATTCCCTTTACAATTTTACTGACGGACATTTGACTTATTTTATTTAATTTTCTTTTTGTCTCTTCGTCGATATCATTTTTAATTTCATTCTGTTCTGAAATTTCATCGTAGAATTCACTAATAGATGTCGGTTCTTTCGATGTTGGTAGCCTTTCCAGCTTCTTCAACTTTTCAATTATCTTTTCATCGCTGATTTCCTTTTTACGCCCGCCTTGTTGCAGCAGTTCGATGACCTTTTTCATGTGTTCTTGCATATCGGTCTGGGCCATCATCTTGTCTTCTTCTGTCTCTTCTCTATCCCCCATGATATTGATGAACTGTGATGTTTTTAGACCAAGCGTTTCCATCATATGCTGGTCAGTTCCAGCGTTGCATGTCAAATAATAACAGAGAACACTGTCTTTAACTCCTATCCTGTGTACTCTTGATTCACACTGGTCATGGATTGCAGGCGACCAATCAAGCTCACCGAATACGACGCAGCGTGCTCTTTGAAGATTAAGTCCGGTGCCACTTCGCAATGATACTATGATAATGTCCGTATCTCCGGCCATGAATGCTTTTTGTGCCTCATCTTTGATTTTTGCATCTTGCCGTCCGCTAATCATCACAGGAAGATATTCTTTCAAATCTTCCATGTATATATCCATGACTGCATGATGATGAGCATAAAGCAGAACTTTTTCACCAGCTTCCATAAGCGTTTTAACGAACGCAGTAACATAATGTGCTTTGGCAATGCCAGTAATCATTCTTGTAGAATCAATGGCTTGCATGGACTCTCTACCACGTTCCCATGCATCTTTAATGGATGGTATTTTCTTAGCCAATTCGACTGTAGGGGCAATAAGTTCATCGAATTTTCCTTCATCGACATCAATGTTCTGGACTATTCTCCGTTTTGGTGGTAATTCATTGAGCACATCTTCTTTCATCCGACGGAGCATCAGTCCCTCAGATTTAAGATAATCACCAAAAACTTTTGGGTCTGCGATACGTTGGTTGAGATATCCAGTGCACCATTCTCGTGTGAAACTTCCATAATCACCGAGGCAATGATGTTCCAAAATATTAAAGACATTCCAAAGCTCCGCTCCAAGATTATAGAAAGGAGTTCCGGAAAGTCCGATAACATTGTCTGTAGATTCGGCAAGAAGCGATGCTGCAGAATATTTATCACTTTCGTGTCTTCTCAGTTCTTGTATCTCATCAAAGATACATGCATTGAAACCGAATCGAGGTAAGTAATTTTTCCATCCACGAAGTATGAGGTAGTGGATTAGATAGATTTCACTGGCTGGGAGGCTGTAGGGTTTTAATCCTTTGATAACATGGACGCTGATATCTTCGCCAAGGAATTTTGCGATTTCACTTTTCCACTGTCTGAGTATATGCGGTGGAACGACAATGACATATGGTGGAGATTCATTCAATTTAGTAAGCCAACTGAGTGCACAAATCGTTTTTCCTAAACCCATTTCATCTGCAAGCAATGAACGTGGATTATGCAATAAAAATGCCAATCCCTCCTTCTGAAATTCCAAAAGTTTTCCCATGAATTTTGGAGAAGGCAATACTTTTTTAGGTTTGTTTAACATCTCTTCCTGTACTTCAAAATGTTTCTGTGCTTCGGTAAGGTCTTTCAGATATTCTTCTTTGTTCTTAATGTCGAGCGGAAATCTTTGCATAAGCCAATTTAAATCGCCGATAATGCGTTTTGTCGCAGGAAAGGCACATTTATTGTGTCCATCTGCTTTGCTGCCTGGAAAGAGCCTCTTTGTCATGCTAATCAGATATGGATGACCATCGACTACCCACGACCTATCCTGCTTTTCCAAAGTGCCCCAAATTTTGCCAGAAACATTTTCAGGAATTTTTAAATAATCTGGTATCGTCAAGTTCTCCTCGCATCAATGAATCAACATCTAAAATATATAATTTTATATTGCAATTCCCCAATTAATATTCAGCGACACACAAAATATCGGTTTTCCATTTAAATTCTTTGGCAAGACCATGCTTTTTTCCAAAACGACGATGATTGCTTTTACTCTCTCTTCTTTTGTATATCTATTAAGCTGGTTGAGGAGTGTAATCTTCGATGGTTTCTCTTTCTTGACTTCGACAACAATTCCATCAATCCAGAAGTCAAATCTTTTGTATTTTATTATCTTATATTCGTGCTGGTACGAAATACTATGTCTATCAAAAACCTTCATGATTTCGAGATGAATCTTGTC
>JADBLO010000093.1:2427-5777 GCA_014894395.1 Thermoplasmata archaeon
TGCTGGACTCATAGGAAACAGCTAGATAAAATTGGGGAACTTAGTGAATTGTGGGGAATCGGGGAAGTGTGGTGAGGAGAGAATCACTTCCCTTTCACTCTTTTTATTTTCATTCAAAAATTCAATAACGGACGCAACGGAATCACCACGTATTTTATGAGAATGATAAGAACCGGCTGGTGTGCAAGATATACTGGAAGCGAGTGCCTGCCAAAGAACGAAATTACTGCTGAGGATTTGTTTTGGATGATTGCAGGAATCCCAAATTGCCGTTGTCCGTCTTTGTACAATATATTGCCGATTACGATGCCGAATAAGACGATGCCGAGCCAAGGAAATAGCGGGAAGTAATCGATAGTATGTTTCCATGAATCAGACTGATGGAATCCGACAATCAATTGAATTATCGTAGGATTCTCGATGATAACGGTTCTGATGGCAAGTCCAAGCAGCATTACAATCAATGCGAATGCACTGCAGACAAGTATCGTATATCTCTTGATTTGCAAAAATGGAATGCTTATGATGATGGACAAGCCAATGCAGTGGAGCACGCCGAAAAGAATCGGTCTGTCGGGCATGAAGACGAGCGTGATAATCGAAAGACCCATGCCTATGTTGAATATCTTCAATCCCCATTTGAATTGCTCTAAAGGCGTTTTCCGTGCCGTCATAATCACCAGGCAGATACCAACGAGCATGAAAAAGGACGATGCAAAGATTTTATTGAATTGATAGACATCATTATTGAGCGGATAGACCTGAAAAAAATCCAAGTCCCAGAGCAGATGCAAAAAAATCATGATGAAGATGACAACGCCCCTGGCAATATCTAGCTCTGCAAAGCGAGGCAGTCTTTCGTTCATATTTTTATCCATGTACAAGGCCAAGGATGAGAAGTGAGGCCCCAAAACCAAGTATCGTCAAATAATAAATTTTAACAAGGTGCGGATTCAATTCTTTTGGTAGTACAACATCCAATCTCTCACCACGGTGATATCGCATTGCGAATTTTAAAACTTTTTGTTATCCTTAATTTAATAATAGCACTCCAACATTCAATGCAGTTGCAATTGTCAACCAAACAATGTAAGGAATCAAGAGATATGATGCATTTTTAGATGTTTTATAAAATGTAATGATGGTTGCAAAAACTAATAGCCAGAGTCCTGCAATAATGATAAATGAGGGAAGAACTGCATGAACTGAGAAAAATATGGGAGTCCATATTGCATTGAATGCAAGTTGGGTTCCAAAAAGAGAAGAAACAACAAAGACATCATCTCTATGTATTTTTATCCAAACGAGATACAATGATATTCCCATTAAAATATAGAGCATCGTCCATACAGGTCCGAAAACCCAATTCGGCGGTGTGAACCATGGCTTGTTTAATGTTGCGTACCAGCCGTCGATGGAACCAATCATGAATAGAGAGCCAACGATTCCTGGCAGGAACGATATCAGCATCGATATTGCAAGTTTCTTCCATTGTATTCTCATATCATTCACCTTTTTTCATTTCAATTCCTAAACAATCTAAATATTGGTCTGAGGATATTATTCTTTCCTGGTTTGAAGACAGAATCTCCAATCATTGATGATGTAGTCATCCAGTCATCATCTTGCCAAGCTTTACAGTATTTTTGTCTAGGCTCAGTTTCATCAGTAAGAGTATAGCATTGAAAAGCATCTTTTTTTCTGGTTGTTCCTATTGCACCAACGCAAAAGACCGCTTCCGATTCGGACAAACTTCCAATTACATCTTTTGGTGATGGAACCCACCCTCCGCCTTTTGGATGAACGTGTATTGTAGCAAATTGATAGGGATATTGGCAGCCCTTCAAATTGACGCAGGAATGTTCTCCTTTACAAATCTCATTAATATATGTAGTTTTCTTTTCTTTATTCCAGCAGAGAGTAAAACCGTGCTCTACCTTGTGTTTTCTCGTATTATCAACGAGTTCAAATATTTCTTTGTTATATTTTCTGATTTCTTTCTCCAAATCATTGTCAGAAAAGACCTGTGCATTTTCATCCATGTATGGTTTAATCATTTCGCATCAATCATCTTTTGTCTTCAATTCGATATAATCAGTATCTAAATCCTGAATTTCTTTGTTGGTATCATCTACTATCTTGCATTTGCAACCGCCACTGCCCATCTTTATCGTGTCATCGTACTCCTTGCACGTGCATACAAGACCATGAGCCCTCATGGCTTCGCTAAAATGGATTTCATTCATCCCACTGTTCTTGCACATCTCTGCCGAATCATAACTTGTGTATTCATCTGCACCTGGTCCACTCTCTTTCGTAACCTCTTTGAACGTGGTGGAACTATGAAAATCATACATCTCTTCGTGGTCATTGTATATTACAACAAGGTATCTTCTATCTCTTGCCTTGTAGACCTTTGGCTTCATGGAATCTGGTGTCTTCATTTTTCATCTCTCTTCTTTATTTTTTCCTTTATAGAGTCTGGTACATCTTTAATTAATAACCATTGTTTGCTTATGATGGAATCCATCTTTTCTTTAACATAGGAACCAGTGTGCCAGAAAATGTCGGGACGGAATCTACCATCTGTTATGCCTAGTATTACGGCATTGGCATTATCAACCATGTGAGCTGGTATCCATCGTGGGTCTGTTGTTGCATCAGGAAGAGAGGCATCCATATCCTTCAAGATATTGATGTTTGTTACATCTTGGACTTCGGTGATTTCATGCAACAATGCGGACTTACATTTCAATCGGTCATCGAAATCGGAAATTTTATCGCATTTGTTGATTTCATTTTGAATAATACCAAGAATTTCATCTTTCATACGAATCTTCCTAATTCATCTCTTTCTTCTGGGTGCGGATTATTAACTTTGAAATGATGGCTCTTATGTCCATTCTCTTTTTTCAGTTTGAGATTGCTGTCCTCATTATTGCTTTTATCTTCATCCTTGTGATGTACTAAATATTCAGGTCTCAAGCAGCCAAGAACATCAAGAGCTGGATGTTCGGGATTCTCTTCTGCAAGTTTATCAGCCATCTTTTCTCTGTGCTCATAGATGTATCCTTTGCTATCGGCACAAGGGCTATCAGGATTGTAAACTCGAACATAACCTTGTCCATCAATGTACTTGCTTGGCATTATAATCATCCCGACGTTGGAGGCGATGCAGGCACTTGCTGTTTTGGTTTGACTCCCTTATCCATACATGTTTTCGAAAGGCAGAGTAACGGTATGACTCCAGCACAGCAACAACATGGACAGCACATACAGGGACTGCAACTTGCACACGGGCAACTACAGCATCCGCAGCAACTTCCACAGCCACCGGTCATACCACATTG
>JADBLO010000012.1 GCA_014894395.1 Thermoplasmata archaeon
CTCGAAGCCCCCCCGACTATAATATTTATCGTGGATTTGTGTTCTTCAACACCTCCACATTACCCGCCAACGCATACCTTGATAGCGCAACACTCTCCTTGTATAAAAAAGATGATTACTCGACGACCGACTTCGCTATCACGATTCAAAACGGACAGCCGACCTACCCACATAACCCCATGCAATCCAGCGATTACAACAAAAACGATTATTCCGGTAACGGTGGAGCGTTGAATACATCACTGTTTACAAGCGGATACAATGCTATTATAATGAACAACCTCAGCTGGATCAATAAAACAGGAACAACCAAACTGTGTCTACGAAGCAGCAGGGACATCAGCGGGACGACGCCGACCGGCAGCGAATACATCAACGTGCATTCGCGAATTCCTAGGTATGTGTCCACCGAAACTAGACATTGTCTATCGGAACCAGTCGAAGATCAAGAACACCGGATCAACGAACATCCAAGGGTATCTGTTAATACAGGTACAATTCTTTGATGATAGACAATTCCCAGGTGGATGGATTGTCGAAAATGACACCGTGAACGAAACCACGCCTAGAACGATAAATGCTGGTCAGCAGCTTGCGCTTGACACGATTTTCAACGGGAGAATCAGGGCATCGAATCTTCAACATGGGATAGGAACCTACCGAGTCTATACTGCGTTCAGGGATCCCGCAGGAAATATCCTGAAAACAAACACCGGGTCTGAGTTGAAAGCCTGGTAGCAGTTTAGTAAAACGTAACGGAATATTTCATCGCATTAAAATTATAAGAAGAAATCAGGCCCGCATATCGCCTGATATTCTTTATTATTTATTGTCCTGCTAGCCGATATTTCCCGTGGCTTGGCTCGTAGATCTGCCCGTTGCGGTTCAATCGATCCAGCACCTCTTCGATCTTCCGGGACTCAATCCCTTGTATCTCCGCCTCGCTAATGATATCACCACGTGCAGCACTATCATCTGTCGACTCCGTACAGAGACGCTGAATAATATCAAGGATCACCCGCATCCGCTCATGCTGACTATGACTAATACCGGTCGCGATGATGTCAATATCAAATCGTCCTGTCTCCCGATCCGTTCCAACCCTTCGAAGATACTGATCGATAATGGAGATTGCTCGTTTTGCGTCATCAATGGTTGCTTCCTGACTGAGCCGTATCCGAGCGCTCGCCTCGGAAAGCCGTACAAACGCCTCAAGCTGCCTTGGAGTAAACGGCACTGAATCTTTTGACGAGCTACGGAAATCAACATAATAATTCTGAAGGATCTCCAAGGCATCATCGGTCAACACCGGAAAGATATTACGTTTTGCATACGCGACATACTTCCGGAGATATTCAGGATCGAACACCGGCATGACATGTTTCATCAGTTTTGTTTCTTCTTCTTTTGAATACAGATCATCAGATGTTTTGTTCAGGTGCTCATGGATTTCACCACCTTTATGGGAGTGAAGGATATGGTCTGCGAGAGCAGTATCTGTCTTACGATCTGGTTTATCAAGAATAGAAAAAATGAGATCAAAACGAGAGAGCAACGCAGGCGGCATGTTGATTTGTTCATGAATAGGCATGAACTCATCAAATCGACCCAGTTTTGGGTTTGCTGCAGCAAGGACCGCACATCGTGACTTCAGGGTCGCGTTGATACCGGCTTTTGCAACAGAGATTTCCTGCTGCTCCATCGCTTGATGCAGACTGCTCCGGTCTTTTTCTTCCATTTTGTCGATTTCATCGATGCAGGCAAGTCCTTTATCAGCGAGCACCAGTGCACCTGCCTCAAGGGTCCATTGCCCTTCGCCGAACTCATCGCGGACAGCAGCAGCGGTAAGACCAGCTGCGGAGGATGCTTTCCCGGAGGCATACACGCTTCGAGGAGCAAGTTTGGCCATATACGACAGCATCTGTGATTTTGCGGTACCAGGGTCTCCTACGAGCAAGGCATGGATATCACCACGGGTTCGTGTCCCGTCAGGCATCTCTTTTGCAATACCACCGAACAGCTGAAGGACGAGTGCGTCTTTTTCGATTTCAAGCCCATAGATCGTCGGCGCGATACTCTGCCGCATTTTATCATAAATCGCCGGGTCTTTACTTGTTTTCAGGATCTTTTTTTCATCTTCTTTGGTGACCTCTACTTCCTCAAACGCAAACTCCTGGCTTTCAATACTGACCGCATCCATGGTTTTGTCAAACGAGGTGAGTCGAAACGCTCCTCTGTGTCGTGCCACGGAATGAAGAATACCGTTGACAATAACGCGGTCTCCTGGCGCGACTCTTCCCGCCAAATCATCTTCAAGGTACACGCTGATACGTTCCGGTTGCGCGCCGCCACGTAACCCCTCTGGGTTCTCTTGGATCTCGATCTTCTGAGAGTCAATAAATAAGGAGAGTGTCGTGGAAAGTTTAAAGGATGAAACCCGTCCACAGCCGCCTTGATCCTCATAACATTCGGAAGGCTCCTTCAGGATATCTTCATCCTGCTCAATCCGCATCACCGCGCCACATTTCTGACACTGGAACGCAGCGACCTGTAGCTTTGGTCGGACCTCAGTTATTTTCTTGATGAGGCCTTCGACTGCGATGAATGTTCCCAGGCGGTTCGCACGGATCTTCCGAATCAGAATTTTTTGGGCCTCAGGAATATTTTTAACACGGAAATGAAGCTCCAGTTTCTGCTCCGAAGAGACATCAATGAGTTTGAGTGCTTCCTCTGCGTTAAAAATAGTTTTATAGGGTTGATGAAGTAACAGTTCTGCAAGCTTTGGGTCTGCTTTATCCAGATCCCAGTAATCAATAAGTAAACTGCGTTTCTCAGGGTACTCTGTCGCAAGCGTCTCTATCTCTGCTTTACATTGATCTTCAAAGAAACCCTGCCAGGATGCTGTGAGACTCTCGTCTTTTATTAATCGAACCATAGGAAAACCTCCCGTACTTGTTAAACGACTTGGTTATTTAAATTTTGGCGGGCGTAGACGTCTTTCAAGTGGGTGCACGTGGTATACGGGTGACTACCCGTCTGCATTCTCAACCCCGTTAACCCTCTGAGCATCGGCAGTCTGTGGTAAGGCTGCTCACTTCCGTGCCTCACCCGGTTCCCACAGTAAAGATAAACACATGACCCTCCGGTCATATGCGGTTATCACCTCTGATCCCAAAGGACAAGGTGTCATAGGCAACAAACGGATCACGAGATACTCGTTACACCGCCTCTCAAGTTCGACCCCAGCGTATCGGCGATTTCTGGTTACAGGGAACGCCTAACTCCCCGGTCTATTCTACACCTTTCGCCATTGTTACCAGGAACGACGACTAAACTGTTTATAGTAGTTAAACAATTGGAAGAAGATGATGACAAGACCTGCAACTAGGAAAGCAATATCACGGACAACCAGGATCCACGCGTTTGAGAGAAGATTTGCATTATTTTGCACGGATATGCTCCCTGCACTGTATGAATCGATGACCAACAGATAAATGAACACAGCGATAATAATGAAAATAACCACGTTTATGTAGAACGACCATTTGTTCCATGTTTTTTTATCGACGGAAAGAACCGGGTTCTCGCTCATAAGCACCAACCTACAAAGAGCATGAGCGAATAGATATATGAACATTATGCTTCAGACAAGCGTTAGAAGAAATCACTTAATTTTGTGTTTTTTACCTTATCGCTCATAAACGTTGAGTCAATAGATTTCTCCACAAGAGCGATTCTCTGACGAGCATAGACCGGGAGGTTATATCTCTCCGCGATCTCCTTAGAGATATTCAGATATTTCTTGACAGACATTTGATGGACCGTGAGGGTTAACTTCCCGTTGCATTTTGTGCAGATTCCTTGGAGAGGTATCCGTCGATACGTCGTGTTACATAAGGGACAGCGAACCGATTGCTTACTGAACGCCCGGAGGTTCCCCAGGATATCTGGCAAGAAGTGTCGTTCGATGACCTTGTACGCAACGTCTGCTTCGTCCACCGCCCTGATCCTTGCGGCAAGGCTGAGTTGCGCGTTCATCTTCTCCATCATGGTCTTCAAGGTCTTGTAGAGCGATTCCCGTGGTCCTTCCGAGATATTGTTGGTGTCATGCGTGAAGCAAAACTGCTCGTACTGTAATTCTGTGCCGAGTCGTGCGGCGACCAATCCCATCTTTGCTTCCATGTTCTTCGAATGCTCATGCCTTAACGTCGCCTCATAGAATTCTAAAGGATACCGCCCGAGGGTATCCAGGTTATGTGCCTCTTTATCCACCTCGGAGGGATCAAGACGGGTGGTGAGAATTAAGGGTAAATCCATTTTTCCCCCGCGTTTATCAGGGATATAAGCATGGGAGAAATTCAATAATGCATCCATGAGCAACATGAGGCCATCTTCGTCGCCATCACATCGTATCTGGATTAATTGGTTATGCCAAAGAACAGCTTTATCCTCTGATTTTTCTCCTTCAATATCAAAACAATATGTTGGATCATCTTGTGCTTCTTCGCTCTTTATTTCTTTAATAATATCAAAAGTATAATCAGAGTAAGAAACAGCTGGATAATTAATCCCGTTATACTGAATGAATCTTGATACGCTTAAAGGTTGTAATTCTACCATTTTTCTAGAGCGATTCCTCTTTTTATTGGAAATTGGTTTAACGATTTCTGCAAATCGATATTTATCTTCACCGGTTAATACCAAATGAAACAGTTGATGGCGAACTGGTTCTTTACCTAATTTTTCATATATTTTTAATACTGTTTTTCCAGGCAAACGTTCCTTTGTTTTTTGGTATCTGGAAAATATGTTTACTCTGAGTAATAGATTTGCAATGCCTTCTATCATTTGTTGAGAAACCGAATAAAAAGTAATTCTATCAGGATTCAGACTGATAGAACCATCTCCGTCGAAAAATGCAGATAGGAAATTAATCATTGCCCGTTCGTTACCGTGATAAATAATTTCAGGTACATGTTTTTTGTATGCTGTAGCTCCTGTTCCCCAAATTTTATTAAAGAGTAAAAATAACACTTTTGTTGAATACACTATCCGTCCTTCATCTTGATATGGATTCAATCCAAACACTTTTTTCATGTTTATTAATAATCTTTTTCTTAACTCTGCGTTTTCAATTCTGAATGCGATCTGATGCGATGAACTATTTGATCGAGACCAACCCTCCGCGCAATACATCCCAAGGATCCAGAAGAGTGATTCTATATCTGTTAAATATGCAGGAATATTAACATGATCGCGTCTTAATCCCACGAAGGTGTTTTTTGGTAAATCATCGTAGCATATTTCTGTTTTTTTACACAGTTTTTTAAAATGAAGTAACGGTACACTTGGGTACCACTTGCTTAAGTTCCTCTCTAAATTACCCTTTATTTCACAGAGTTCAATAACTCTACTTCGACCTATTTGTTTCACTAGATTTTTAAAAAAATCTTTAGAATTTCGTAGTTTAATATTTATTAAAATATCATCGCTTAATTCTGATAAAATTTTTGGAATATTAATTTCTGAGACGTTCGTCTCAAAAGGATTTTTTAAACTAAGCGGTAATCGATCTCCTTCTTTTATGTCCCGGGCCTTTTTAACTGATAAAGTACCATCTTGAATAACTAATATGTCATGGTCTGGTGTTACTTTAATTTCTCGATTGGTGGATGTTTTTATCTTTATCCAATGATCCGTTTTTCCCTTGATAAAGTACTTAACTTTTTTCTTTTCCAATTTACCTGATTTTCTATTTAAGCAATATGCATATAGTTTTGTTGATGGATCTAAATCTATTCTCACTGTCCCAAAGGTATCAATAATTTTTGATTTTTCCTTTAAAATTTGTTTTTCTACTATCGTACCAATTTTATCGGTAAGAAATTTATCGTGAGTCTGGTCATAAAGAAAAGTACGATGATCAAAATGGAAGCAGTTTCTTCGTTTTGTTGCATGGAAAAATGGATGCATAAAGCATACTTGTGCAGAGGTAAACCCAATGATACGTCCCAGCGCACCTGCAGAGGTATGCGGTGCAAGCCCGACAACCAAATGACCGACTAAATCCTGGTTTTTCTTCACCCTATAGAACCGGTCAACACCATAAAACTTCGTCAATAAATCATCAATAAATTTTGACACTTGTATAAAATAATCGGCACACGCGGTGCTGACGACGACATCCTGCACTTTCAGTTCACAGATCTGGTCCTCGCATTCCAACTCCTTGCCCAGATAGTCTTTTGTGTACCCTAGTTCCCTGATTCTTTTCAACGGGACACCGATTTCTTTTGATTTGAAATGTGTCAATGGTGCATCCGTCATATCGAACCGGATCGTCCCATCCTTAAACACGTAGACATTATGTTTTGCACGCAGAATCCCCTTCTCCAGAGGCTCCGGGGTTTTATGTTTCGATATCGTTCCCATGACGCCTTTGATCGTCTCTGGAAGGGCATGTTCCTTGACATTTTTCTGTGCTCTCTCAAGTTCCTCGGACAGATTAATCATCTGCTTCTCTAGTTTTCCTTCAAGTACTTCGGTATGGGCACCGCAGGTGCAGACCAGATGGAACGTGATGGCATTACATTTCGTGCATCGTCGTTTCCCTACCTCAACTTCGATGGTAACATTCTCCGCAGCGGTCTTCACCAGTCGTTGGTTTCCCCCATAATCCCCGAGCGGGAAAAGCACGTGTGGTGGTGGGCGCATCTTTCGAGGGGACGCTTTTTCTGGTCGTCCCATACGTGTTCCGATGCGGAATGGTCCACGAGCGCGTATCTGTACTCCTGCAAGTTTTGATACGTAGGATAACGTTGTTTCTGCGGTTGTAGGCTGTGTCCACCGGTCTGTTGGTGTGAGCTGCCCTTGCTTGATGTCAAGGCCGCAACAGCGGATCAGCGGGTATGTATAGTGATCGAATAGAATCGATCCTTCTCGTTGTTTGTGGAGCGCACCGAGTTCAATGAGGATGTTTTTAATCTCTGGGTTGTTCGGAAGGAGAAGCTGCTCTTCATTCTCGAGCAGGAGTTTTCCGTGTTCTTTTACGTAGGTTATGAGTTGTACGACATCGTCTATCGGGAGGTCATGCCAGAAGAGGTTATAATCAGGATGCAAGGGGACATGGTATCGTTCTGCGAGTGCGAACGCTTCCTGTGGTAGGGGATGATGCACATCAACGTGTCGTCCGAAATCCTCGTCGATTTTCTGTTGAAGTAGCAGGTCTGCTTCTCCCACATCACCGGTATTATAACTTATAGGGATACAGGCAACTACTTGTTGGAGTTCCTGCACCCACCATTCATACACATACGATGCATCAGGGAGCAGCGCGTTATTCTCGATGAATTCCCCGAAGGGGATGAGGATTTCACCGAGATCAATGATTTTTTTCACATCACCGCGGATATTTTTCACATCGTTAATCTGAATGAGATCCCCGTTTTGGAGTAGCACGATCGGTCCTTCGATCTGATCGCAGGGGGTTCCAATGGTTCCTTTCCCTGGTCGCTCGGTTTTCATCTGGGTTCCTACGGTGATGAAACTATCCAGCAGAAACATGGTTGCTGGGTTAATCGCGGTGGACGCAAGCCCAGCGGTGCGTGCACGTCCGTAGCGGAGGCGGAATCCCCCTACCCTTGATGGATGCGAAAATACTGGTCGTCCTGCGATTACTTCCCCGATATATTTCGATGACGGAGGTATCGTCGGGATAGCCCCCGTATCTTTTGTGAGATCTGTTCCCTTGTTGACAAACGTCTCGAGGAATTCCCATCCTTTTAACTTCATTTTTTTTATGTGTTTGTAGATTTTCGGTGCTTTCAAGCAGAGTCCTTCTGCGATAACGAGACATGCGCCTCCTCGCAGTCGGTTTGTTCCAACCCGTGGTAAATCCCGGTATCCGGCGACTTCTTCATCTTCGGTTGCTTCACCGTTGATACAGATCGGGCAGTTTTTCATAATCAGATCAATTTCATCGACAGAAGGGAGGTATTGTAAATGTTGTACTCTTTTATACAACGGGATTTCTTCTTTTAACCGCTCGATTTCTCCTTGTGTTGCTACATAGCTGCCGATACCGAGGTCGCGTCGTATCACATCAGCAATGAGCACGCTCATGGCTTGGCCGGTTCCTCCCGCGCTTCTGATAGGTCCTGAAAAATACAGGTCGACATAATTGGTCCCGTCGTTGTTTCGCCCGAGTCGTACCTCTGCGATGCCTTCTAGCGGGGCAACCAAGACTCCTTCGGTGAGAATGGCAAGTCCTGTCCGTACCGCTTGATCAAGCGCTTTTTCGATGCTATTAAACGTGTAGGTTTTCTTATCGACGATCATTCGCGCGATTTCCAGTGAGACTAACTCCCGGTTTCCAATCCGTTTTGTTGCTTCACGGATTTTCGGTGCTATCCCTTCTGGTCCTACCAGTTGTTCTACACGTGACGCGAGATCGAGAGCTTGGGGAATTTCTACGCTAGTTTCTGGGTCATACCCTGTTTTTCGTGCGGTATTTGCTATTTTGTAGCAGGCGTCGATATCGTGCTGAAGCTGGTTAAAATACGCGCGCATAGCCGGGCTTGCAGCGATATCTCTGGATAACTCCCCATCCATGTTTCTCATGCTCTGAAAATAAACAAATTCTACATGTCGGGAACTCACTTAAAGTTTTGTATTCTTACTCAAAAAAAGACAGATGTTTTTTCTCGGGTCATGCAGATGCTTTACTGAAATCCATGGTCGTGGCGTTCCCGGTTTTCAGATCTACGATGGGGAGTTTTCCGGAATCGGGAACGAAATTCATCATCTTTTGATAGGAGGTCTGCGACTGCCAGCTCGACGCGTTAATGAGGGTGACGCCTCGGTAGTTATCGATAAAGGAGGTGTGAACATGTCCGGTCACAAAGATATCAGGGACTTGACTGATGAGCATATAGTCCTCATGCTCTGGGGCAAGCGGGGTGTACCCCCCATAGGTTGGTGACAGATGTCGTTTCTTGAGCATGATTTTCATGACCTCGGTTGGTTGGTTGTAGTTGAGTGCTTGAATGTTTGTTGAATAATCTAGGAGGCTTTGACCATGATAGGAGAGGATTTCAATTCCATGAAGGGAGAAATAACTGGGGTTTCCGATGAAAATAAATTCTTTTCCTGTGAACAGATCACGAATCTCTTTTTCAAACGCGGGCTGTGGCTCTGCGGGTCGTACGGCATCATGGTTCCCGGGTTGGAGGATGACCGTGATATGATCAGGGATGTATTCGAACTGCTGGGCGAGCGCTTGGTATTGTTCATAGATGTTACTGATGGAGAGTTCTTTTTCCTGGTTTGGGTAAATGCCGATGCCGTCGACAAGATCGCCGGGTAACACGAGATATTTGAGTTTGCTTGCGACGTCTCGTTGTCGGGAGTTCCCGAGGTCCCCGTTGATCCAGCGGAGGAACATGTTCCATTCTGATTCCATGAACATATTGCTCCCCATGTGAACATCGGAGAGAAACGCGACGCAGAGGGGGGACTCTGTTCGTTTGCGTTCATGATGAAGTTTTATATCCGGGTAGATAATGTTTTGAACAATGATCAGGTCACCGGTTTTACTGATTTTTCCTACGACACCGATCACTTCATCGAGCATGATTTCGCTTGCCATTTGAATTGTTTCCGTGTTTGTTTTCAGCGCCATGAGGGTTGCAGAGCCTGTGTCGTCTTCGATTTCGATGAGTCGGTGTCCGTTATGTGTTGTTTTCACGTTTTTTACGATGCCGATGAGTTGGACATCGGTCATTGTTTTTCGAATGCGGTTGATAGGGATGTATTGTGCGATTTCTCGTCGTTGGCTGCAGAGGATTTTTCGTATCCCTTGGTATCTGTCTTTGAATAAATTGACGAAGTCTTGGGTGGTTCCCTCGCTGGTTCGTTTTCCGGTGATGTCGTTGATGATGCGTACTTCTGATTCGTAGTCTCTGGCAAGTGGTTTCCAGCCTTTGACTGTTTTTATCTCGATGGGTTGCAATGGTTTTTTTTCTTCTGTGGGTTTCTCGTCATCCTCGGTTTCCTCATCGTCTTCCTCGTCACTCGTTTCTTTGGTGAAGGTGGATCCGCTGTAGATTTTTGAAAGCATCTTTTTTTGGAACTCTTTCTCGATCGTTTTTTCAACAGGGGGGATGAGTGGTGTTGAGGGGGGAATCACTGGTATTGGTGCTGGTTTTTCTTTGAGTTGTTGTGTTGTTTCTTCGATGTTTTTGATGGTTTCAACAGCGAGGAACAACGGGTATTCTCTCAGGCTGTTAATGAGAAATGTAGCAAAATCATCCGGGTTTTCTTTTGAGGAGATATATTGGAGTGCGTCTGGTTGGAAGAACGTCCCATGATCTGAGAAGAGTTTGAGAATTGATTTCATTGCCTAGCCCGCAAAAATATTTCAAGACTCTGTATATGTCATGATGTTTTTAGCGTTATGGTTTCAGGGCTGTCTCGTTTGAGGACCTACAGATAAATCGTCCTATTGAAAGTATTAATATGATGAAATCATTAGGTGTTTAAAATGACACAAATATCTGAGGCGAAACAGGGGAAAACAACTCCGCAGATGAAGGATGTTGCTCGGTGCGAGAAGATTGCGGTAGAGGTTGTTCGGAAAGGTGTCGCTGCTGGTCAGATTGTGATTCCGTGGAATCCGATTCATGCACCAAGTTCACTGGGGATCGGGAAAGGTTTGCGGGTCAAAGTCAATGCAAATATTGGGACGTCGCGGGAGCATTGTAGTTTGAAAGAGGAACTTGAGAAAGCCCAGGTTGCGGTTGGTGCTGGTGCTCATGCGGTGATGGATTTATCGACGGGTGGCGATCTTGATAAGATTCGTCGTGCTTTGTTGAAAACAGTGGCGGTTCCTTTTGGTACTGTTCCTATTTATCAGGCTGGGATTGAGGCAATCGAGAAGCGTGGCTCGATTGTTGATATGACTGAGGATGATATGTTCTCCATGGTTGAATCCCAGGCGAAACAGGGTGTTGATTTCGCAGTTGTCCATGTGGGTATCACCAAAGAAAGCGTGGAGCGTCTCCGGAAGCAAAAGCGGCTCATTCCCATGGTTTCTCGCGGTGGTTCGTTTCATATGGCATGGATCCTTCATCATGATCAGGAGAACCCTTTGTACAAGAACTTCGATTATCTCTTGGAGATAGCAAAGAAATATGATGTGACGCTTTCACTCGGTGATGGGATGCGGTCCGGAGCCCTGTCTGATTCGAATGATCGGGCGAAATTCCAGGAGTTGCTCATTATCGGGGAGCTCGTTGAAAAAGCACGGAAGTTCGGGGTACAGACGATGGTAGAAGGTCCAGGTCATATGCCGTTGTCTGATATCCAGGCGAACATCCAGGTGATGAAGACCGTAACGAAGGAAGCACCGTATTTTGTTCTCGGCCCCTTGGTGACCGATATTGCTCCAGGGTATGATCATTTTGTCGGTGGTATCGGAGGGGCATTTGCTGGTTTTTGTGGTGTTGATTTTCTCTGTTATGTGACGCCGGCAGAGCATCTCTGTCTCCCTGATAAGAACGATGTCCGAGATGGGGTGGTTGCGACGCGGATTGCTGCGCATGCTGCTGATCTTGCGAGAGGAATTGATCGAGATATCGATAGGACGTTCAGTACCGCTCGGGAGGCTCTTGATTGGAAGAAAATGTTTGAGCTCTGCATTGATCCTACGAAAGCAAAGGAGTATCGGGCGAAACGGTCGCCCTCTGAGGACACGAAAGCGTGTTCGATGTGCGGGAACCTGTGTGCACTTGAAATGGTGAAAAAATA
The DNA here is from genome assembly GCA_014894395.1 of Thermoplasmata archaeon. GTDB lineage: Archaea > Thermoplasmatota > E2 > DHVEG-1 > DHVEG-1 > SM1-50. The sequence goes on from JADBLO010000012.1 coordinate 11,806, forward strand.
TTTGAAAAAAAACGAACGTCGTCCTCATAAGAAAGATATATATAAATAAATATTAATGGATATGTATAAGGATATTTTATAATATAACTTTTTTTCGAATTTAGCCAAAAAATAACACTCTATAAATAGACCAAATTCATTCTTGATGCAAAATGGATGAACCAAGAGAAAAAGGAAAAAAAGAGTTATTGCCTATTTTTTTCATGGGATGTTTTTTTGTGATCATTAACGGCTTTGCCCTGCTTCTTTCGCATATTTTCATTGGCGCAGGGATGGAAGTCTTCGAACAAGTTGATAACCCGATGAACCTTGTCTGGGTGTTTGTCACGGTCCTTGGCATGACCATCATTATCTTGTTGATTGCGAAATTCTGGAAGAAACGACTGATTCAGCTCATTATTTTATTCGCGGTCGGGTACACGTCGTTTTATATCTTTCTTCCCCTGTTTTCTCTGGTTATTTCCAACTGGGTAGTAACGGTTTTTCTTTCCATTATTCTCGCGGCGTGTCTTGTCGTTGTTCTGGTGAAATACCCGGAATGGTACGTCATTGACCTCTGCGGCATCATCATAGGGGCAGGCGCGGTCGCCTTGTTCGGGATATCGCTCAGCATTCTGCTCGTCCTCATCTTGCTTATTGGGTTAGCTGTCTACGATGCGATCTCGGTGTATAAAACAAAACATATGATTGATCTTGCTGACACCGTGATGGACCTCAAACTGCCGGTGCTGCTGGTCGTCCCAAAAATCAGACACTACTCACTTCTGAAAGACACCAAACGCTTGAAAGAGAAACTCAAAGACGGGGAAGAACGTGAGGCGTTCTTCATGGGACTTGGGGATGTTGTCATGCCAGGAATCCTTGTCGCTACTGTCTATACTACCATACCCAATGGTCTCCCTGTTGCGCTGTCTGTTCTTGCGGGGACACTCGTGGGGTTTGCTGCTCTTATGACGTTTGTCATCAAAGGAAAACCACAAGCAGGGCTCCCACTGCTTTGCAGCGGTGCCATCCTTGGATATCTCATTTCCAGTTACGTGTTTTTCGGGACACTCGTAGGGCTTAGTCTCTAATAGTCGGTCCGGAAATGTTCCTGCTCGCACCAAATCTTCCGATCAAAATGGTTCAATGGTTTATTGCAGACAGGGCAGGTTACTTTCTCCAGAAAATGCTCAAGCCACATGTCTCGCGCTTGCAGGACGTTTTCCTTTTCAACATGCTGTAATATTTTCTTCAGCTCAGGGGTTTTGACAAGTTCCTTTAAATGCGAAAAATTAATGGTATCCGATTTTTTAATATGCATATAATCAAGCGATCCAGCAGTAGTTGCTTGCTTTGTCTTCTCTGCTTTTTTCCCAATAAGCACTGCAGCGAGAATAACACCGCTCGCGAGTCCTCCAAGGTGCGCGAAATGGGCAGTGCTATCCTGAACCGAGAACATCACGATAACGGTTTCTAATACTGCAAAGATGATCGTTGCGTAGATGACTTTGATGCGCATGATAAACATTATTCCTATAGGTACCGGCATGACGACCTCATCTCGTGGGTACAAATAGGCAAACGCCCCGAGGATCCCAAAAATCGCTCCGGACGCGCCAACAAGGGGAACCCATGAACCCAGATTCAGCACGGAATGCGTCAAGGCACCACACACGCCGGTGATCAGATAAATCACTAAGAATTTCTTGCGTCCTATCCGTTGTTCAAACGCAATACCCATGAAGAAAAACACGAACATGTTCCCAAGAATATGTAAAAATCCACTATGGACAAACATAGAGGTAAATATGGTGTAGATTTGTGGGATTTGTTCTACGGAGAGATACGCTGGTCTGAACCCAAGATCACCAATGATCTGATTTCCAAAGAAGAGTGAAACGAGAAAAACGAAGAGATTCGCAATGATGATCGCATAGGTTATCGTTATCTTTTTGAGGTATGCAACGACAATAGTCCCAATCATGATTGCGATAGCAACCAGGGAAATCAACGATGGTTGAAGAACGACTATTTCCATTTTCGTTTTCTCCAGTCACGTATGATAAGGGCCAAAACGATGCCAATCACTAGGGCAATAAGCAACAGGTTTTTATAGTCTGCCCACGAGAAATCAGAAGCTTTCGTCTTGTGGATATCAAGGTTCCAGTCCGAGAGGAAAACGGTCGCGTAATATGTGGCCGCTTCTTGGTTTTCAAGAAGGATTCCTGCCTCACGGTTTTTTCGAACAGACTGTTCATTCCAGTTGATGCTCGAAATAAGGACGGTGGTATTATCGATGATCATTCCTTTATTATGTACCGTGGTAAAAGGAGACCATTCGCTGGAGATGAATTTCACTTTCACGCCGTATGCTTCCAGGTACTGTTTGGTTTCATTAAGCACATCGGTAGTTCCTTCATAGGCAAGGTTATAATCAAGGATGATTTTCACGATGACACCCTGTTGTGATTTGTTGGCGAGGTGTTCCACAAACGGGCTGAGTATTTCCTCCCAGTCTTTGTAGATGTAGAGTTGTTGTACGTAGATGGTGGTTGTTGCGGAATCAATCGCATCAAGGATAGCTTGCTCACTGGTATCTGGGGAGAAAAGAGGTGTAATGGTATATGCTTCTGTGATTGTTTTTGCAGTGAATTGTGGAATGTAGGAGCCGGTCGGAGTCTCGTAATCCAGTGAAAAACCTGGTGGAATCGTAAAATTCATTGCTTCGATCGGGTAACTGTCTGAGTGTTGTAGGTTCCAGTCATCCTGGAACACTTGGTAGAAATTAGCTGCTACCTCGTTGTTTCGTACGATGATGCCCCATTCTCGGTTGCCATACGTCGGGTTTTTTGGGACCCCGGTTTTCGCCCAGTTGCAGCTTTCGACAATCACGGTTTCGTTGTCGATAATGAGGTATTTCGCATGGTCGAATTGGTATCTCGCGTTCACATGTTTTTCTTGGTCGCTGACAATGAAACGTATAAGACCACCGTGTGAGGCGAGGCTGCTGAGCATGTATTTCTCTCGATCGTCGATGCCCCCGATAGGGGAGCCTTCCATGAACAAGCGAACCGTGACGTTTCGTTCGAGCGCGTCGACTAATTCTCTGTAGAGAAACGGGTTGGTGAATTCATACATGTTCATGTCAATGGAACGGCGTGCGTTACGTAATTCACTTGTAATCGTTTCATAACTATTGTCCGGTGAGACGAAGGTGGTTATCTCCCCAGTGGATGTAAATGTTTGAAGAGGGAAATCCGACTGTCCGATATGGTAGATTCGAGGATGGACCCAATCTGACGCAGTATTGGTATCAACCGGTGTTCCGTTGATACTGTTTCGCTTGAGGATGCCTCCTTGTCCTGAGGCGGGGATCGATGGTCCTTCCCAGCAGGAGATATAATGATCGGTGGTGCCGTAGATGACAAGATCGATGAGAATTTGTGATGCAGTGTACAATCCGACCAAGCCGCCGGTGTTGCTGTACGTGACGGTTCTATAGGTGAGGAGTTGAGCGACCATGGGTTGGGAGTCAACCGCGTATTCAAAATCAGGGAGCGTTGCGGTTTCCCAGAGGAAGGCGGTTGCGTTTTTTGTAATACACCACGATGTATTCGGTGGCATGAGAGTGTGTTCCGGGAAGAGTATTTTTGGTTGATCGTCAGGTTCTTTCCATGGCTCGTCGGTGAGGTACCATCCAGACACATCCACCGACTTGTTTGTAGGATTCAACAGTCGAACGTATTCGGCATTGATGTTCGGATGGGTATCATAATACAGTTCGGTGATGAGAACAGATGATGAGCTGCATCCTGTGGATTCGTCTGGTTCAGTGGTACTTGATGGATCATTTTGTGTTGCAAGGGCATTTTCGCTCCCTGGCGTTGGGGTGGTACTCTCTAAGGAGTCTAAAGAGGAATCATCATTGTCGATCGCTTGATATCTTATAAGAGATGTTCCTTCAGCAGGAACCGGGGCTGGAGAACCTGGGACGTCATCGTAGTCATCTCCCCATTCTATCGCATCGATCACGGTGCCTGCTTGGTTCATGAGCATGATTTTTTCTTTTTGATTGTTGAGCCCGTATCCGCAGAGGGTGCTGTCGTCGACCGATAATCGTATCGCGTTTTCAGCAACGGTGAAGGTCTCATAGACGGTGGTTCCAATATCGGTGATCAGAGCGTAGCCTCCCGGTGGGATGCTAGTGATGCCGTCGCCATAGATGCTATCTGCTTGGAGGGTGTCTGTTTCTTTCTCATCCGCGATCGTCCATCCGGAGACATCAATGGATTCTTCGGTGGGGTTGTACAGTTCAATCCATTCGTTGGTGGCCTCGTTTTCAGATGGATGACACATGACCTCGTTGATAAGCAGCGATGACGGTGATTCTGCTGCGAGTGGTTGAGTATTTATTGGTGTGATGCCACAGATAAGAAGAACCTGCAGACAAACTATCATGTACTTTTTCTTTACTTTCATAATTTTTTCTCCCAGACTTTTTTTGTTAGAGGGCGGGGAGGGATTTGAACCCTCGTAGGCGGATCTGCAGTCCGCCACATAGCCACTTTGTTACCCGCCCAGGTTCTTGTAAGTATCCTGAGAATTCAATTATTGGTTTTAACTGTTTTGGTTGCATAACTTCTAACAGCATCCTTATTGATATATGTTTTTTCTGGTTTTGTGGTCGCGATTTTATAAAACTGTAAAAAACTGAGCATAAATATTTAAATACCAATGAGTATATTAAAATATCAAATTTTAGGTGATAATATGAAAAAAATAATTTCTTATGGAATAGTTTTCTTCCTTATTATTGGAGGATTTGGGGTCAGTGGAACTGTAGAGTATGATGAGACGAAAAACAGCGTTGTAGATCGGGATTTTACTTCCTTCAACGATGTATCAGCGTATCGCTATCAACTTGCTTTGGGACGTAATACCATATCGCGTATATGGTCTATTGTGGCCACGTTTCCAATTATTGCAGATGCTTCTGGGCTTGCGTACGATGGAACATACCTTTACTGCGGTATTTATGGTGTTTCGGGAAATAATATTTATCGGATTAATCCTCAGACTGGGAGTTATTCTCTGCTTTTTACTGGTCCGCAGGAGGATGCTTATGGTCTTACGTATGATGGACAGTATCTCTGGGTTGTTGACCATCCTGGTAGCAGCTCGATCCCTGCGAAAGCAATGAAACTGGCTTGGAATGGATCTGTTCTCGCCCAATTCAACCTCCCGACCCATTACATGTCTGGAATTGCTTATGATAACGGTAATTTTTGGGTTTCTCGATATTATCCAGACCCTGGAATGATCTATAAGGTCGATGCCTTAGGAAATATTCTCCAACAATTTACTGCCCCTGATAATCAACCGTGGGACCTTTGTATGGAAAATGGATATCTTTGGATGGCTGATTACTGGGGGGACACTCTCTATAGGATTAATACGGTAACGGGGGCTGTTGTGGAAAGTCACGCCTCTGAAGGTGTTGATCCCGCAGGCGTTGTTTGGGATGGACAGTATCTTTGGTATTGTGATAATGGTGTAGGTTCCTATGATTATCTTTATAAGGTGGATTTGTCAGGCTCTGGAACTCCAGAAATCAATGTTGTGGATACGTTTCATAATTATGGAGCTGTGACAGTTGGTGAATCTATTTCCTGGAATGCAACGGTGCAAAACATTGGTACTGCACCGCTTGTTATTAACAATGTCACGATCACTGGTTCTCCCTATGTTACTTGTACGACAACATTCCCTGTGACAATCCCTCAGAGTAATCAAACCTTCATTCCTTTTATATACACTCCGCTGACGTATGGTCCATTAAATGCCATCGCAACACTCTATTCCAATGATCCTCTTCATCCGACTGTTCAGATTACTCTAGTTGGTAATGCGATGAATCCTGGCCCTGATATATATCTGCCTGAAACGTCTCATAACTATGGATCAGTGCGTCTCCATGCATATACACGTTGGCTCATGGAGATTGCTAATCTTGGGGATCAGGCTGTGATTATCTCTGATATTAATTGCGATGAGGCTCATTTCACGATTGATGAAATGGTTACCTTTCCGATCACTGTTGGTATTCTCTCTTCCGTGAAGATTGGTATTTGGTTCCAGTCAGAGGATGCGATTTCTTATAACGGTACCCTTACAATTATTAATAATGACCCCGATGGAAGCCCGTATTATGTTCCTGTGCAGGGCACAGGTGTTTTGAATACCTATCATATTGGGCAAATGATCTGGCAGTATCAGATACCTTACGATCCCATTGATAACAGTCCAAAGGCAATGGCACCAATTGATGACATCAATGGCGATGGTATCAGTGATCTCATCGTTTGTTCAGAAGATGACTATATACGTTGTTTGAATGGGAATGCACATGCTACTGCGGATGTTCTCTGGGAAGCACCTATTGGATCGGTGTATTCTCAATTGGACCTCGCCATTACCGAAGATATCAATGGTGATGGTTATCACGATGTTGTTGTTGGTACCGTTTGGGGTGGGCGCTCGATTTTTACCCTTTCAGGCAGAACAGGTCAAACAATTTGGCAACATGATACGCATGAATATGGCGGTGGTGGGTGGGTGTACCAGGTAGATTGTCGGTACGATTACAACGGTGATGGCGTGATCGATGTTCTTGCGGCAACAGGTGATGATTCATCAGATACAGGACCCAAACGTGTCTATTGTCTTAATGGGGTCACTGGTGCATCTATCTGGGAGTGCCCGCTTAGTGGACCTGTTTTTTCTGTTATCGGCGTGGAAGACTTTACTGGTGATGGACAATCTGATGTGGTAGCTGGTGCTTCGAATGAAGCAGAAACCATCGGTAAGGTGGTTGGGATCAATGGAATAACAGGGACTTCTCTGTGGACACGTACTGTGACTGGGTCTTCAGTTTGGGCACTTGAACAGATTGATGATATCTCTAGCGATGGAATCAAAGATGTAATAGCTGGTGACTTTGTTGGCTATGTGTATGGAATCGGAGCGACAAACGGGGCAGATATTTGGCAGAACAGCTGTGGTAACGTTATTATAACCCAGTTCGCAAAACTTGATGATGTCAACGGTGACAGCCATCCTGATATTATGCCTGCGCTCCTTGCATACGGAAGTGGTCATACCACGTATCTTATTGATGGGTTTACCGGACAATTTGTTTGGACTGCATCTCTCGCGGACAAACCTGCTATGGTAGAAAGAATTGCAGATATCAATTGGGATGGCATCAATGACGTCGTTGTCGGTACACTCTATACGAATAATTACTGGTATTTCCTTGATGGTGTTGATGGGACAACAATTAAGTCTTCACCATTTGGCTCTCCTGTCGATGCGATAACCGCAATACCAGACATCGTTGGTGATGGTTCTATGGAAATGGTTGTAGGCGGTAGAGACGGATATGTTGTGTGTAACTCCGGAGGTCTGTATACAACAGTAACTGCGAATTTCACAGCGGATACTACTGAAGGTGAAGCACCGCTCACGGTCCACTTCTTTGATCATTCTCTAACAGAAAATACCACGATCACTTCATGGAAATGGGACTTTAACAACGACGGCACCATTGATTCACAAGAGCAGAACCCAACATGGATATATGAACAAGAGGGGACTTACACTGTGTCGCTTACTGTCTCCGACGGGACCATATCAGATACAGAAATTAGAGACGACTACATTACTGTTCTCCCCTCAGGAAAAACGTTAACCATTGGAAACATCTCTGGAGGATTATTCAAAATCACGGCAGAACTTATCAATCCTTCCACGACCGATGTTACTGATATAAATTGGAGCATTTCCCTTGATGGCGGGTTCATTCTCCTTGGAAAACATAAGTCAGATCAGAATCTATCGATTGCTGCTGGGGATTCAACCATTATTACAGACAAACCTATCGTTGGAATCGGTAGAGTACACATTACAGTTACTGCCGAAGCACCGGGAATAGATCTAGTGACGAAGACAGTTGATGGTTTTGTTTTCCTTTTCTTTATCATCATTAGATAGAGAATAACTTACTACTTGATAATTCCCCGAAGGGATTCGGTCTCAGCTTCTTGAATACCAAACGAGTTGTTAGTTGATTTCGAACGAAGATATTACTAACAGTTCGGATTTTTCCAAACGTAAACAAACACACCTTATTTACTATTGACGGATAGAAAAACAAATACTATTTATAGCGCTGTTTTTATTCGTTTTACTACCAGAATACCGGGGAGGACCAACCTATGTCTCGGAACATAAGAAATAAACTTACTATAGAAAACAAAAGACTGGATGAGATTAATGCTTTTTTAATGAACCCAGAAAATACGCTAGTCAACAATCTCTTAGCAGTCGTTGAAAAATACGGTGGGCCTGAAGAGATAAACCGAAAAGCTAGAGAAGCAGGCAACGTGGAAATTCTTATGGCACGGTTAAAAAAGAAGAACTCTTCCTACTTTAAAGACCTGGAATGGTTGATAAAACAAAGAGATAACGGAGCTTTCATTACCATTGATGAGTACCGCAAGAAGATCCTCAGCGACAAGGTAAAGGACATCAAATTCAACGAAGATTTTCCGGTCACCTTAGAGATAAGCGCCTGTCAATATTTTCCCTTCTTTATGACTCAAGCACGCCAGGCGCTTGAGAAAAAAGAACTCATGCCAGGTCGATTTATACGAGTACGATGCATGAAAGAACAAGAAAACGATAACGACCTTCTCGCAATGACAGCAGCCATGCAAATCATCGGAGCAAGTTGGTGTGAAACACTAGATACACGAGGGACAGATGGCTCCAATGTTCATCTCGGCGGACCAGAGACCATAACCGGCTATTTTGGAGGTGTAGGTCAACCGAACGATCACCCAATTAAATGGGTGGACGAATTTCTCTATTATTATACAACCTATGGTGTGAAACAGGTCCTCAATATTAACCCAGGAACTATACTCCTCGGATATCTTTTGCACAAGCTAGGGATAGACATCGAATTCAAAATATCGGTCTACATGGGAAATGATAACCCCTACTCTGTTTTTTGGACCCTTATGGCTGCACGACTATTTTCAAGAGAGGACGGCTCCACATCACTCGTTGGATTCAATTTCTCCAATTCTGTGAATAACGCCACGATAGATCTTAGTGATAATATTCGGCGATCGCTCGGTCTGGAAAACTTTGTTCGGTTTGAACACCACATACTTGAAACATGGAAAAGCATCGTGATTCAACCCTACGACCGGCGCAAGGAGTTACTGGATCTCGCTGCAAAGGTAAAGAATATTAGTGCAAAACACGAAGGCGGTGAAATCGAAGCCGAGCAAAACCGGGAGCACCCCAGTGATATCCTCGATTATTTTATGTCAAAGGCAGATATAGAAGAAAAAGGGCTCATGCCATTTCTTATGCAGAACTATCTGGATAAACATGCAGCTATTAATAACACAGCCAGTGCCTTAACAAAAAAAGGTTTGTCGTTCCATGCCGCACCCAAATTACATCACCGAGAGGGATAGCTATGCATTTCAACATAGCATTTATTGGTTTTGGAACAGTTGGCCAGGGTCTAACAGAGATATTGGTAGAAAAAAAAGACATGCTTGCAGAAAAATATGACTTCCGCTATACTGTCGTTGCCATCTCTGATACCATGAAAGGTTCTGTCTATGATGAAACCGGGCTCGACCTCATCAAAATACTAGCCCTCGTAAAAAAAGGCGAGAAACTAAATACATATCCTGCAGGCATCAAAGGTATGGATAGTGTAACTACGATTAAAAAGACTAATGCTGATACGATTATAGAAGTCACCTACACCGATATTAAAACTGGCGAGCCAGCGTTTACCCATATAAAAACAGCTCTCTCCCTGGGAAAAAATGTTGTTTCTACAAACAAAGGACCAGTGATAAAACAAGCTAGGACGCTCATAGAACTAGCACAGTCACATAACGCATACTATAGTTTCGAAGGTGTTGTACTCGCAGGTACTCCTGCATTGAACCTTGCCCACTACACGTTAGCAGGCAACAACATCACCGGGTTCAGAGGCATATTAAACGGAACGACAAATTACATCCTTACCCGCATGGAAGAAGGTATGTCCTATGATGATGCCTTGAAGAAAGCGCAGAGCCTTGGGTATGCTGAAGCAGACCCCACAGGAGATGTGGAAGGCTGGGATGCCCTTGGCAAGGTCGTCATTTTAACCAATGTTATCCTTGGTAAACACCTCACTTGGGAGGATGTGAAAAGAAAAGGCATTACAAAACTGACGAAAGAAGATATCAAAATAGCAAAAGCTGAGGGAAAACGATGGAAGCTCATCGGAAGCGCAGAGATTCAACCAAACGGCTCAGTACAAGCACAGGTCCAGCTAGAGAAACTCCCGTTCAGCGACCCATTAGCAGGAGTAGGTGATGCCATTAATGCATTAACCTACTACACCGATGAACTCGGGCCGGTCACTATTATAGGCCCTGGTGCAGGTCGAAGAGAAACAGGGTTCGCGTTGCTTATCGATCTGCTAAACATCAATCGAACATTCATTGAAAAGAGTACGAAAATAGGTACACCATAATCTTTTATCATAAAAAATAAAATGGCGGTTATATGAGCGGCGGATACACAGGAAAAATGCTGAATATTAATGTCACAACACGCCGTGTTACTGTTGAAGAAACAGATGTGGAGAGCGCCAGGGAATTTATCGGAGCAAAAGGCCTAGGGGCGAAAATTCTTTTTGATCGACTTCCAACGGGGACGAATCCTCTGGCACCAGAGAATATTCTCATGTTTACCACCGGTCCTCTTACAGGTACCTCAACGCAGACATCAGGACGAGGAACCGTTGTGACAAAATCCCCACAAACCGGTCTGTATGTTGATTCCCATTTTGGGGGGATCTTCGCTGCAGAAATGAAAAAAGCAGGCTGGGATGTTATTCTTCTCACCGGTCGATCTGATACCCCTGTGTATCTCCTCATCAAAGATGATACTGTTGAATTCAAGGATGCTTCAAAACTCTGGGGGAAGGAATGTCTCGCAACCCACAACTGGCTTCAAAAAACCGAAGGGCGAGTAAAAACCGCGGTGATAGGACCTGCTGGTGAACATCTTGTTGTTTTCTCAGCTATTACTATTGATGGACATCGGCATGCGGGGCGAGGAGGCACTGGCGCAGTGATGGCTTCAAAAAACCTCAAAGCTATTGCGGTAACTGGCACCAAGAAAATCCCTTTACATGATTCTGAAAAATTCCGTGTTAAGACCAAGGAAGTTCTCCAGAAGATACAAGAAAATAGTTTTGTTCCTTTGAGAAGAAAATATGGGACGCCTTTTTGGGTGAAACCAGTGAACGACTGGGGGCTGCTTCCAACGAGAAACTATCAAGAAGGGTACTTTGAACAAGGCGATGCGATCAACGCCGAAGCCATGCAGAAGAAGATAGTGGATGGATCAGGGGCTTGCTACAACTGCGTAATTGCCTGTTGGAATCAGTCGTCTATTAAATCAGGACCGTACAAAGATATTTCGTTAGTGGGACCTGAATATGAGACCATTGCACTCATGGGCTCCAACCTTGGTGTCGGGAAAATAGAAGACATAGCTTATCTTAATGAACGATGCAATGAGCTTGGCATGGACACCATCTCGTTAGGTGGGGTGCTCGGCTTTGCCATTGAAGCCTATGAAAAAGGTACTATCACCAATGAGGATCTCAGAGGCCACGCGATTGGATGGGGAAAGACAAAAGAGCTTGCAGGACTTATCGATGATATCGCCTATCGACGGGGAGCAGCAGGAGGTTTATTAGCTGAGGGGGTACGAGGTGCTTCATCACGACTACAGAAAGGAAGTGAACAGTACGCAGTGCAGGTTAAAGGACTGGAAATACCAGGGTATGATCCCCGGGGTGCCTTTGGTATGGGTCTTGCGTATGCCACATCTGATAGAGGAGGATGCCATCAGAGAGCATGGACGGTAACAACGGAGATGAACAACCCTGATTTTTACAGGTTTTCTTTCGAAAAGAAAGCGCTTCTTGTCAAAAAGGTTCAGGATGAGCGGTCTGCATTCTTCTCACTGGTACTGTGTGATTTTGCGCCAATCTCTGAAGCAGATTGTGTGAGCATGTGGAACCTTGCATCTGGATTTGACCATACCGTTGAAAGTTATCTATTGGCTGGGGAACGCATCTGGAATCTTATTCGTTTGTTTAACCTTCGAGAAACACAAGAATCACTCGTCGATACACTGCCACCTCGATTCTATAAGGACCCATTTACGAAGGGACCAGCGAAAGGAATTCTTATACCTATAGAAGGGTTCCAGCGAAGCGTACAAGAATACTATTCTCTTCGAGGATGGGATAGGAACGGCATTCCCACTGCAAACAAACTCAAAGAACTTCATCTGAGTACACATGGAAAAGCAATTGGGTTGCCTGTATAGCCATTGTAATTTCATCTGAGACAACAAACAATGAGGTAAAAAAAAGTGAATGACCTATGGTAAACCTAAGTAAAGGAGCAAGCAGAATATACGGAGAGGCTGCCTTTGAAGTACTCGCAAAAGCCCAAGAGTTAGAACGACAAAAAAAGAGCATACTTCACTTTGAAATCGGAGAGCCTGATATCGAGACCCCTAAAAACATCATCCGAGCAGGTATTCGCGCTATCCAGGAGAAAAAAACCCATTACACTCCATCGATTGGTATTATGGAGCTGCGAAAGGTGATACAAGATGAAGTGGAGAAAACCAGGGGCTACCGTCCTGACCTGAAACAAGTCGTGATCACACCAGGGTTAAAACCAGGTATATTTTTTTCTATGTTAGCGATTGTTGATCCTGGGGATGAGGTGATTTATCAGGATCCGGGGTATCCCACGTATGGATCAGTTGCAGCGTTCCTCGGGGCGCAACAAGTCATGGTTCCCCTGTTAGAAGAAAACGAGTTCCGTATGAGCCCTGATGACATCAGAGACAGAATAACGAAGAAAACGAAACTCATCGTCGTAAACTCGCCGCAAAATCCAACAGGATCTGTGATGACGAAATCAGAAATGGAGGAAATTGCTGAACTTGCTGAACAGCACGATATCTATTTGGTTTCTGATGAGATATATTCTAAGATGACATACGACACACATCATTACTCTCCGACAGTACGAGATGCAGCTAAGGAAAGGACTGTGCTCTTGGATGGTTTTTCTAAATACTATGCTATGACCGGATGGCGATTGGGGTATATGGTGGTACCACACGCGATGGCTGAGCGGCTCAAAGATTTCCTGGTGAGTGCTGTTTCATGCACCGCAGCGTTCACGCAATGGGCCGGTATAGAAGCACTGACCGGCGACCAGAGTTTCATACCTGAGATGATGGCACGATTCAAAGAGAAAAGAGATCGAATCGTTGAAGGTTTGAACTCAGTACCAGGGTTTAGATGCCAGGTACCAAAGGGCGCGTTTTATGCTTTTCCAAATATCAAAGGCACAGGCATGACCTCACAAGAATGTGCTGACCATCTTCTTAATAAGGCAGGGGTGGCCTCCCTTCCAGGCACCGCCTTTGGTCCATACGGTGAAGGGTATCTCAGGTTTTCGTACGCAACAACTCTCAAAAACATCGATAGTGCTATTGAGCGAATAAAAAGATCTATGTAGGTTAATACTCCCTTGTAATTAAGGAAGGAAAATATATATTTTTATATACCTCTCAAAAGGAGAAAACTCATAACCACTTTGTTACCCGCCCATGTTGCCGTGTTACCTGGCGAAAGACGAGTTACCTGGCGTGATTCACGCGTAGCCACTGAATTCGCCTCGGTGCTTTAACTGTTTTGGTTTTATCATTTCAAGGAGTGCTTGTAGCTCGGGATCAGTGATTTCTCCGCGGACGTATTTATCAATGACCACCCGGATCCGGTCTTCGTCATTTAAATCCGGTTTCTTGGCGAAAACCCTCTCGATGTCAGCCTTCATCTGCTGCTGGGTCGGTCTGTTGTACGTCATGGTTTGGGCGAAATCCCTGTGCCGTGCGTGCTTCTGGATGGAGTTCGGGTTTATCCCTTCGTTGAAGAGGTGGGTTATACACGACGCTCGAAGCATGTGCGCATAGACGCGTTTGTGTATCCCTGCTTCGACGGCGCATCGTTTCAGATGGTTCCTTACGAAGTGTTCGCCGATCCTAAGCCCGCGTTCACTGAGGAACAGCGCTTTTTCTCCCTTGTCAGCTGGACGCCGCTCGTATACCAGATAGTCGTTAATCGCTTCTGCCACCCGCGATGTCATCGTGACAATGTTGTCACCGGTTTTTGTGTCCTTGAGTGATATCTCCATGCTTTGGAAATCGATGTCTTCGAGGTTGAGGTGGCATACTTCGCTTATTCGTAATGCGCAGTCGTAGATGGTTTGAATCACCCCAAAAACTGTCCGAGATTCTTCCGTGGCAGCTTCGAGGATCTGATCTATCTCTTTGTTGGTGAGGACATCCCTGTTACGGGCTTTCGATCTTGGTATCTTCAGGTGCAGATCGTTCCGCTTCAGGATCACTTTGCAAAACAGGTTGATTGCTGCGTGGCGGTTGCGGTTGCCATTTGGCTGGTAGCGTTTGCGCAGCTCGATGCTGATATCATCCAGTGTCCGCTGCGTGATGTTTTCCAGATCGGTATTTTTCAGTGTCTGCCTAATGGCTTTGAGGTAATGTTTGATGCTGTTCTTCCTGTATCCATTCTGCCATAGATATCGCTGGTATTCGTTAATAGCGTGGTCGAAACTCGTCATGCGGTTTCGACCCCCTGATTGCCATGTTCTTCTTTCTTATGCAAAACATTTTTTTCACCTTCTTGTTTTAGGCCTCCTGTCCTTTTGGACGAAGGGGGATACTCACCAGTATTTAAATTTTTTATTGTATAGAAAGTATAGGAATCATTTCTGGATATTAGTGGATGATAAATGTAATTCGTGTTGTTGGATGAATTGAGATGTGTGGATGATGCAGAGAAGTATAATAAAAAGTTGTGGTCACAACCAACTATAAATATGATAAAATGATACCTTTGTATCATGGTTTTTCTTCCTGTTAATAAGAGTCAACTTAGACTTGTTAAAGAGGGTA
>JADBLO010000034.1 GCA_014894395.1 Thermoplasmata archaeon
GGAAATATAAAAAAATTGATGGATGAAGGAATAGAGCAGCTCTTCCCAGGGAAGAGTATATAGTGGGAAATTACGGGAAGGCCATTTTTTTAAAGCTAATTCCTCCAGCCATTGCTGGTCTAAAGGGAATAAATGAAACTGAAAGGGCTCAAAGATCACCCCTCTGGCGAGCTTATTATAAAATAAATAAATATCATCTATTTTTTCCTGAAACCGCCATGACTCCACCAGTACCAACAATTCCTGAATGGCGCTATTCAGGTTATACCTGGATTCAGGAAAATCAATCCTGGCTGCCGGTTGGTAGCCAATTTCTTTTAACTGTTCTTCGACTCTCTCTCCGGTAACCGCTATTTTTAATTGAGCATAATCGAAAGTTTTATCTGTTTCCCACTCCATAAAGGCATTGGCAGCCATCACATTAAATTTACCGGCCATTCCTCTTTGCGAGCCAAAGATAATGACTCCCATTCGTCTTTCATTTTTCAATAGCGGTTTTTTTAATATCTCCGGCTTTTCCTTTAACAATGCCTGAAAACCCACCTCAATGGATTGGTGGTATTCGGTAATGGCCTCTACGGCTCGCGCATGATAATGAATGTTCACTGCCGCCAATGCCTTCATGGTTTTGACCACAGAATATAAATCCTGGGCACTTTCAATTTTTCTCTGAATGGCTTCCAGCATCTGCATTTGGCTCGTTTTCCTCTCTCTTTAAAATGGATGTTTCCACAAAATCAAGAATCCTTTTTACTTCATCACTATCCAGTTTTTTGTTATTCATCACTTTTTCTTCCAACTGGGGAAATCTGTCTTCCAAATTCTTTTTTATTTCTATGATCTTTTTTTTAATATCTTCAACCGAAACCCCATCCCATAACCCCTGGTTTACCATAAGCAGAATGGTTATTTGTTCCATGACTGAGTAGGGAGCGTATTGATTCTGTTTTAAAATCTCTCTTATTCTTTTTCCTCTTTCCAGGATTTTTATGGTACTCTCATCTAACTGGGTGCCGAACCGGGAAAAGATTTCCAGCTCTTGAAATTGAGAATAAGTTAAACGCAGGCTGCCCACCACCTCTTGATAGGAAGCTAATTGCGTTTTTCCTCCTACCCGGGATACTGACTTCCCCACATCAACGGCCGGCAGCAGCCCTCCCTGGAATAATTGAGGCGAAAGATAAATTTGGCCATCGGTAATGGAAATAAGATTAGTAGGAATGTAAGCTGATAAATTTTGTGCCTGGGTTTCGATAATGGGCAAAGCAGTCAAAGAACCGCCGCCCTTTTCTTTCTTCAGATGAGTCGCTCTTTCTAAAAGGCGGGAATGAATATAAAAAATATCTCCGGGATAGGCTTCCCGGGCAGGCGGCCTTCTTAACAAAAGCGACAGCTCCCGGTAAGAGCGGGCATGATGGGTTAAATCATCATAGATAACTAAAACATCTTTTCCTCTTTCCATAAAATATTCACCGATACTGGTAGCAGCATAAGGAGCAATATAATTTAAGCCGGGTGTATCTTCTCCTGATGCCACCATGACCAGGCTATATGCCATGGCTCCTGACTTTTTAAGTTGAGCAATCACTCTGGCCACGGAAGATAACTTTTGACCGATAGCACAATAAATGCAAATAACCTCTTTATCTTTTTGATTAATCATGGTGTCCACGGCAATCGCTGTTTTCCCGGTTTGTCGGTCTCCCAGGATAAGCTCCCGCTGTCCCCGGCCAATCGGTACCAGGGCATCCACGACTAATATACCTGTCTGTAAAGGAACATAGACCGGCTCTCTATCCATAATGGGAGGAGATTCACGCTCAATGGGATATCTCTCCATGGTCCTTAAGGTTCCTAAACCATCCAGGGGACGGCTCACCGGGTCGATGACCCTTCCCAACAATGATTCGCCAACCGGGACATCCATGACCTGGTGGGTTCTCCTCACTTCATCTCCGGCCTTAATCCCCTTCGCATCATCAAGCAGAACAATATCTACCTTGCCCGGTTCCAGATTAAAGATCATCCCCCGCTGGCGGTCTTTAAAAATAACGATTTCCCCTGCCTTTACTTCCGGTAACCCTTTTGCGGTGACAATACCTTTACCTACCGCGGATACAATCCCAATTTCCTGTACATATAAGGATGCTTTCTGTTGTTTGATCACGCGATTCATACTGGAAAAAGTCGTTTTTAAATTTTCTTCTAAAGATAAAGTATCTATCTCTTTCGTTGTATTATCCATCAATACCCCCACATGACCATGAATGACATCCTAATCCATCCAAACCAGATTAGTTTTCTTTCTTTTCAACATCCGATTCTTGAAAACTGAATTCAGTAAAAGCTTTCTTAAACTGCTCTTCCAGTCCGTCTAAATAGTTTTCAATATTCCAGGAAATCTTCTTACCCTCTGTTCGCGTTTCAATGCCGCAAATCAATTTAGGAGAAACCTTAAAATTGATTTCAACTTTATCGCCGATTATCTCTTCCAATATTTTCCTGATCTCGGATTCTTTTTTGCCGGTCAGCTGAAAACTACTATCCACCCAAATCTTCCGCTCATCCTTATCAATAAACCGGATAAAATCATTTTTTTCCTCTTTGGTCAACTTACCCAACTGGATCAAGAAATTTTCAATCAGCTGGTTTTCTAATTTTTCACCGGCTAAATCAGCTAAAACCTTTCTGCTCATCTGACACACCTGCTCGCAGGATAAATGGCGAAGGTCCCTTAAAAAAGCGGTGCGTTGTTTTAATATCGCCTCTCTCCAATTTTTTTGCTCTTCATCAATTTTGCTTCTGGCATCCTTTACCAATTCTTCCCGCTTCTTTTGGGCATCCTTTTTGGCCTGAGCAAGCATCTCATTCCATTTTTCCTGCAGTTCTTCTCTTATCCTTTGTTGTTCATCCAATTCTTTTTGAGCTGCCTCTTTTGCTGTTTTAGCATCTTGCATCCGGTCGGTGATTTGCTTTTCCCGCTCATCCATAATCTTAATAATCCGATTAAATAAAAATCGTTTCAAGAGATAGATCAGGATTAAAAAATTAATGATTTGGGCAATGATAGTAAATGAATCTAAAAGCATATTAACCCCCCTAATGACTTAAGACATAATTCCAGAAAGGATTGGCAAAAATAAGAATGACTGAAATGACCAAACAGTAGATCGCCGTCGATTCAACCATGGCCAATCCCACAAATAAAGTTCTGGTAATGGTATTGGCCTCATCCGGCTGTTGAGCAATCGCTCCCAATGCCCGGGCCAGGGCCATCCCTTCTCCTATGGCGGGGCCAATCGAACCAATGGCAATGGTGATTCCCGCAGTAATAATAGAAACCGCACCGATAATATCAATACTACTCATCTTCTTTACTCCCTTCCTTTTGTTCTATCTGTTCCGGCTTATTTTCTATCCGTGTGGCCGAAGCAATATAAACCGTGGCCAGCACGGTAAAGATATAAGCCTGTATTTGACCAATTAATAATCCTAAAACCTGCATCACAATGGGTATAAACAAAGGGGTGATGATCAACAAAACCGCCACAATCAATGAGCCGCTCATCACATTCCCAAATAATCGGACCGCCAGGGCCAGCGTACGGGAAAAATCGCCAATCACATTAAAAGGCGCCATGAAAATAGAAGGCTCCAAATAATGTTTAAAATAAGCCAGCGCACCTTTTTTAGCAATGCCAAAAATGGGTATGGCAAAAAATACGCAAATGGCCAGCGCACCGGTAGTGGACAATGAACCGGTCGGAGCTTGATAACCGGGGATAATAGCCAGCAGGTTGGACACCGAAATAAATAAAAATAGGGTGCCTAAAAAAGGAATAAAAGGATCCGGATTCTGCTGGGTAATTTCTTTCACCTGCTGCCGTATATAACCGACAATCACTTCCAAAAAATTTTGCCAGCGGCTGATTTTAGGACCAATGGTTAAATTTCTGGTGGCCAGCCAGCTGATTAAAATAAGTATTAGCATGACTACCCAGGTAAAAAGAATCGTGGCATTAAGATGGATGCCATTCCACTTAAAAAAAATGATTGCATCCGGACTTATTTCCATTTTTAATTCCCCATCCCCTATTCAAATATTATTGCTTTGGTTCCTTTTTTGGTTTCCCAATTATTCTACTTAAAAAAATACGAGCGATAATAAATCCCACCAACAGGATTAAAATATTTCCCCAATCACCCTGACGGGCAATATAAATGAATACCAAAAACACGGCAGCTATTCTTAAAATATAACTTCCCAGGGTTAATACAATCGGCGAACGAGCCTGATTCATATTTTTAATAGTCAGCCATAAACCGCCAAAATAAAATAGTCCTAACCCCAGGCCAATGATAAAATATAATAAGCTGTAAATACTAAGACTCATTCTTCGTTTTCCTCTTCAATCGATTTTCGTTCTTTTTCCACCCAGTACCAGGCATTGAGACAGCCAAGGATAATCCCCAAAAAGAGAAAAGTCAAGGTCCAGGAAATATGACCCGGCCATCTCTTATCAGCCCAAATACCCACCGCAATGCCAATCACGGTCGGTATCATGACTGACCAGCCAATCACCCCGAACGAACCCATACCAAACCATATGGCCTGATATTTCTTGTCTCGGGCTCTTAATTTGCGTTTTTCTTTTTTCTCGATTTTCCTGAGAAAACCCTGCTGTATATCTTTTGATTTATTCTTGCTATCCATTTATTCATGAGTCTCCAAATTCAAAAAACTTCTGACAAAATCTGCTTCTAATTTACTTAAAGCTATTTGGGCATCTTTTTCTTTCTCGTCTGTTTTTATAAATATTTCCTCCACCCGATTTTTCAGCTCTCCCAAATCTTCTCCTTCTATGGCATTTCGGGTCGAAATAACCACTTTATTCCCATATTTTACCAGGATTCCTTCATCGATGGCTAAAAAAACATCTTTCCCCTCAGATGTGGTTAGCAGTAAAATCCCCGGTGTCAAGGAAGTGGTAAAATCAACATGTTTGGGCAGCAGGCAAAACCATCCGTTTTCTGCTTCTGCGGTTATTTTTTTGACTTCCCTTTTTAAAAATGTCTTCCCCGGTAATAATATCTTTAAATCAATCATTTTTCGCTTCTTTTTTATCTTCTTCTTTCGCTTCTTCTATGGAGCCAATCATATAAAGTGATTGCTCGGAATAACTGGCAAATTCGTCATTTAATATTTTCTCACATCCATCCAATGATTCGGGTAAACTAACCCGGCGGCCCTTATTGCCGATAAACTGTTCTGTGGTGGCAAAGGGCTGGGTTAAAAACTTTTCCAGGCGCCGGGCACGATTGACCGTTCTCTGGTCTTCCTTGGATAATTCCTCCAAACCCAGCATGGCGATAATATCCTTTAATTCCTCATATTCAGATAAATTCTGTTTAACCTCCCGGGCTATCTGGTAATGCCTCTGACCAACGGTCAACGGTGAAAGCATATTAGAGGCAGATTTTAAGGGGTCTACCGCCGGATACAATCCCTGGCTGGCCCGCTGTCGGGAAAGCACCACTGAAGCAGAAAGATGACTAAAAGTATGCACTGCTGCCGGATCAGTAAAATCATCAGCCGGTACATACACCGCCTGGATTGAGGTGATGGACCCGGTGGGGGAATTACAAATTCTTTCCTCAAGGTCAGCAATCTCACTGGCCATGGTGGGTTGATACCCTACCCGGGAAGGCAATTCGCCTAAAAG
>JADBLO010000040.1 GCA_014894395.1 Thermoplasmata archaeon
TAGAATGATGGAAAAGTCAAAAAGTTCAACGAAATTATTTTTCAGACAAGCTCTACAATAAAAAAAAAATAAAAAAAGATTTTGTAAAATAAATGAACCTAAGAATTTTTCATTCTTTTACTAAAATCTCTTTGGTCTGTGTTTTTGATAGCAGTCCCTACAGTACACAGGTTTTGAACCATCCGGTTTAAAAGGAACTTCACATTCTTTCCCACAATCTGCACAAGTCGCCTTATGCATTTCTCGTGGTGCGCCCCCAAAACGACTACCGCCACTACTTTCTCTATACATTTTTTATACATCCTTTTTTAGGCTTGTATTATACAATTAGTATTTAAAATTATACATTGATTAATCTGAAGAGAACTTATGATTGGAAACAGACTGCAGTGAAACATTGAAATAAACCAAGGATTTTTCGATGATAAACAGCCCTGAGCGGGGTCGAACCGCTGACGCTGGCTCCAAAGGCCGGCATGTTACCGCTACACCACAGGGCCATATGTTCATACTGGGAATCTTTTATTTTATTTAAGAGTATGCTTTGTACACATTGGGTCTATATCTTTATTTCTTCTGCGCTGTTTTCTGGATTTTCGCCCAGGCGTCACGCAGTTCAACAGTTCTGTTCAGAACAAGTTTGTTCTGAGTTGTCTCTGGATCAACGCAGAAGTACCCCAGGCGTTCAAATTGAAATCGATCAAATGGCTTGAGGGTACTCACCGCAGGTTCTACTCTACATTCATGAAGGACGTCGAGAGAATGAGGGTTGAGAAATTCTTTAAAATCAGCTTCTTTCTGCCCAGCAGGGTCAACAACAGTAAAAAGCCTGTCGTACAATCGTACCTCGGCGGAGATGGCATGCGGAGCTGACACCCAGTGAATCGTTGATTTCACTTTTCTCCCATCGGGGGCATATCCTCCTTTGGTGGCGGGATCATAGGTACAATGCAGCTCAACTATTTTCCCATCTTTTTTCACAACCTTGTTGCATTTAATGAAATAAGCGTATCGGAGTCGTACCTCACGGTCTGGTGCAAGCCGGTAGAAATCCTTTGGTGGGTTTTCCATGAAATCATCTTGTTCAATAAAAAGAGTCTTGGAAAACGGTATCCGACGTTTCCCGAGCGCAGGGTCTTCAGGGTTGTTGACCGCTTCAAGTTCCTCTATCTGATGGTCCGGGTAGTTCTCAAGCACTACTTTGAGTGGACGCAGAACCCCCATAAATCGTGCGGAGTTTTTATTCAGGTCTTCCCGGACGTTATGCTCAAGGAATTCAAAATCGACTATGCTGTTGACTTTCGCGACACCAATACGTTTACAGAAATTCCGGATCGAAGATGGTGAATACCCGCGACGACGCATCCCGCTAATGGTCGGTAACCTGGGATCATCCCAACCAGCAACATACTTCCCTTCAACCAACTGAAGGAGCAAGCGTTTACTCATGATGGTATAGGTAAGGTTCAGGCGGGCGAACTCTATTTGCTGCGGATGATACACCACAAGTGCATCAAGGAACCAATCATACAGCGGCCGGTGGTTCTCAAACTCGAGGGTACAAATGGAATGGGTGATGCCTTCAACGGAGTCTTCCAGGCCATGCGCCCAGTCGTACATCGGGTAGATGCACCAGGTATCACCGGTACGATGATGGCTCGCATGTAAGATCCTGTACATCACCGGGTCGCGCATGTTCAGATTTGGATGCGCCATGTCAATCTTGGCTCGCAGGACTTTTTGGCCATCAGGAAATTCACCTGCTTTCATCCGCGCTAAAAGATCTAGATTCTCCTCAACAGATCGGTCACGATACGGGCTGTTTCTGCCTGGTTTGGTAAGATTCCCTCTGTATTCCGTGATTTTATCAGCTGGAAGATCGTCAACATATGCTTTGCCTGCATTGACCAATTGTACCGCATATTCGTACATTTTTTCAAAATAATCTGAGGCAAAGAACAATCGGTTCTCCCAGTCGAAACCAAGCCATTTGACATTCTCTATGATGGACTGAACGTACTCCTCCTCTTCTTTGGTAGGGTTCGTGTCATCGAACCGAAGGTTGCAGAGGCCTTGGTAGTCTTCTGCGATACCAAAGTTCAGACAGATTGATTTCGCATGACCGATGTGCAGGTACCCGTTTGGTTCTGGGGGAAATCTGGTATGAACGCGGCCTTTGTACTTGTTAATTGTCAAGTCTTCATTGATGATTTCTCGAATGAAATCCTTGTTGATAGGTTCTGTTGACTCCATGTTCCTCACTCTCGTATGACAGCCCCGACCGGATTCGAACTGGTGTCTAGAGATCCAGAGTCTCTTGTGCTAACCGCTGCACTACGGGGCCAATAGCCAGTTTTGTTGAGACCAGAAGTGAAAACGTTTCATATATAACTTTTCATGCGGTCAACATTTCTGAATGATGAAACGATGAAATGTTTTTTTCATTGTCTTCCTTTTTCTTTATTCATATACTCGTAAAAAAAATGGTTTGAAAAAAGAAAAAAAGGGAGAGAAACTAGTTACGTGATTTCCAGGTGAACCACGAATTGCTGACAGGTATCCTTCTCACCAAACGGTCGTGTACATTCTAAACTAAGCGTGGTACTTCCCGTTTGTGTCGCAGTAAACACCCAGGTGTCTTTCCCGAAATCACCGAGCATCCCTGAGCTGCCCCAATTGAACTGGTCAGTTTGGAACAGTAGCTTTTCATCGATACGTGTAACCGTCCAGACGTAGCCGCCATCACCATAATCTTGTAACGTGAGATTCACGGTGTCTCCTTTCTTCACAGATATGGTCGTATCGTTCGCATCAGCGTTGACGTACACGGTCGATGGTGTTTGTTTGTTCATGGGTTTTTCGGAGGTGAGGTTCACCCCGATTACGGTCCCTGCTGCTACCGCAACGATAGCCACTAGCCCTATGAGTATCAAGCTTTTTTTTGTTTTCATAGATCATCAAAACAGGTTATGGACGCTGAGAATATATATAAGGTGAGAAAATGTTCGGGAAACACCAAACAATAGAACACCAAAAATCAGGAAGATATCTTCAAGTAGTAGATAGTTTTTTCAAAACGGTTATCCTCAATTTTTTTGGAGTATGCTTCTTATTTTTTTAGTACATAAATAACCCATGGGGCAATCTTGGTTTCATTGATCCATGCATATGGTTCAGTTCCTTTTGCAAGTGGTTTGTAGAAACAGGGGAAGTAGTAAGAATTGCAGTCAAAATATTCAATCAAATGGTACAGGGTAATCAGACGTTCTCTAAAACTTGTATCCTTTTGTTATCTGATTTTCCCTTGTTTCTATAAAAAAAACCTCAGATAAGAAAGCAGCGTACCCTCTCGCGTCTTGCGTGTCTTTCATCGGTACTCATATCAAATATTTGTTCTGTAATACAGTGTGCCAGATGGTTTCCGGGTGATGCTCCTTCATTATAAATATTTATATAGATAAAGCCTGTATTGTTTATTATATCTGATTTGGAAGATTAGGGGAATAAATATGTTTGATAATAAAAAATGGTTGAAGTTGTTTATTGTGACGATGACCGCTCTTCTTGTCGTCGCGCCCGCTAGTGCACTAACCTCTGAAATAAAAAAATCTCAGCAAATCGTCTCATCTGAGGTTCAAACCATATCAGTTAATCCTTTGCAGGATCCTCCGAGTTCTTTTGACTTGCGAAATGTGGGCGGTGCCAACTACGTGACGTCGGTGAAGTCTCAATCAGGTGGTACGTGTTGGACCCACGGGGTGATGGCCTCGCTCGAGGGCAATCTCTTAATGACTGGAAACTGGGATGAAACTGGACATACCGAGGAGCCGAATCTCGCTGAGTATCATCTCGATTGGTGGAACGGATTTAATACATTCAACAACGATGATTTCCCTGGCAGTGGTCTTGATGTTCATTACGGGGGGGATTATCTTATAGCCTCTGCCTATATCACCCGCGGGGATGGAGCGGTGTATTGTGCAGCTGCGAATGATGGATCAGAGGAAGATTCCGCCTGGTACTATACGACACCAGCTCGCTATGATAGCTCGTATGAGATCTTTTATCCCAATGACATCGAATGGTTCGTCGCAGGAGAAGATCTGAGTAA
The DNA here is from genome assembly GCA_014894395.1 of Thermoplasmata archaeon. Taxonomy (GTDB): domain Archaea; phylum Thermoplasmatota; class E2; order DHVEG-1; family DHVEG-1; genus SM1-50. The sequence continues at coordinate 4,112 of JADBLO010000040.1, forward strand.
CATTAACATAATAAAAGAAACACTAATGACAAAGGGAGTTATGGGAACGTGTATCGACTACGAGGGTTCTTTCCTTCATAACTATGGGAGTTACTATTCCTTTTATCAACCACCAACCTCCTCTACTGATCCGAACCATGCCGTTGCTATCGTAGGCTGGGATGATAACAAAGTTACTCAAGCACCACTACCAGGTGCATGGATTAGTAAAAACAGCTGGGGCTCTGGGTGGGGGCCTGAAGGTGGGTACTTCTGGATTTCTTATTATGATAAATGGAGTTGTCAACATCCGGAGATGGGTGCGGTATCGTACCAGGATGTACAATTCAAGCCTTACAATAACACGTACTTTTATGATTATCATGGGTGGCGGGATACGCTCACGGACGTCCCCGAAGCGTTCAATGCGTTTGTGTCGAACGGGGATGAGACACTCGAAGCAGTGAGCTTCTACACTGCAACCGATGATGTCCAATACGCTGTGAAGGTGTACGACCGCTTCGAAGGCGGTGTACTTTTAGATGAACGCGCGACCATGCCTGGGACGATCGACTTCAGGGGGTATCATACCATTTCCCTTGCAGATCCAGTAGGATTCCTTGCAGGTGATGATTATTATATTTATGTAAAACTCTTTTCCGGTGGACAACCCATAGACCGTACCTCCGAGGTCCCTGTGTTATTGGGTGGACAGGACCGGGGGACGATCGTGAAATCCGTTGCTCTCTCAGGGGAGAGTTACTACCTCAGCGGGTCCTCCTGGGTTGATCTCTACGACTATGTGTTCAGCGATCCGACATGGGATCATACGGCGAATTTCTGTATTAAGGGATTCACCACTGGCGGGTGGACACCGCTCTACCCTGATTTGGACTGCGAGGGAAGCCTGAGCTGGACCAAGATAAAACCAGGTGCGACGGTCTATGGTAATTTTACCGTCGAAAACATCGGAGACTCAACCTCGGAGCTTGACTGGGAGATCGTCGAATGGCCAGCCTGGGGGAACTGGACGTTCACCCCCATCAGTGGCATGGGTCTGACCCCAGAGGAAGGATCGGTCACGGTGCTGGTACAAGTTGTCGCTCCATCGGAAACAAACGAGTTCAATGGAACTGTCAAGATCGTCAATATGCATGATCCAAGCGATGTTGTAGAGATCACCGTGTATCTGAAGACACCGGTGGATCTGCTGTCCGTGAAATCACAGTCGCTCAGCCTTTTGAACGGGTTTGCTTTGAGGTTTCCCGTACTAAAGAACCTGATGAGGATGATCTCCTAAGTACTCATCACTTTATTCTATTATTTTTTCTTTTTTCTTTTTAATAGATACATAACAAGAACTGCGAATATGACTATCATAAGGAACGCTCCCATCAACCAGAGATTCTACTGCCAGAATGTCAACGGTGTTTTTTCCTTCGGATAGTGTGTTACACCAAACAGCATGTGACCATTGATTGATGCTTCAGTGTCATATCCAAGTGGCGTCGTATCTTCTTTTTCCCTTTTGGTGCCGTTACTTTTTGATTTTTCACCTGTGAACAGGATTCTAAGTTGTGTTAGGACAGGACATATGTCCCTTCTGGTGATACCCTTAAACAACAAGGGG
>JADBLO010000110.1 GCA_014894395.1 Thermoplasmata archaeon
CTAGTAAGTACCCTATTTGTGAGTCAAATCTGAGCTAAAAAAGGAGAAAAAAAAGCAAAAAAGCTGTGTATCTTTGGATGTTATTTGGGATGTTACAGTCCATCGTAATGGACGACAAAAATGTCATTACCATATCTTATGATGGTGAAATATTTATGAAAAAATGAGATCCATACAAAATAAGCAAGAAATACAAGTTTGAACCAAAATCGTTCATATGATAAGATGTTTTTACTCCCTGAAAAGGTCTCAGTTGAAGTAAATAAAAAAATTTACAATGAAAGTGCGGGATGTTGGTATTAAAAACGATTATGAGAAAATGGAGGATTGATTATAATGCAAGAACAAGAAAATGTATTTTTTCCAAATTTACCAAGTATAAAAAAAATCAAATCAAGATGAAATAGAAAAAATCATTAATGCTATAAAAAAGAGTTCTATAGCAGCAAAACTACTGGTATAATATACCCGAAATGGAGCGTCCAAAAAGATATAAGAGGAAAGCGCAATGAGGGTCGCGAATGACAATGAGCAATCCTTTAGGACGGGGAGCAATCATCCGAACACACGCCCCGCTCAATCCAAAGTTGCACAAAATTAGGGTGCCCTGGCGATTATAGAGGAATGTTGATATCTTAAAGGGATCATTATGGAAAATATCAAGAAAGTCGCATTCGTCGGCAATTACCTACCTCGTCGATGCGGAATTGCCACATTTATGACAGACCTATGCGAGTCTTTCGCATCGAGCAATCCTAGCGTCCAATGTTATGCAATTCCTATAACCGACATTGAAGAAGGTTATCAATACCCCGAACGCGTTCGTTTAGAGATAAAGGAACAGGAGCTCGACACCTACAAGGCAGCCGCTGACTTTTTGAATCTCAATGACGTCGATATTGTCTGTCTCCAATTCGAATATGGCATTTTTGGCGGAAAAGCGGGCAGTTATATCTTATCATTGTTGCGCAACCTGAAAATGCCCGTGATAACAACACTTCATACGGTGCTTAAAAATCCAAATGTAGAACAGCGCCGTGTTATGGATGAACTGCTTGCGAAATCTGATTATGTAGTTGTCATGTCCCAGAAAGGCGTTGAAATTCTCCACGGTGTATATAAAACACCTCCGGACAAGGTTCGTCTGATACCGCACGGAATACACGATGTGCCCTTCATCGATCCCAATTTCTATAAGGATCAATACGGCGTCGAAGGCAAAATAGTCATTCTTACTTTTGGCCTGCTTTCTCCGCAGAAAGGCATCGAAGTCGTACTACGGGCGCTCCCGGAGATCATAAAGAACCACCCCAATGTCGTTTACTTGGTCGCCGGGGTTACACACCCTGGTCTTCTCAGGCATGAGGGCGAGAAATACAGGCTTTCACTGCAGCGCCTTGCGAACGAACTTGGTATCAAAAGGCAAGTCATATTTTATAATAAATTTGTTTCCATAGAAGAGCTCAAGGAACTTATTACGCTTGCCGATATTTACATTACCCCATATCTTGAAGAAACGCAAATTACATCGGGAACGCTCGCCTATTCTTTTGGCGCAGGCAATGCCGTAATATCAACGCCATACTGGCATGCTCAAGAGTTGCTTGCGGACGGGAGGGGCATTCTTGTACCATTTGGAGATTCGGACTCCATAACCAAGGCGATCACAAAACTTATTAAAAATGAGGTCGAACGTCATTCTATGCGCAAGAACGCTTATCTACTAGGCCGCGAAATGACCTGGAACAAGGTGGCGCAACAATACGGCAACCTTTTCGCAGAAGCTCGCCAAAAACGGTCAGCGGTCATACGAAAGAAGATCCCGATGTGGTCTCTTGACGAACAACCGCCCATTTTACCAAAAATCAAACTTGACCATCTGATGCGAATGACCGATTCCATAGGAATATTTCAGCATGCAAAACATAATGTTCCCGACTTCTCCGAAGGATATTGCACGGACGATAATTCAAGAGCGCTTATTCTCACAGTATTGCTTGAGAATCTCGGCACAATAAATTCCTTGATACTTAATGACCTCGCAACCCGTTATCTCAGCTTCGTGAGATATGCCTGGGATGAAAAAGCTGCACGATTTAGAAATTTTCTCACATTTCAGCGTAAATGGGCGGAGGATAGCTTTTCTGAAGACAGCCATGGCCGAGCAGTATGGGCTCTCGGAACCTGCATCGGCCGTTCCAGGAACGAAGGTTTTAGTCAAATGGCTGCAGAGATTTTCGAGTACGCCCTTACATCCGTATCTTCATTTTCCTCGCCGCGAGCATGGGCCTTTGCGTTGATTGGGGCCCAGGAATATCAGCGACGTTTCCCGGGCGACAGGTCTGCCCGTAACAGTATGGAGGTGCTTTCAACGAAACTTATGAAACTTTATGACGAAAACAGTAGCGCTGAATGGAAATGGTTTGAATCGGTTTTAAGTTACTGTAATGCTGAAATCCCCCGCGCACTTATTGTCAGTGGACGAGGCCTCGCCAACGAAAAAATGCTCGGGTGTGGGATTGAATCATTAAATTGGCTGATAACTGTGCAGACTTCTTCTCGCGGCCATCTTCAGCCTGTTGGCACAGATAAGATATTTGAACGCGGCAACTCCAAACCCGTTTTCGATCAACAGCCGATAGAGGCATATTCTACAGTTTCGGCCTGTCTGGAAGCATACATAACAACGAAAGACAAACGTTGGTATAATGAAGCTGAAAAAGCATTCCAATGGTTTCTTGGAACTAACGATCTGGGAATTCCGCTCTACGACCCGGTAAATGGCGGCTGTTATGACGGGCTGCACGTGGACAGGGTAAATCGCAATCAAGGCGCTGAATCGACCATCGCGTTTCTTCTGTCCCTGTACGAGATGACGAACATTACGAACATTATAGAGACTTTCAAGGAGCCGATTCTAGAATGAAAAAAATAAACACATCCGAGGAATACCCATCCGCACTTGTAAAAGATACAGGTATTATTTTTGTGCCTGAGAGACAACGTGCTAATCTAGTCTTCTCATCGATTGGGATACGTTTCAAAATAGGGCAAGGCCATCACAACATGTACTAGTCTCTTCGGGCGCATTTCATGGCGGTCGAGTAGTCTCGTTATTTGAGGGGGTCGTCATTCCTCTTTCCCCGACTTGAAGCACTTGCGAGACCAGTAACTATATATTGAGGCAATCTTTAAATATCCACTTCACAATAACTACAGTTTGTCCGACACTCGTCGGACTAATCGGATGGGACGCAAGGATGGGAATGACTGTTGCAGATAGGCCTACTTTTCACCTCTCAATCGGAGGCATCAATCAAGGCGCTGAATCGACCATCGCGTTTCTTCTGCCCCTGTACGAGATGACGAACATTACGAACATTATAGAGACTTTCAAGGAGCCGATTCTAGAATGAAAAAAATAAACACATCCGAAGAATACCCGCTCGTACTTGTAAAAGATACGAGTACTATTTTTATGCCTGAGAGACAACGAGTCATTGTACGCCCGCATATTCCTTTCAGCGAGTCGCGGATCGAACGGATCATATCACGAGTGTTGGCGCTCGATGAGTCTGATATACAGAAAGAATTTAAGTGCATGCTTGACAAGTTTTCACACCGGCATCATAATTTCGAATCTCTTTTGGAGCGCCAATTTGACTCCATCCGCAGGTTCATGCCGACCGATGTGTTACCTTCGCGAGAACGAAGGCTCCTCATTGGCTCATTCTTTTTGGCCGAATATTCATTCGAATCAGTCGCCCTTTTCAATCCTTCGATCGTTCCGCACCCAGACCAGTCGGGACTGCCGCCAGGTTCGCTCCGTTTTATATTAACATTGCGGGCTACAGGCGAAGGACATATTTCATCTTTGAAATTTCGTTCCGGATGTATTGACGAAGATTACAACATATCCATCGATGATTCATCTGGTTTTTCCACCACCGCAGAAATGAAAGCGAATCCCCTTTACAACAAGATATGTTTTGCTCGGAAACTCCGAGAAATGGGCGTTTTCAGCGATTTCTCGAATTTCATTATCAATTCGTTATCGGATGAATTCACTTTTACCGAACTTATGGAAAATGTCAAAATTCAGATCTACAACCATCAACCGTTATCTGCGGCTGACAGCCTTGCCAGAGATAAAATTCAATGGCTGGCCCGATGCAACTATGAAGCACAATTCGAACCATCGGTTCCTCTATCGGAACGGGTACTATTCCCGCTCTCTCCCAGCGAACAAAACGGCATTGAGGATGCGCGATTCGTTCTTTTTACTGACGATGATGGAAGAAAGAAATACTACGCTACCTATACTGCTTATGACGGCAAGGTTATTCTTCCGCAATTGATGGAAACGGAAGATTTCGTGCATTTCAAAATGGCTACCCTGAACGGGAGCGCCGCCGTCAATAAAGGAATGGCCATGTTCCCACGCAGGATAAACGGCCGTTACGCGATGGTATCACGCCAGGACGGTGAGAACCTTTTTTTGATGTACTCTGATAATATCCATTTTTGGAATGAAACCATACCGCTTATGACGCCTTCTTATCCATGGGAATTCGTGCAGGTTGGGAACTGCGGTGTACCGATTGAAACCAAGGAGGGTTGGCTTCTTCTTACTCATGGCGTTGGGCTTTTTCGGCAATATTCTATTGGCGCCATTCTTCTAGACAAAGAAAATCCATCGAAAATACTTGGCCGTTTGAGAGAGCCGCTCATTAATTGGACGGAGAATACCCGATCGGGTTACGTTCCGAACGTTGTATACACTTGCGGGGCGCTCCCTCACAAAGACAAGCTTGTTTTTCCCTATGCAATGTCCGACCAACAGATTACCATTTCCTTGATTTCACTCTCTGCTCTCCTTGAGAAACTATTACATGGGACAAGTTAGCCCACACGCAGGTATAACATGCTTTTACTAACTGGCGAAGTTAGGTTTCACCCTAAACTCCGCTCTTTTTCATAACTAGGTCTGTACAGACCACGCACATCTTGTGAGATATCTCCATTGTTTTTAGTTTTTTATCGATATATCCAATATCCAGAAGCAGTTGTATTTGACTCGCTTCTTAATATGTCACCCTACCCGAAATTCGTCGATAATGGGGGTGGTAAGAACATTTAAATTACGCGATATTTATACCATTCCTCATGGATTATGACATATCTGTATGGTCTGCACAATAATAGATATGATGTGAAGAACTTTAATAAATCAAACAGGAAATTACTACCGCAGTTACCAAAAGATACAGAAGAGGTAGAATGGTTAGATTAAACAACACCGACCCCCAAACGCCTAACAGTTAACACATGGGATACTTCATGGACACAATGGCCCGCAATACATACCGACATACTAGGAATTATGGGCAAGCGGCTCTGTCACTCTTCGGATTTGCATTTGCAAATCCTCGTCCCGTTGCACTCTCGCTTCGCTCGGATCGGACAACAGCGGATAAAGGGCATCGCTACGCTGTTCTCAAATTAACTTACTCGACTGTGCTCAGTACAGGTTTGCAACTTCTTTTATCCGCAAAACGTTATCCAAAAATGTGTGATTTAATCACACAAAAATATATTTTTCCATGGAATTATCACGATGGGAAAAAAAGAGGGATATGTTATTAAAGAAAGATATGTTTTGAAATAGTAATTTCGGAGATA